>CAZXBK010000115.1:4010-14677 GCA_964638765.1 uncultured Synechococcus sp. | reverse complement strand
TTTCCCGAATTCGCTTTTCGGCATAGGCATCGACATCCATGGTCGTCATGCCAGGCTTCATGATTTCGCTGACTTCTTTTAAGACGGTCGCCACAATGCGCGATGACTGTCGCATAATCGCGATTTCTTCAGCCGTCTTAATTTTAACCTTGCTTTTTCTGCGGCGACTAGGGAGACCTGTCTGGGCTTTTTTTTCGGGTAAAAGTCGTTTTAATAGCTGTCTCAATACATCACCTTTAGGAAATCTCGGGCATATCCGGCGATCAGCTGGGCTTTATCCATACCATTGACGATGCGGCGAGCGTTCACAAAATCTCGGCGATCGCCGGAAATATAGTCGTCGAGTTTGTGTCCGGTAAAGGAGCCGTCCCGCATACCTAAGACTAAGATTATAGCAGCGATATTATATTCTTCGGTGAGCTTGGGATTACCGAGGAGATCTAAGCCAGAGCGATCACTCCAGCGAGTGTAATTTAGTCGCCCAGTAATTTGCACAAAGCCGCGCCCTTTGTAGCGCACACCATCACCCGGTTGAGTATTACCGAGATCAGACCGTCCTTCGTAGGCTGCACCACTGGCAAATTCCAACATCCATTGACCTAAGCGCGACTCATGGCGAGCGGTTGCCAAAATGTAAGCAATTTGCCCTAAATCCACGACACCATCGCGCTGACATTCCTCAAGGATCAGAGGAATAGACGATGCAGCATAGCGACGCATCCCACCATCGGGCAATGAAGCAACGAGGCGATCGCTGTAGAAAAGTAAGGGTCGGGGCGGTTGATAAACGCTGACCCATTGCTGGAAGAGACTCATCCAAGTTTGCTGCCCGACTAAACCATCAACAATTAAATTGCGTCGCTCCTGTAATGTTCGAATCGCCTGCTCTGTGCCGGAACCAAACAAACCATCAATAGAAGCATTAGCGGATAAGATACCGTCCCGCTGCAACAGTAATTGCAACAATTTCACGTCCTGTCTGAGGTTCGGGGCAGAAATGCCATCACCTTTCTGGAGGGTAGGATAGCTACGGCTAGTCGGATTGCTGGGAATACTGACCGCTGTATCAGGGGGAACTGTCACCGACCATTGGGTTGCCGCAGCTTCAACGCGGGTAATAAATGCTTCAAGGGAACGCCACGTTGAAGGCCCCACAATCCCGTCGGCAACCAGCTTTTGACGTACTTGGAAAAATTTGACCCCATTTTCAGTTTGGCGACCAAATTGCCCATCGATAACGGCTTGTTCGGGAATAAATAATCCTCGCTGTAACAAGGTTTGGAGATAACTCACGGTTTCGCGCAGTTGCGGTGTTTCAATACCTGCACCCCGTCTAAGCAAAGGCTTAGGAATGTTGGGATTAATCTGGGTGACAGGTGTCGGCGTCGGCGTTGGTTCTGGTGTGGGGGTCGGCGTTGGTGTCGGTGCTGGGGCATCGTCTGTGGCGGCGATCGCCTTTCGGATGGCTTTCCAAGTAGACTCATCGACGACCCCAGTCGCTAACAAACCGTAGGCACGTTGTACAGCCTTAACTGCCGCCTCTGTTCCTTTACCAAACAGTCCATCAACAGCACTATTTGTCGGTAGATATCTCGATTGGATTAACAACCTCTGTAGCTGCTTTACCGCCTCACGATACTCTTGGGAATCAATGCCATCGCGGTACTGGAGAACTGGCTGTTTACGTTTTTCTTCAGCGGCTAGTTGCTCCAAAATTTGCCAAGTGTCGGCACCAACGATGCCATCGACTTCTTGATCGACGAAATTTTGTAAGGCGAAAACGGAAGTTCTGACATTTTGATCAAACTCACCATCAACCGTCGCTTCTACAGAGAGAAAGCGTGCTTCCTGTAAAAGGGTTTGTAAGCGGCGGACATCTTCTTTTTTCTCGTCGCTGCCAATCCCGTCACCGTATTTCAGTACAGGATAGTCACCGCTGGGAGTAGGTGTTGGTTCTGGAGTTGGTGTCGGAGTAGAGGTGAGGGGCGGCGGCAAAGTTTCGCCCATATCGATCGCCAACTCTTCCAATTCTCGCCACGTGTTTGGCCCAACAATGCCGTCCATAAATAGCGCTGAATCCCGCTGAAAGGCTTTAACCGAAGAATCGACACCACCGTCAAACTTGCCATCAAGTTCTGCATTACGGGAGTAATAGCGCGCCTTTTGCAGCAGGATTTGTAAACGTTTTACTGCGGGTCGCTTCTCTAGGGAATTCATGCCGTCGCCAAGACGTAAAACAGGATTTCGGGTCGTGGTAGCAGGTGCTGGCGTGGGCTCTGGGACAGGTACTGGCGTTGGTGCTGGCGTTGGTGCTGGCTCTGACTCTGGTTCGGGACTAGGGGCTGGGGTTGGTGGCTTAATCACGAAACTCGGATCTTTCGTCGAGGAAGGTGGAGAATTTTTTGATAGCTGCTGAACGTATTCTTCGAGGGCATCCCAAGTTTTCGCACCGACAATGCCGTCAACTAATAATTTTTTTTCCTGTTGAAAGGCCTCAACCGCCCGCTCTGTTTGTAATCCAAAGAAGCCGTCGATCGCCGTTTCAGGAGGCAGAAATTCTGCTTTAACCAATAGCGTTTGCAGCACTTTAATGTCATCCCGCAACGCAACAGAGCCAAAGCCATCACCGGAGCGTAGGGTGGGTTTTTGTTCTAGGAAAAGGCGACGGTAGGTTTCGATCGCCTCCCAACTAATCGCGCCAACAATGCCGTCATTGGTGAGTTTATTGGAGAGCTGAAATGCCTTTACCGCCGATTCGGTACTCATGCCAAATAGGCCGTCAACTTGCGCCGTAGAGGGTAGAAAGCCTGCTTCCTTCAGAAAAGACTGGAGATATTTGACGTCATCGCGTTCTTCTCGATTTTCAATGCCACTTCCACGACGGAGGACGGGACGTTGGGTTGCCATGAACTTTCCTGATTCTGTATGCGTCGGTTTTATCGGTTATATCACTGATTGTATAGCGGCGATCGCCACCAGCTCAGCATTGTCACTAAATAACACCAAATAGCTACGCCATCGATGTTTTTCCTTGTCTTTCTATGGACTTATTTTTTGTCGTAACGGTTGATAATTTCTGTAAATTGCGCGTGGACTAGGCGCCTTGTTTTTCCGGGATGGGTAAAGTACACCCCTCTTCTACCGGAATCGGCAAACACACGCTAAAACAAGTTTCTCCCGGTCTTGACGTGACATTAACTGTCCCCAGATGACGATTTTGCACAATGCGTCTGACGGCATCGAGACCGAGGCCAGACCCTTGACCTTGGGATTTTGTGGTGAAAAAAGGTTCAAAAATACGACTACGAATGTCTGGGTCAATACCACTACCGGAGTCAATCACTTCAACGCGTACATAGTCCCCATCAAGACAGGTATTAATTTTCAGAGTACCGGAGCCATCCATCGCGGCAATCCCGTTATCGATGAGATTTGTCCAAACTTGATTGAGTTCACTGCCGTAGGCACAAATTTTGGGGACAGAGCAATCGTAATGCCGTTCGACAGTGATGCCGTGTTTGAGCTTAAAAGAGAAAAGTTTGAGCGTATCTTCCAGACCGTGGTGTACATCAACAATTTGCTGGGCGCCTCGATCCATGTGGGAGTAGGACTTCATCGAACTCACTAAATCCGAAATGCGCTCTGCCCCCCGCAGACCGTTTTTGATCATTGCCATCACATCAAAGGACAATGCTAGCCAACGGATACCTTGGTCTCGAAATTCATTTTGATGATCCTGCCAGCGGGTCGTTAGTCTTTCTAAATCTGCAATTTTTGTACCCGCCGATGCGAGGGGCTCTGCAATTTCCCAAGCATTTTTAACGCCATAGTCCTCTAGCCAATCGAGTAATTCATCCTCGCGATCACTGAGGGTCATCGCATCAAGGGTTTGGTTGAGAATTACCTCATAGCCTCGGTCACGGGTATCTTGCCAATCTTTCGTATGGTCTGGATCCACTTGCAACTGACCATAGGCTAAATTCATCTGCTCTAGCTCGCGGATAGCCGGGACAACATCACGCAAGGCTCGCACCAAAGCCGCCGTTGGATTATTTAGTTCATGGGCAAGACCTGCCGATAGGGAACCAAGGGCTGCCATTTTTTCTCGACCCCGCAAAAAAGACTCTAAGCCCCGGATGCGTTCCTGCACTGTCCGAAAAATACTCCGCTCAAAGCCGCGACAGTCATGGAGTAAGCTCAAAAAATCACAGCAATTGATTCGGTAAAATTCACAATCGCTAAGGGCGCGCATGGAAACGGGATTTGGCATTTCAGTGAGGACTGGGATTTCCCCAAAAAAAGCAGGGGCATCGCTTTGTCCGATGGGCATTTCAATCCCTTCACTGAGACGGGTAATGCTGATTTTGCCTTTAACGAGGATATAAAAGCCGTTGGGTTCCTTACCTTCTTCAAGGATGAGTTCACCTTGGGTGTGGCGCACCTCAGCCGCGCGATCGCAGGCCCAGCGTAATTTTTCTGGGGGGAGTTCTTGGAAGGCTTCTAAGGAGAGCAGTTCATCGAGGCAAACCATAATTTACATCTCCTATTTTTTAAAGGTGGCTGAGGTAACGGTGGACAAATTGTACGCAAATACTGCCTTCGCCAACGCCGGACGCAACTCGTTTGACAGACCCATGACGTACATCCCCCACGGCAAATACACCGGGAATATTCGTCTCCAGCAAGAAGGGTTCGCGGCTATCGCGCCAAACAAACTGTGGCTCACAGTCATCATCGGGTTGAGTTAAGTCGGAGCCTGTGACAATAAAGCCTCTGGCATCTCGCTTGACTATCGATGCTAACCAGTCTGTGGCGGGTACTGCTCCGATAAAGATAAACAGTGATTTGGCTGGAACGGTTGTAACGGTATCTGTTTGAGAATTTTTCAGTACCAATTCTTCGAGGCGATCGCCACCCTTTGCTTCCATGACGCTGGTATGGGTGCGCACTTCGATATTTTCTGTCCCATCAATTTGGTCAATGAGATATTGGGACATACTCTTGGTTAAGGATTCGCCGCGCACGAGCATAATCACTTTGCTGGCAAATTTTGAAAAATACATCGCCGCTTGCCCAGCCGAATTTGCGCCACCGACGACATAAACTTCTTCCCCTTTGCAGGCGATCGCCTCGGTTTGAGCTGCACCGTAGTAGATGCCTGCGCCCGTAAATTTCTCAATACCGGGCATGTTCAATCTGCGCCAAGCCACACCCATCGCCAAAATCACAGCATGACTGGTTAACTCTGCACCACTTTTCAGTTTGACGATGCGGTAATCATTCTCAACGCGAATATCAACGACTTCTTGGGGCGTGAGAATTTCTACGCCAAAGCGTTTGGCTTGGGTGACTGCCCGTCGCGCTAAATCACCGCCACTGAGACCCACCGGAAAACCAAGATAGTTTTCAATACGGGAGCTAGTGCCTGCCTGACCGCCGGGGGCTTCCCGCTCAATCATCACTGTGCGCAAGCCTTCCGATGCGCCGTAGACCGCTGCCGCTAAACCGCCGGGGCCACCACCGACGATAATGAGGTCATAAAACGGGTTGTTTGCCTCGGTTTGTAAGCCAATTTTTTCGGCGATCGCCAAATTTGTTGGCTCTGACTGGGATTCACCATCGGGAAATAAAACTAACGGCAAACAAGGATTTTCTAACTTGGCGCAACTAATTAATTCTTGGGCTTGTTGATCGCGCTCAATATCAAACCACCGGTAAGGCACTTGATTTCGGGCTAGGAAATCTTTGATGCGATGGGAATCTGCCGACCAGCGATCGCCGATGACGCGAATCCCTTGAAACTCCGGTTGGAAATTGGCTAGCCAATCCCGCACAAGATCATCTAAAACCGGATATAGCTTTTCTTCTGGCGGGTCCCACGGCTTAAGCAAATAGTAGTCGAGCTTCGCCACATTAATCGCCCGAATTGCCGCCTCCGTATCCGCATAGGCCGTTAGCAAAACCCGTTTTGCCTCTGGAAATAATGGCGTTGCTTGCTCAAGAAACTCCACGCCAGTCATGGCAGGCATCCGTTGATCAACGAGAAAAATTGCCACCACATCATTGCGAAGCTTAATTTGCTGCACTGCATCTAAGGCCGCTTGGCCAGAATCCGCGCGAATAATACGAAAATTCTCGCCGTACTGTCGTCGCAAATCACGGGCGATCGCCTGCAACACTTGGGGGTCATCATCAACGGTCAAAATTACAGGCTTATTCATAATGCACAAGGAGTCTGAGCCGATCTCACTACGGAAGATCATCCGCATCCTAGCTCACCCGACCACCAATAAATCCGAAATTTAACGAGCCGCAATAACGGCGATCGCCGCCACCTCACCTAGAACAAAGAAGTCGTTTCTCCCACGATCAAAAAGCGGAGCTGGGATCAGTTTGGGAGGAATCATTCTCAATAAGAGCTGTTTATTGCCAAAATAAAAAACCACGAGTATTATTGTCAATAAGCAGAACTTGTTGAAAATCCATGCTTGTACCTTCCTATGACGTTAACGCGCTAAAAGCCGAGCTAAATGCAAAAGGGTGGCGGCTCACTCCCCAACGGGAAAAAATCCTCAATACGTTTTTACATTTAACTCAAGGGCATCATCTCAGTGCCGAAGATTTGCACATGAAGCTTTTAGAGCAAGGCGAAAAGATTAGTTTGTCGACGGTGTATCGTAGCGTCAAACTGATGACTCGTATGGGGATTTTGCGAGAGCTAGAGCTAGCGGAAGGTCACAAGCACTACGAGCTCAACCAATCCCAAGAGCACCACCACCATCTTGTTTGTGTGCAATGTAATAAGACAGTGGAATTTGAAGATGTCTCGATTAATAAACACAGTATCGAACAGTGTCAGCAGCAGGGGTTTGAACTGATCGATTGTCAACTGACGATCACCACCATTTGTCCAGAAGCGCGTCTAATGGGTTGGCCATCGGCTTTACCCCACGATTGGGTTTGTTCGCGGGTTAAGGCTCAAAGTAGTTTGTGATGGGAGCGCCGTTATTAGTTGCCCAAAATTTGGCGGTTGGTTACGGACGGCGCTTGTTGTTTGAATCTTTGTCTTTATGTTTACCGACCAATGCATTTGTCTGTTTAGTTGGTGCTAATGGTGCAGGTAAATCTACGCTGCTCAAAACCTTAGCGGGACTACAACCACCTTTATCGGGAACAGTATTTTTACGAGACAAAAATCTTCATCATCTGCCACCAGAACAGCGGGCAAAACAACTCAGTATTGTCCTCACAGAGCGTATCGAGTTGGATTGGTTATCAGTAGAGGAGTTAGTGGCTTTAGGTCGCTATCCCTACACAGATTGGCAGGGACGTTTAGATAAAACTGACCATGCAGCGGTACAGGAGGCGATCGCCGCGGTGGGTTTAGAAGAGTTGCGAAAAAAATCAATTACTCAGATCAGTGATGGCGAAAGACAAAAGGCAATGATCGCCCGTGCCTTGGCTCAGGAAACGAATTTATTAATCCTTGATGAACCGACTGCATACTTAGATTTGCCGCGACGGGTGGAGATGATGCAACTACTGCGTGACCTTGCCCATCGTTATCATCGATCGGTTCTCATATCTACCCATGATCTTGATTTGGCGCTACGTAGTGCGGATCAATTGTGGCTTATCAATCGCCAAGGTCATCTCATGGTCGGCACACCCGAAGAGCTTGTTTTACAGGGCGACCTCGGTTCAACCTTTAGCGGCGAAACTTTTGAGTTTGATCAAGCGAGTGGGCAATTTCAGTTCAACCATCAGTGGCGATCGCCAATTCGGCTGCAAGGGGAAGGTTTAACCGCTATTTGGACAGCACGAGCCTTAACGAGACTAGGCTACGACGTGACTGACAAGCCGACAGAATTAGAGCTAGTGGTGCAACAAAATCCCAAGGTGTGGCGCTTTAGAAATGGCGATCGCCATATCGAATTTCAGAGTCTCGGCGAGCTAAGCGATCATCTGCAAGCGTACAATATGAAAACTGTTGACCAAAGCGGACATGGCAGACATTAGAATCCCCCAAAAAGACATCCTCGCCCTCAACCTAGAGCCAATTCAGATCTTGGTGCAATCTCTTTTGCTAGAGGAGCAACTGGCTGATTCGGAACAGAAATATCGTCTAATGATTGATTTTCCCCTCGACGAAACAGACCCCCGTGAACTATCGGAAATCCCTGAAATCCGTCTGTGGTTTGTGCGTCTTGATGCTTTATTTCCGTGGTTTTTATTTCTATTAGATTGGAAAGCAGGTGAGCTAGCTCGTTACACCGCCATGCTAGTGCCCCACCAGTTCCACCGCACCGAAGGCATCCAATTTAATCCTGAAGCCCTTGAAATTTTTGTTATGAACAAAGTTTTTGCCCTCAGCGACTCTCTCTCTAAATTTGGGATTCAGCCCCAATCTCGCGTTAAGGCGATCGCCCAAATGCTTGGCTATGAGCTGGATGACGCTTTTTTAGATGCCCTGAGCTAATACTCTGATTTTTTGATTAGTAGGGCAAATGTTAGTCCATGATCATTTTGTAATTCACTTATACGTATTATCACCGTGGTGAATCTAAAGAAAATCCGATAAATTTACCAATGAGAAAGAAATTGTTGCTCAAGTCCCAATGTCTCTATATTTAGGTTTTGGGGCTTTTTAATGTCAATTTTTAAGTTGAGCAGCCATTTTCGCGGCGATCGCCCGGTCAGATATAGTCGCCGCCAACCCAAAAAGTCCTCCCACAACGACAAAAAATCTCCACTGTTTAGGCAGAGATTTTACGTATAAAGCTCAAACTGAGTCAGCGAGCCTACTTATTAAGGTTTTAATCGGAGCAGCTAAGTTCCAGCCTAGGCAGAAATATTTTCTTCCCACTTACGAGGCTCTGATGCGCGACGGATATTTCGCCAAATTTGCGTTGCAGCTTTTGTGCCATCGGCAACGGCAATAGAGACCTGGTTTAAACCTTGCTTGAGATCGCCCAGCGCAAAGACGCGAGGGTGGCTCGTTTGGCACATATCGTTTGTTTCCAGATTTTCGCCGTTCCATTCCAAGCCCTCAATGCCCTTGAGGTAGTGGTTATGGTAAACAGAACCCATATTAATGAGACCTGTCGTCGCTTCAATCACGGTTCCATCCTCTAGCTCGACGCCACTCATTTTGTGATCTTCGCCATGGAATTTGACAATTTTCTGTTCGTAGAGAGGATAGCCATGATCTGCCAATTTTGCCTTCATCTCATCACTGACTTCCACTAGACCGTGGGTCAAAACTGTGATGTAGGGAGTGAACCAGTTAAGAACGAACGCCGCATTAATTTGACCCTCAGTACCGGCAATGACAACCGCCTTTTGATCCCACATGTCATAGCCGTCACAGATCATACAAACGTGGAGGGTATAGCCTGCGTAGTCATAGACATTTTGCATATCATCGGTTTTGGGGAGATTGTCGATAATGCCCGATGCTGCGATTACATACTTACTGCGAAATACAGGATAGCTGCTGTCTTTACGGCCAACTTTAATCTTGACGGCAAAGGTGTCTCCTTCGTCTGTGACATCTTCTACGTAGCCATTGAGGGTATCTGCGCCCCAATGCAAAGCATCATTTTTACTTTGTCTGATAATGTCGCGACCCGGTGTTTCAGGGTCAAGGCCGACATAGTTGCGGAGATCCTGCATCCACAGCGATCGCCCACGACCTTTCTCGACAACGAGACACTTTAGACCATATCTCGCGAGATAAATAGCTGCCGATAAGCCTCCCATGCCACCACCAACAACAATGGCATCGTAAACCGTATCTAGACGTGATTCGAGATTTTTACTGGAGAGCTTCATCGCACATATCCCCCGCGAAATAGACAACTAATAAAGAATTAAAATTTTGATCAACATTGACTGTCCTCCCTGAAGATTCAAACGGCTCAGTCAACATTTACAAAAAAGCAGGAAGCTTTAACTTAGCTCCCTGCCTACAGTCTAATAACATTTCATCAACGACTGTCAGTGTGGAAAACTAGCCAACAAATTCTTTGACGGGATCAGAAACACCAGGTGCGGACTCGCCCTTGATGTAAGCAAGCATAGTGTCTGCGTCAGAAACCTCAAAAGGATCTGTGGGGCAGTTGTCAGCAAAATCAGGCTCAACGAACATCTTGTCGATTTCGCCGTCATTTACGAGCATGGAATAACGCCAAGAGCGCATGCCGAAGCCGAGGTTGGACTTGTCAACAAGCATGCCCATCTTACGAGTGAACTCACCGTTACCATCAGGAAGAAGGAATACTTTGTCAGCGCCGATTTCCTTGCCCCACTTGAACATGACGAATGCATCGTTTACGGAGATACAGATGATTTCGTCAACGCCTGCTGCTTCAAACTCGCTGTAGAGCTCTTCGTAACGGGGAAGGTGGTTGGAAGAACAGGTGGGTGTGAAAGCACCGGGAAGAGAGAAAATCACAACTTTCTTGCCGCCGAAAATGTCAGCAGTAGTTTTGTCTTCCCAACGGTAGGGGTTAGGTCCCTCTACGGATTCGTCGCGTACACGGGTTTTAAAAACTACGTCAGGTACCTTAGCCATATTGACCTCATTAATGCTTTGATATCAGTCGAAAGTTTGCCACTTTCCAAAGGCTAGAATAATTCTTATTTAGGAATAAGTCAACAATAAA
>CAZXBK010000115.1:0-3976 GCA_964638765.1 uncultured Synechococcus sp. | reverse complement strand
ACCGAACTTTAGATAGAGATCGAGCAGGCGATCGCCAGTCAAAACATTGTAGTCTCGTCAAGTCAACCATTCTTGGGTTTTACTTGGAGTGCTTTTCGGCGATCGCCTGCTCAATTTTGAAAGATGTTTTCTTGATTTTAGATTGCGATATCTTCTTCCACTAGGCGAATGCGGCGCTGGGGTCGCTTAAATAACGCCAAGCCAAAGGTGATTGGACCGACACGACCGATAAACATAAGTCCGATAATAATTAGTTTCCCTATGGGTTCTAAATCGCCAGTTATACCTCTAGACACACCGACAGTACCCAATGCGGAAGCGGCCTCAAACACAATGTCGGTAAAGGCTTGGGTTTGCACCATCAGCAACAGCACACTGCCCAGCAAAAACATCACGGAATAAAACATGACTGCGGCAAAGGCGCTGAGGAGACGATTGTTCGGAATGCGACGGCCTAATAGAGTTACTTCTTTACTCCCTCGCAGCAATGCCCAAACAGCACCTAAACCCGCCGAGATCGAAGTCGTTTTGAGACCGCCACCAGTACCGGAGGGAGATGCACCGATAACCATGAGAATCAGCATCACAAAAACAGGGGCAGGTGCTAGCTCGCCGATGGGGTGTGTGTTGAAGCCCACTGTCGTCATAGCAGTCATCGATTGAAAGCCAGAAGTCAAAAAGCGTTCTCTCAAGGGCAACGCGGCGATCGCCGCATCAGCGAAAAAGAAAAATATCCAGCCAGCAACGATGAAACTAAATGTTGCAACGAGGATGATCCTTGTCGTTAACGTTACGCGGCTGCGACGACGGCGAATACTTAACCAAATATCCGACACAACAATAAAACCAATCGCTCCGAATAAACTCAAAACAGAAATAACCACATTCACAAATAGATGGTTACTGTAGTTTTCTAAGCTATTGGGAAAAACACTAAATCCGGCAGTACAAAAAGCTGAAATAGAATGAAAAATAGCCGCCCACAGTGCATTGGGGACACCGTCCCGAGCAAAGGCAATATAAAGCAGGATGAAACCAGCGGTCTCGATCAGGATAGTGAAAATAATGGTGTGACGAATAAAGGTTTTAAAATTAAAATTTTCCGGTAGAGAAAATACTGTTTCACCAATTTCTTCACGGGCAGTAGATATTTTTTTCTCCCTCGCCAAAATCACGAAAGACCCAAGGGTCATATAACCTAGACCACCGACTTGAAAAGCACAGGCAACAATAAATTCCCCAAAAAAGTTGTAGGCATCTGGCGTATTCACAGTGACCAAGCCTGTCGTACTAATAGCAGAAGTCGCAATAAAAAGATTATCTAAAACACTAATATTTTCTGACTGCCAACTAAATGGTAGACACAATAATAACCAAGTAATTAATACATAGGATGCATATCCTAAAAGTACAACTCGGGTTGGCTTGTCTAATATCTTTCGTACAAAGCCACTTTCCCAAAGCTTATTCATATATTTATTCACCTAAGTAAAGGTCTTAAAATATATGATGCTCTTTAGGTGATAATAATGTACTCTTGCCCCGGGCATATTCTAGTGGTGAAATTTAGAAGCTTAAGTGTGGTTTTTTCAGTGTTTTTTCTATGTCTTTGTGGTGATTGCCAAAGAAAAGCCGCTGATTTTTGCTAGGTGACTATCGTAAAAATAGCAACGAATTATTTTTCTTTTTCTAAACAGTTACGCTAGCTAAAGTGAAAAGTCATCTCAAAAAATAGGTCGTCATTTTACCTTTTCCTTTAATCTCAATTTCGCCCCTTGGTTCAAAATTATATTTATTTTTTAGTAGCTCGTAGGTTGACTCGGTGACTTGAATTTCTCCTGGCAAGCTGTGGGACTCCATACGGCTAGCGGTATTGACGGCATCACCCCATAGATCATAGATGAATTTTTTCTTGCCGATCACCCCAGCTACAACAGGCCCGCTATTAATACCAATGCGGAGGGCTATATCAATTTTTTTTGAAGTATTAATTCTTGCGAGTTCCTGTTGCATTGCTAAAGCCATTTCGGCGATCGCCACGGCATGATCTTCACGGGGTTCTGGTAGTCCAGCAGCCACCATATAGGCATCACCAATGGTCTTGATTTTTTCTAGATGAAGACGTTCACAGAGATTATCAAAGGCAGAAAAAATTTCATTTAACAAATCCACCAATTCATGGGGAGGATAACTCTCAGAGAGCTTTGTAAAACCAACAATATCTGCAAATAAAATAGTGACATTGCCAAAACCATCGGCGACAGGTTTACTACCATCTTTAAGCTGTCGCGCTATTTTCGGCGGCAAAATATTGAGTAGTAAATTATTGGATTTTTCCTGTTCAAATAAAAGTTGTTGGTTTGCATCGACCAGATCCGCAGTACGTTCAACAACTTCTAGTTCTAAATTTTGGGAAATGTTGTTTAGGCGACGAATTGCAATGACCAGCCCCGACAAACCAAAAATAAATAGGGTAAGTAATAAACCCAGTAAACCCAACAAATTCCACTGGGTCTTTTTTACCAAGCTATCGAGGGGCTGAATCACTTCGACAATTCCCCTTACATCGCCAACTTGCCAGTCAGTACGCGGCGAATCGGGATGGCTATTGTGGCAGGCAATGCAGCTCGGTTTCATCACATCAGCTTCGGCATAACGTAACGACAGACGATCGCCAAAAACTTCAATATTAGAAAAAGATTGCTCTGGATTTTGCTCTAGATAGGCGATCGCCTCCCGCTCAAACTGATCCCTTGCGCCCCCAGTTTCTTTGCGCCACGGGAAAGGGTAATTGCTATACAGCCGCACACCGACTCCCTCTTGGCTAGCGCTAATTTGTTCGCCTAGCTCAATAAAATAAGTCGCTGGCAGTGGAATCCCACCGGCGATATTGCGATAGTCATGGGTTGCAACAATTCCTTCTTGCTCACGGATCCGACCCACCACGCTATCGCTGTAAAGGGTGCGCGCCAACTTAAGATTCTGCACAGAGGTCGAGGCATTTTGCCGCGCTTGGGATTGGATCAACTGATCTGACAGTTGCCACACACTAATTACCGTTAGCGTTGCACCAAGGCAAAATAATAGCGTCAATACAAAGACAATTTTCTCAGAAATGAGACGCTGAAATGTAAATCTAAGCTTGCGCAATAGAGGCGATCGCTTCATTTAGGTTTGACTCAATTTCTGTACTGGCAAAATAAAAAAATTATTCCGATTACTCTTTTCGACGCACCCTTTACTTCGCTACCAACCCCACTGCTTCAGCGAAATATTGATTACGAATTCTGTAGTCAATCTTACCGAACTTTTCCAAGCAAAATAATGAATTAAGGCAAAATTCAAACTCTCTATTCCTGTACCCGTAGCGAAAAGTTGAGTATGTAGGAGATAATTGGTGAAGAAATGTAAAAAACTCTCATTTAAAGGAAAAACGCACCATGCGCGTAATCTTAATGACTGGAAAAGGAGGTGTTGGTAAAACCTCTGTCGCAGCAGCCACTGGTTTACGCTGTGCCGAGTTGGGCTATAAAACCCTCGTTCTAAGTACCGATCCCGCCCACTCCCTCGCTGATAGCTTCGATATCGAACTTGGTCACGACCCCATTCAA
This sequence comes from uncultured Synechococcus sp., assembly GCA_964638765.1. Taxonomy (GTDB): domain Bacteria; phylum Cyanobacteriota; class Cyanobacteriia; order Cyanobacteriales; family MRBY01; genus MRBY01. The sequence continues at coordinate 365 of CAZXBK010000115.1, read as the reverse complement.
GTGAAGCCAGAACTAGATGCCCTGCGGGAACTAGAAGGCAACTGGGGGGCCGTAAAGCGCTACATCACCGAAGTTCTACAGGCTAGGGGTTTGGATGGTGTCCAGGCTGAAGAATTAGCAATTTTGCCGGGTATGGACGAAATTTTTGGTCTCGTCCGCATGAAACGTCACTATGACGAAGGCACTTACGACGTTCTCATTATTGACTCCGCTCCCACTGGAACTGCCCTACGTTTGCTCAGTTTGCCGGAAGTTGGTGGCTGGTATATGCGTCGTTTCTACAAGCCACTCCAGGGTATGTCTGTCGCGTTACGTCCCCTCGTAGACCCGATTTGGCAGCCTTTAGTTGGTTTTTCTTTGCCGGA
>CAZXBK010000114.1:0-14818 GCA_964638765.1 uncultured Synechococcus sp. | reverse complement strand
CGCCACGTTGACGACCAACAGCATCAATCTCATCAATAAAGATTAGACAAGGTGCGCTCTCTTTTGCTTTCTTGAAAAGGTCGCGGACACGAGAGGCACCAACACCGACAAACATTTCAACGAATTCAGAACCAGAAATACTGAAGAACGGTACACCAGCTTCACCGGCGATCGCCTTAGCAAGGAGAGTTTTACCAGTTCCGGGAGGGCCTACAAGTAGAACACCCTTAGGAATACGTGCACCAACAGCAGTGAACTTTTCAGGCTGCTTCAGGAATGTAACAACCTCTTGAAGTTCTTCCTTCGCTTCTTCAATACCAGCAACGTCATCAAACATCACGCCAGTTTCAGCCATTTCCATGAACTTGGCTTTGGACTTACCAAAATTCATGGCTTGTCCAGGACCACCGGGCATGTTGTTCGAACGGCGGAAAAGGAAGAAGAGAGCAGAAATCAAAAGAACTGGGAAAATCAAGTTACCCAAGATGCCCCACACTGCACCGTTGTTGCTAGCAGGGTGGGAATCAAAGTCAACCCTTGCCTCACGGAGCTTTGTAATTAGCTCAGGAGAATTACCGGGCAAGTCGACGCGTAGCTGTTGGGAACGGTTATCTAAATCTGGGTCAACCGCTTCAACGATCGCCGTACGTCCACCTTCGTACAAATCAACGCTAGTCACGCGACCAGCATCAAGGTACTCCAGAAAACGGCCGTAGCTCATACGAATATTCGCAGTGTTGCCACTAGAAAGGTTGGCGGGATTTGCCGAAAAGGCGCCCTGCCAAACAAAAAAGCCGATGACAAGCAGCGGTAATGCCCACAGGACAATGGTTTTCCAAGATGATTTCATGGGTTAATCTTCGCTATTTTGATTCAATACTTCGTATCTAAAGAGATAGCCAACTGCTTCTAATATATGTAATGACAAGTGATTTGGCACTAGTACACAGAATAGTTGCTGTCAAGGTTTTGATTAAAGATTACGTTTTTTATGACGATGTCTTAACTAAATTTAACTTAATTCTCATTTTAAGTGCAACTCTTTAATGGCGAGCTCTAGATATTAAAGGTTCATTTCACAAACTAAATCAAAGGCTTAGCTTGCAAGCTTTTAGGCATTATTCGCGCTAATGACCCATAAAGTGTCTGTGAGCAACTTCGCAAAATAAACCACACATCAGGCATTTTTTAGCCCAAACAAAATCGAGTATTGCTTTCAATTTTACTGCTGAGTCGTCGCCGCAAAAAGATCGGGATCAAAAGGATGATTGTTCCATTTTTGAATAAAAGTGCTTGTGTCTTCTTGGCTGAGGGGCTTGGAGAAGAAAAAGCCTTGACCATATTCGCAGCCGAGGTTTTTCAGAATTTGAAATTGGGAGATGTTTTCGATGCCTTCCGCCACAATATCCATTCCTAAGCTATGCCCTAGGGTGATTACAGTACGGGGAATTGCGAGGCTATTGTCTTGTGTCGTGATTTTACTAACAAAAGAGCGGTCAATTTTAAGGGTATCAACGGGAAAATCATTCAGATAGCTTAGTGATGAGTAGCCTGTGCCAAAGTCGTCAATACTAAGCTTGACATCTAGGGTTTTCAAATCCTTTAGGGTCTGAATGGTGTCTTGGATGTCATCCATCACCATACTTTCTGTGACTTCAAGTTTCAGAGAAGCAGGGTTAAGGCCAGTATTTTTTAGGACTTTTTCAACGCTTGACTTCAGGTTGCTTTGACTAAATTGGCGACTGGATAAATTAATACTAATCGTCAAATTTGTGTCTAAATCTAGTTGCTCTTGCCATTGCTTAAATTGGCGACAGCCTTCTTCTAGAACCCATTGACCGATGGGTAAAATCAAGTCCGTTTCTTCGGCGATCGCAATAAAGCGGTTAGGAGAGACCATGCCCCTTGTGGGACTATGCCAACGCACTAAAGCCTCAAAACCCTTCAGTAAACCAGTATCGAGGGTGAAAATCGGTTGGTAAACAAGCTGAAATTCTTCGTTTTCAATCGCCTGCCGCAGATCGCTTTCAATAGTGAGGCGATTTAGGGATTGGGTTTGCATACCAGCCGCAAAGATTTCGTAGTTTCCGCGTCGCGATTTTTTTGCCCGATTCATTGCAGTGTGAGCTTGCAGCCATAAATCTTCGGCGGCAATATTTTCTTCTGGGCCATGGAGCGCCACGCCGGTGCTACAGGTGAGGTAGAGCTTTTGCTCGTCGATATGAAAAGGTTCTTTGAGCTTAGTTTCAATTTTGTCGACTAGCTCGATCACATTCTCGTTTACTGCTAAATGTTCAACGAAAATCCCAAACTCATTAGCACCCATACGAGCAAGATGACAATCTTTAGGAAGCTGTGAGCGGATCCTCGCGACAACTTGCTTAAGGATGGCATCACCATGGTAGTGACCATAGCTTTCATTGATGGATTTAAAGCGATCAATATCTAAAGAAAGCAAGGCGATCGCCCCAGTATCAGTCCCACTATCTAAGTTGCTATCAGTGTGAGCGACACGATGCAGAAATGAACTGCGGTTGGGCAAACCCGTCAATACATCATATTTCTCTTCGTAAAACAGCCGATAGGCAAGTACGCTACTCCAGCTAGCCACTAGGGCGATCGTTGGTGCTGCGATGGGAATCCAAATGTTGCCAAGGAACAGAACATAACCGCAGCCAACTAGCAAAACAACACTGCCAACACTGACAGCAACAAACAATCTAGTTCGATAAAACAGCCAAGTACTCGCAGCTCCAAGGGATGCCCAGATAAAAATCCAGACAAATTCTTGCCCCTCAGTCCAGTAAACAAAGAAACGATCTTCACCTTCCACTGTGTCCAACATTTTTTGGATAGCTTGGGCATGGAGAAAAACGCCGGGCGTTAGATGGCCATCCGTCTTACTAACACTGTAGGGAGTAACGAAGGTATCTTTTTGGGTTTTCGCTGTACTACCAATTAAAACAATTCGATCTCGCACTAACTCTGGATCAAAATCACCAGAAACCAAATCCCGGATCGTAATGCTCTCGGCAATCTTTGGCTGCGCAGAAAACTCTAGAAGGGTTTGCCAACCACGAACTTCAGAAGCTGGAAGATGGTAGCCACCAGAATATCTATTAATTGTCGGAAAGTAATGTTGGCCAAAGTAAAGACCATTTTCATTTAGGCGAATTGGATGATCTGCTTCGCCAAGATATTTCTGAGCCACGAGTAACCCGAAGGAATGCAGCTCACGACCCTCGCTACTTAACGCTAAAAGATTGCGACGTTGGACATTATCTAAATCAATAACAATTAAATTAAACCCTTGATTATCGATAATCTCGTCCGACGAATCTAGGGGAAGTCCATGCTGCGGATTGTAAATAGAAATAACATTGTCTTTTGCCAGCTGCGTTGCTAGGCGTTCAGTTCCCGGCGGATTGGGGATATTACGATAAATATCGAGACCAATCACTTTAGGATTGTGTTTTTGGAGATTTTCTAGAGCAGCGGCGACGATCTCATCTTCTAGGGGAATTTGTCGAAAATGCTGTAAGTCTCGGTCATTGATTTCGACGATCAAAAACCGATCATCCAGTTCTTGGGAGGTCTGTTCAGCATCACCCTGCAACCGGACCATCCGGTCAAAGAAGCTAAGCTCAATGGTTTGGAGCCATCCTGAATATTTTGCTCCAACCACTGCCCCTGTAATACTAAGACTCGCTACCAAAGCCGGTAGAATCAAACGCGGTAGTAAATGGTCAGACCACTTTGGAGAGGGCTTCGAAATCATCACAGGGTTACGGCAGATTAATGCTGATACTCAAAATTACACTGAGAAAGCAAGATTCTCCAGACAACAACATTGATCAGGTGCTGCACAGGAATTTTTTAGAGATGCTTATAAAGCTTATACACAGCAGTAATGGGGTGATCCGTACGAAATACGCACGTGCTCACTGTAATGTAAGTTACTGCTGCAATATGTTTACCCTGAGAGATCGAGCCATAACGACAAGTCGTCTGGCTGGAGGGTTACGGAGATAACTTACTGATGAAGTTTTTGAGACGCACTAAGGTTCGCTGATTTTCTTGCGGGGTTCCCACGCTGATTCGTAATCCCCCTCCAGTATGGCGAATAAGTGTGCCTTCTGTCTTCAGTGTTTCTACGAGGTGGGTGAGTTGTTCGTCTTGGGGTTGATCGATAGGCTTCAAGCGGACGTGAATAAAGTTTGCATCACTGCGCCAGACATGGAGCTTGTCTAGTTGTTGCAGTTCGGTCAGGAGATGTTCGCGCTCTGCTTGGATTTCTGGGATGACGGCAAGAAGATAGTCGGCGTTTTCGAGGGCTAGGGTTGCGGCTTGCTGGGAAAAGCTCGGCAAGTTGTAGGGCAAACGGACTTTTTCGAGGGCTTGGATAATGTCTGGCTGGGCGATCGCATATCCGACCCGTAGGGCAGCCAAGCGAAACGCTTTGGAAAAGGTTCGCATGATCATCCAGTTGGGACGGGTTAATACGTCAGCGACAAGGGTTTGCTGGCTAAATTCGTAATAGGCTTCGTCGATGACAACCAAAATATCTTCAGGGAGCGATCGCAGCCAAGTGATTTCAGCGTCTGTGAGACATTGTCCAGTGGGAGAGTTGGGGTGAACGACAAAGACGACTTTGACGGGCGGCAATTTAGTTTGGGCGATCGCCGCCTGTGCTGCGGTGAGATCAATCGAAAAGTCTTCTAGATTTCGTGGTATCGCGATACTTGGTATTCCGAGGGTTGCTGCAAGGATGCGGTACATCGAGAAGGTAGGATCCGCCACAAGGATTGAGCCTTCGCCGCCCAAACAAGTCGCAATGAGAATGGAACGAATCAGTTCATCAGAGCCATTACCAACAGAAATGTTAGCTTCTGACAACTGAGTTTCTAGCTGTGCTGAGGTCGAAGCATATTGAGCGATAAGGGTTTTGAGTCGGTGGTGACCACCGTCGGGGTAGCGATTCGTGGCGATCGCCTCAGTGTAATAATTAGCGAGTTTTTCCTTGAGCTCTAGGGGTAAATCGTAGGGACTTTCATTCGTATCAAGAATATCTACCTGTTGCTCTGTCGTACCGCCCGGATGAGAAACATAGGCTTTAAGTTGGGCAAGATCGGTACGGAGAAAAGACATACAACCACCACAGAGAAAAGGTCAAATCGGGATTTACTAAAAACAAGGAATTGTTGGCAAAAGTTAACTAATAATGTAGTTCAGATCGAGCATAAGTTTAAGATTGCATTATGTAAAAATAAGAGCTGTGTGATATGACTGCGCTCTACTGTTAAAAGTTAATGAGTTGGGCAGTGCGACAGCGCGGCTGGCTTTTTTCACCTAAATTTATCTTTCATCTAAATCTACAGAAACATCACCATGAATTTGGCATCAAGAGTTGGTCAGGTAAAGCCCTCTATCACTTTAACAATCTCGGCAAAAGCAAAGGCAATGAAGGCTGAGGGGATCGATGTCTGTAGCTTTAGTGCTGGGGAACCAGATTTTGCTTCGCCTGCCCATGTGGTTGCTGCGGCAAAACAAGCTCTAGATGACGGGAAAACCAAGTATGGTGCTGCTGCTGGTGAACCGTTACTCCGTCAGGCGATCGCCCGCAAACTAAACGAGGAAAATAATCTTCCCTACGCGGCAGAAAATGTCATTGTCACCAATGGCGGTAAGCATTCTCTCTACAATCTCATGATGGCGCTGATCGAGCCGGGGGATGAGGTGATTATCCCAACACCCTTCTGGCTAAGCTATCCAGAAATGGTCACCCTCGCTGGCGGTACCCCTGTTTTTGTTGATGCTACAGCAGAAAACCAATATAAAATTACGCCGGATCAATTACGAGGAGCAATTACCGAGCGTACAAAACTTTTTGTCTTTAATTCGCCTTCAAATCCCACTGGTGCAGTTTACAGCCCGGAAGAAACCGCGGCGATCGCCGAAGTGTTAGTGGAGCATCAGCTCCTTGTCGTGTCTGATGAGATTTACGAAAAGATTCTCTACGACGGCGTTGTTCACCAAAGTATTGGATCTGTTAACGATGAAATCTTTCCGCTGACAATTACCTGTAACGGCTTCGCAAAAGCCTTTGCCATGACGGGCTGGCGACTAGGCTATATTGCTGCCCCTGTCGAAATTATTAAAGCCATGACCACCATCCAAAGTCATAGCACTTCGAACGTCTGTACCTTTGCTCAATTTGGGGCGATCGCCGCTTTAGAGGGAGGCTTGGATTGTGTCAATACGATGCTGGTATCCTTCGCTAAGCGTCGTGAGTTTATGCTGCAGGCAGTGCGGGGCATTAAAGGTTTAAGTTGTCCGACACCCGATGGCGCGTTTTATTTATTCGTTGATATTAGTAGTACAGGTTTGGATTCTCTGAGTTTCTGTAAGCAGCTCCTCGAAAGCAAGCAGGTCGCTACAATTCCGGGCGTCGCCTTTGGTAACGACAATTGCATTCGCTTGTCCTACGCTACCGATTTACCAACGATTGAAAAAGGCATGACTCGCTTTGCTGAATTTGTTGATTCTCTCTAAGCTAGTATTGCTAAACGCCTTCGAGCGCAGGGTTATCACTTTTTAGAATGATCGACAGAGTGGATAGGACTTTGCTTTTTCGCTTCCCATGAACTGTAGCGACTTTGTGCGAAGCACTGAATTTTTTGCCGGAATCCGTAAATAGCTGTTATAAATCAGTGAAGACTGCCGGATGCACCGCATGGATGAGCCACAGAAAAAAACGTCCCCTAATCCCGATATTCCTTCTGAACCCTCAAAACTTGATAGCGAGCAGGAGCCTACATCCCTTGACAGCGCTATTGATGAGGACAATTCTCCCTTTGAAATTCAGTTGGGTTTGGAGGAAGAGCAGCTAACAATAGTTTTACCGACAACCGCCCGTCGCCCCATCGAAAATTGGGATGAAACCTGGACAGCTCTGGCAAAGCATCTCGAAAAGCATCAGGAGTTTCCAGTTCTCAATGTTAATTTGCTCGCCCAAAATCAACTGCTTGGCGGTCGTCAACTACAACAGCTTGCAGAACTTCTCCAGAGCCATCAGCTTCAACTGAAACGGGTCCGCACAAGCCGCAGACAAACGGCGATCGCCGCCGCAACAGCGGGTTATGGTGTCGAACAGGAACCCCTTGCCCAACTGCTGGCAGACATCCCTAATAAATTAGAACCCATTAAGCCCCCTGCTAGCGAGGGTAGTGAGGCATTGTGTATTTCCCAAACTATTCGCTCTGGTGTTGAAATTCGCCATAAAGGATCGGTCGTGGTTGTGGGGGATGTCAATCCCGGTGGTGTCATTATTTCTGAGCGCGATATTGTGATTTGGGGATGTTTACGGGGTGTTGCCCATGCTGGGGCAGATGGCGATCGCGGCTGTCGGATTATGGCGCTGCAGATGCAGCCAACCCAATTACGCATTGCAGATATGGTGGCCCGCTCTTCTCTGCAAACTCCCGAACATCTCCAGCCAGAAGTTGCCTACCTCACCGCCGACGGCATTCGAATCGCCTCGGCCTTTAAATTTTCTAAAAATTATTTTTATGACGAGGATGGGCAAAATTGGGAAGAAATGCCAGATCCGCTTAATCTATAAACTACATTTGCAAACCTCCCCCGTGGCAGCTACAGGCTAATATTTTGAAATCTGTGCTCTGCCGCTTCCCATTCATTTTTTATAACTTCAGTTTATTTATTTGAGAACTATATGAGTCGCGTTATCGTTGTAACCTCCGGTAAAGGGGGCGTTGGCAAAACTACCTGTACTGCAAACCTCGGATCTGCCCTCGTGAAATTAGGCAAAAAAGTTGCCCTTGTCGATGCAGATTTTGGTCTTCGTAATCTTGATCTCCTCCTCGGTTTAGAAAATCGCGTTGTCTATACCGCTGTCGAGGCGATCGCCGGAGAATGCCGTCTAGAGCAAGCCCTCGTCAAAGATAAGCGCCAAAATGGTTTAGTCTTGCTACCTGCCGCCCAGAACCGCAACAAAGAATCGGTAACGCCGACCCAGATGAAACAGCTGATTATGAAGCTGAATAAAGCCTTTGATTACATTTTGGTCGATAGCCCTGCGGGAATTGAAATGGGTTTCCGTAATGCTATTTCCGCTGCCCGTGAAGCCCTTGTGGTGACAACGCCTGAGATTACGGCTGTTCGGGACGCAGACCGCGTTGTGGGACTCCTAGAAGCCTACGGCATTAAACGGACTCGTCTCATCGTGAATCGTCTCAAGCCAGACATGATCAAGCAAAACGAAATGATGAGTGTCGAGGATGTATTAGAAATTTTGGCGATTCCGCTTTTAGGAATTGTGCCCGACGATAAAAATGTCATTGTCGCCAGTAATAAAGGTGAACCCCTTGTCCTTGGAGAAAAGAAGACCTCTGTCCCCGCCACTGCCTTTCTAAATATTGCCCGTCGCCTCGAAGGGGAAAAAGTCCCCCTCCTTGATCTCATGTCTGATCAAGATGGTTTCCTCGCAAAAATTCGTCGGTTCTTTGCTGGGTAACCTCGAATAATTATTCGCAATCTCACTAATCGTAGTCACGCCAATATCGCAAAACCGATGATCCAGGAATTATTAGAAAAGCTGCTGAACTGGCAGGGAAATAACAAAAGTAGTGATGAGGCAAAGCGTCGCCTGAAACTCGTCATTGCCCATGATCGCGTCGGACTGAGTGCCGAAAAGGTCGAGGAAATGCGCCAAGAAATTTTGGCTGTTGTGGCGAAATATGTCGAGATTGATCCTTCCGAGATGGAGTTTGATCTTTCCAGTAGCGATCGCATGACCGCATTGGTGGCAAATTTACCGATTCGCCGCATTAAGGACGACGAGACACCAGAGTAGTTTTGTGTTTTTTAACTAACTAGCTCGAAGTACCAGTGATTCTGGCACAATAGGTCAAGCACTTAGCATCACAGGAGTATTAAATTCATGTTGGCACAGGGTTTGGCGATCGCCGTTGCCATTGGGAGCATATTATTGTTCCTTACTGCTTTTTTATTCCCCAAGCTTCACCGCCAAGATGATTTTTTTTGGAGTGCTGTCGGCCTGTTCTATGCCCTAATTCTCTGGGTATGTGCAGGGCAAATGGTTGGTGCTATTTTGCTCGGACAGTTAGCTAGCGTGGTTTTGCTCGGTTGGTTTGCTTGGGAAACATTGCGACTACGCCAAGCGATTATTGATCCAGCAAAAATTCCTAACCTCGATAAAGTTTCTCTCGTTGGCTACGTCAAAGAAAAATTTAAGCGGCCACCCGCGCCACCAAAAGCGAAAAAGCCTGTTGCGACTACACCGAAAACAGACTCCCCAACTACTGAGAAAACCGCAGAAACTGAAACATCAGACGCTGAATCTCCTAAAGCTGAAGCACCGCAAGCTCCTGAAATAGACGAAGCAAGCCCTGAGACAACAGCAGAAGAAACCACCTCATCTGAAACTACGACAGTCGAACCTGAAGTTACCCCAGAAGTAGAGGAGGAACCCGTAACGCCAGAAACAACAAGCGAAGCACCTGAAATCGAGGCGATCGCCGCGACCGAACCAGCAGCCGACATTACTGAAGAAAAGACCGTTGAAGCTGCCACTGCTCCCAGCGCAGATATTGAAAAAAAAGGGTTTTCCTTTGGTCGTATCTTTGGTCGCAAAGAGAAAGAAACACCAGCAGAAGTACCTGCGAACCCACAAAATCTTGACGATATTTTCGAAGAGACAAGCGAAGCAACAGAAGTTCTCGCAGAAACTGAACCTGAGGCGATCGCCTCTGCCCCTGAAATCTTGACAGACGTTGCCCCCGGAGAAATTTCACCTGTCACTTCGACGGAAGATACAGCCCTAGAAACGGAGCTTACCTCGACAGAAACAGATTCAGAACAACCCGACGAAACAGAAACAGAAAAGAAAGAAGACAGCTAAAGATTAGGGATAGAGTCAAGAATTCGCTATGATCTTTGCTGAAAGTTTGTAGTTGATAGTTGCCCTATGGATACCAGAGCCTTTAAACGTTCCCTCAACCATTCCGAAAATTACCATCGTCGTGGGTTTGGACATCAAGGGGAAGTCGCTGACATGATGAGCAGCGAGTACCAAAGTGGCCTGATCCAAGAAATCCGGGACAACAATTACCGCCTCACCCGTGGCAACGTCACTATCTATCTTGCGGAAGCTTTTGGTTTTTGTTGGGGTGTAGAGCGGGCTGTCGCGATGGCTTACGAAACCCGCAAGCATTTCCCCACCGAAAAAATTTGGGTGACTAACGAAATCATTCATAACCCCTCTGTGAACAACCGTCTGCGGGATATGAATGTTCACTTTATTGAGGTGATTAACGGCGCAAAAGATTTTAGCGGCGTCGCGAAGGGTGATGTTGTGATTCTGCCCGCTTTCGGTGCAACAGTGCAGGAAATGCAGTTGCTAAATGACCGTGGTTGCACAATCGTCGATACCACTTGCCCTTGGGTCTCAAAGGTTTGGACATCGGTCGAGAAGCACAAAAAACAAGATTACACTTCCATTATTCACGGTAAGTACAAGCACGAAGAGACAGTTGCTACTAGCTCTTTTGCCGGGAAATATCTGATTCTCCTCAACCTTGATGAAGCAAATTACGTTCGCGATTACATTCTCAATGGTGGCGGTCGCCAAGAATTTTTAGACAAATTTCAAAACGCTTATTCTGAAGGTTTTGATCCAGAAACAGATCTAGATCGCGTTGGCGTGGCAAACCAAACCACAATGCTCAAGAGCGAAACGGAACAGATGGGCAAGCTCTTTGAACAAACCATGCTGGAGAAGTTTGGCCCCACAGAACTAAATCAGCACTTTATGAGCTTCAACACTATTTGTGATGCAACCCAAGAGCGTCAAGATGCGATGTTTGACCTCGTTAAAGAAGATCTTGATTTGATGGTTGTGATCGGTGGCTTTAACTCTTCCAATACAACTCATCTCCAAGAAATCGCGGTCGAAAATAATATCCCTTCCTATCACATCGATAGCGGCGATCGCCTGTTCACGGGGAATCGCATTGAGCACAAGCCTTTAGGCGGCGATATTGCGACCAAAGAAAAATGGCTTCCAGAAGGTCAATTAAAAATTGGTGTAACCTCCGGTGCTTCTACTCCCGACAAAGTTGTTGAAGATGTCATTGCTCACATCTTTGCTGAAAAATCAGAACCCGTAGTAGCTACTGTTTAAGCACTAATTAATTGGCTTGGTAGGGGCGGTTCGCAAACCGCCCTCAGGGGTTGATTTAATCTTGATATTTAAGCGGATGATGGGACTCGAACCCACGACATTCAGCTTGGGAAGCTGACGTTCTACCACTGAACTACACCCGCGTGTATTGATTGATTTTCAGTATATCGCGGGATTTTTTACGGAATCAAAGTTTGTAATGTTGCGTTGCGAATCGTTTCCGTTTGCCCGAAAACACTAAACATCAATGCTTCTCGATACAGACGCTGGGCTGGGTGCGATAAAAGATTTCCTGCTCCACCAGAACTGCTCAAGGCAAGCTGAGCGTATTCTTGGGCGATCGCCACGACTTTTATCCTGAGTTTGAGTTGTGTATCAAAATCTCTTGGTGTTTCTAATGCCGTCACGATATCGTCGCGGAGTCGGTCCAATCTGCTTTGCAAAGTTTGTAATTGGGAAACTTCTAATTTTTGTTTCAGAAAATCTACGCAACCATAGGCGCAACCTAAAGCAAAAAATCCATGCTTTAAAACATTCTGGCGATCGCCCGCTTGAATACTTCCCGCAGGTTTAATCACCAGTATTTGCTCAGGCGTAATCTGCCAATTTTCTAGCTTTACAGCAACGGTCTGGCAAGCTCCCATCGCCGCAAGCGCCAAAGGTTCACCACAGTTGATCGTGCTACCGGAAGTCTGTTGCGTATTTTCCAAAGGAATAAAACAATACAACTCGTCGCCATTCGGTAAAGTCGCTCCGGCGATCGCCTTGTCAAAGAAGCCATACCCAGTAATCCAAGGAATCGTGCCCGTCAATTCGTAACCATTCTCCGTCGGCAAAGCTTTAAGCATTGGCTTGCCAGAACGTCGGAGGTGAGAAAAACCAACCCCAATTTTTAATTTCCCCGATACCATTTGGGGCAATTGTTCTCGTTGCTCCTCTGAACCAAAGCGAGCAATCATTGCGGCAGCACTTTGATGTTGGGTTTGTAAAAAGGCCAGTATGCCTGAGCGCCTCGAAATTTCAGTCACAGCTAAGCCATATTCTGTCGCGCTAAATCCTGACCCGCCAAACTCAACTAGAACTTTTAATCCCAATAAGTGGCGATCGCCTAAATCTTCCAAGCATTGCCCCAGAATCTTTGGGTCTTGGTCTAAAGTTTCGGCGATCGGTGTAACGACTTCTTGTAAATAAGCCTTTAGCTTTTGCCAATCATTTCGATCTTGAACTGCTTCTGCCAATGAACCACACCAAAAATTCCCAAGCCCTATTGTAAATAACCAAACAATTCTCAGCAGAAGTCCCCAAAAATTGCCACAAAAAAAAGAGAGAAAGCCTTGGATTCCTTCCTCTCTAAAAACTTAAGTTTTTTCAATTTTTTGCTAGATGTCTTCTCAGACCGCTTAGAGCTTAGTAGCTTGCACCACGGTACTTGAGATTTTTGTGATGAACAACATTCAAACGCTTCTTGGGAGTATGAGCGTGGAGTTCAGAACCACGATACTTACCAATTGTCTTCCCTTCTTCTGCTTCAACAGTTGCAGGGTTACGGTCGAAATGAATGCCTCTGTAAGAGAATTTCATGTTTGTAGCTCCTCAAAATTTGTGTAATTGGTTGATGAGGCGCGTTCCTTCGGGATACATCCTTACTTCCGTCTCTTGCTGCTAAATCAAATGAATGACTAGGCCATGAGAGATGAACGTCTTATTTATGCTTTCTGTATAAAATCATACAAAATAAAACGGGGGATGTCAAATACGTAGCTCGGCGATGCGTTTTCTCTTAATGTTCCTTCACGTTCACCTGTATCTACTCAAGACTTATGTCAGTCAAAAAAGCGGTGTAGAGGAATTTGTTAGGATTAGTAACTGCGTGTTTTTTAGCGTAGTCGTCCAGTTTCTGAATACCTATGGCAGAGCCGAAAAAAGGAATCAAATTAATCAGTGATAATCGCCAAGCCAGATTTAGGTATGAGATCCTCGAAACGTTAGAGGCTGGCATTGCGCTCGTAGGAACTGAGGTGAAGTCCATTCGGGCTGGCAAGGTGAATCTACGGGATGGCTACGTTCTGATTCGCGGCGGTGAAGCATGGTTGCTCAATGTACATATCTCGCCGTACAACATGAGTGCCCAATACTTTAATCACGAGCCAAAACGCGATCGCAAATTACTTTTACATAAGAAAGAAATTCGCCGTTTGATCGGTCAGTTAGAACAAAAGGGATTGTCACTTGTACCTTTAAAGATGTATCTCAAGGGTAGTTTGGTGAAAGTTAGCCTTGGTCTTGGTCGTGGTAAGAAACTCCACGATAAGCGCGAAACGATTAAGCGTCGCCAAGATAAGCGTGAAATGGCAAGGGCGTTAAAAAATCGCTAGGACTTTGATGTTTGTATTTGATGTCATAGGGATTACGTGTGCTTAGAGTTCAGGAAGGCAACATGGCATCAGTGCACAAAAAATCCTATTCATTTGAATGGGTTGGTTATCTTGTTTTTTCCCTCATCCTCCATAGCGGTTTAGTCGGTCTCTACGTGGCGATCGCCCCAACCCGAGAAGATTATAGAGAATCTCAGATTAAGCAACTGCCGATAAACGTTGTACTGCTAGATTCTGAGAAACCAGAGGTATCGCCAACATTACCAGCACCTTCTGCGACATCACAGCCAACGCAAAGTCAACAAAAGATAACTAAACAACCCCAAAATCAGCCCCAGCAAACTCCTCCTGCACCACGAAAATCTACTCCCCAAACATCTTCGCCCACACCAGCAAAAACAACTTCGTCCTCATCATCGACTTCAACCCCCACTCCTAAACCAGCAAATAGTGGGCGATCGCCATCACCGCAACCATCACCAACTCCGCAGCCATCACCAACTCCGACAATTCCCTCACCGCAAAAAAAATCACCATCAAGCCCCTCACCAAACCCAACTCCCACACCATCTTCACCGGCCTCTCCTAGCCCAACACCGGCTCCCAGTCCATCTAGTCCTGCTCCCCAATCAGTGGCAGCACCGTCAACTCCCGCTCCAGCTTCTACACCGTCCCCACCACCCAAACCCAGTCCACCACCACCCCCGGCTCCCGCACCGCCTCCTGCGCCCGCACCCATCAATTGTGTCCAAGGTTGTGGCGATCGCCGAGGCAATCTTAATGGTCAAACAGGAGTGGCGATTATCCGTGTAGAAATTAGCCAATCTGGATCCGTTGTTGCCGCAAACGTTGTCTCTTCCAGTGGCAATAGCTCCCTTGATAACAAGGCGATCGCTGCCGCGAGACAAATGAAATTTAGTGCCCACAGTGGCCCGAATAATCAATTTCGCCAAGTCAGAATCAACTTAGGATCGTGAAATAACGAAAATTTATATCCATAGGGCGATCGTCTAGAGATTGGTCAAACTGTATAAATCCATTCGTCAAAAAGGTGAATGTATCTTAATATTGACAGATAAGAGAATTAACTTTCTTGACAATAAAAAGCCAAAAATAAGCAAGTAATATAGGAGGACATCTATGGCACTCGTCCCAATGCGTCTGCTCTTAGATCACGCAGCAGAGAACGGCTACGGCATTCCTGCATTCAACGTCAACAACA
>CAZXBK010000113.1:270-15019 GCA_964638765.1 uncultured Synechococcus sp. | reverse complement strand
AGTGTGCTCTCTAAGACTCAGCCTTCTCGTCATTTCTCAATTTATCGGTGATGCGTCGCAAGACACCATTAATAAATCGGTGACCATCTTCGTCGGAATAACGCTTCGCCAACTCCACTGCCTCGTTAATAGCAACTTTGTAAGGCACATCGAGAAACATAATTTCAGTCACTGCAATGCGCAGAATGTCCCGGTCAATACGGGGCAAGCGATGATACTGCCAATCAACAAGGGAGTCAGAAACAATATTTTGTACTTCTTCGTGGCGACGGCGCACCGTACCAATTAGATCAAGAGCGTATGTACGAACTTCGCTCTGCCTTGTAAGCTGCAAAAACTCTGGTAGTTCGACAACATGGCCCAAACGATTAATTGCCTTGCGGGTGAGCTCAAGGGAATCTTGAGCCATAGTGCGAGCACTTTGCAGACTAATAGCCTGAGTTTCACTTTTTAATAATTTGTCTTCAGCGCGGGTCACTTCACTAGCTGCCGCTTCCAAAATGTCGTTGATTTCGCCACTCAGGGTACGTACCGCTGCCAACATCAGCTGATCTAGTTCAAGCTTTTCTAATTTCTCCGCCTTACCTTTCACTTGACTCAGACTCAAAAGAGCAATTTCGCGGGCAACGCTTCGGGGTTGTTTTCTAGCAGGCATGGGGAATCAAAACCTAAATATTACGATACTTTTGGCAAGGCTCAAAGTGAAAGTCTTGTTTGAGGGCAAGGTTACATGTCTTCTTCGACAGGAACCATATTAAGCGGCATTTCGAGATCACCGGCTTCTTC
This sequence comes from uncultured Synechococcus sp., assembly GCA_964638765.1. Classification (GTDB taxonomy): domain Bacteria; phylum Cyanobacteriota; class Cyanobacteriia; order Cyanobacteriales; family MRBY01; genus MRBY01. The sequence continues at coordinate 14,233 of CAZXBK010000113.1, read as the reverse complement.
AACAGCAACGGCCTTCTTGCGGCGAGGGAGATTAATCGGAATGCCGTTACGGAGCGATCGCCGTTCTAGTTCTTTTTCATCTGGATTCACAATACCACCAGAAATTAGCACCTTAAAGGCATCCTCAATGGACATAGAAATATTGATCACCTCATCTTCTGGAATCATGGCATACCAACCAGAAGTAGGGTTAGGCGTTGTCGGGATAAACACACTCAGCAAAGATTGTGCAACTTGAGATTGCATCTGTGGGCTCACAGCCCCGGTCACAAACCCTAATGTCCAGACACCTTTGCGGGGATACTCCACCATCACAACGCGGCGAAAACGACTTTGGGAGTCCTTAAGGAGAGTTTCGAGGATTTGCTTGAGGGTTTTATAAATTGCTCCGGCGAGGGGAATTCCTTGCAAAATCTGCTCACCAAGATCCAAAAGCCAACGACCGGCAATATTCCGTGCCATCAAACCAGTAACCAAGATAAAGGTCAGCGGTACTGTGATGCCGACAGAAATATTTAGGGCATTCGTCAAGATCGGATCTAGCCCGTCAAAGGGATTGATTTGTTTCGGCACCTTCGTCAGAAAGTTAATCACCCAAGCAGCAATGGTGATCGTTAACCAAATCGTGGTTGCCAAGGGGATGACGACTAAGAGTCCCGCAATCAAGTCATTTTTTAGATCTTGCTTCAGACGTTCTAGCACGGTGGTTCGGTAAAGAGGGTGAGGAGAATAAAAATCAATAGAAATGTGTCAGAGCTACAGTAGTTGGCGATCGCCTCGGATTGCAGGTAGCCACTAACTAATGAGTAACAAAATATTAAGCAGTAGTTGACGCATTCTATTTTACTGGATTCTTTTGGCTTAGGTATAGCATCGGGGATCAACTTTAAGGATTTTGAAAGATCAAAACCGCCGTAAGGTCATTGAGAGGAAATACCTATTGCTGAAATTTACTTCTCTCCATCTGGGTTAGCTTGATTGTCTAAATCATTGGCATTGGTCTGAGGTTGAGCTTCAGCAACCTTTGTGTAGTCTGCTTCGCGAGGCTCAACATCTCGGGAACTGCTCCCTAGACTCGCCTGAACGCCAAGCCAACCCAGCAACACGTAACCTACGCCCAGTAGTAAACTTCGGATACCAATTTGGAGCGCCTCTTTTAAAACACGATTTTCAGCCTGTTGCTGCTGTTCGTTGCGACGCTTTTCGACTTCTCCCCGTAGTTCTTCTAGGCGAGCATTCAGGGCATTGGGGTCATTAGCAAAGCGCTGGTAATTTAAAAGTTCTTGCCGTTGGGCTTCGACAGCGCCCAGCTGTTCGGCAGGAACCTGACCCGCGGCGATCGCCTCATCAATTGCCCTAATTTGTTCGTCCAGTTGTTGCTTCGCTTCAGTACTCTGGGAAAGAGCCTGTAACTGGCTAAATTGCGCTTGTACCTGTTGCTCCTGTTGTTGGGTTTGCTCTTCAATCTGGGAAATCGCTTGATCCCGAATTTCTTGGAGATTATCAAGGTGTAACGGCACTAATAAAAAGAAAATAACGCCGAGGACTAGCGACAGAATTAAACTCAGAAAACGCACATCGGTAAAGGCTGGCTTGATCATTTTGCCTTTACCCGCACTCGACTCGACCCAAACACTGAGGAGTAGTGCCACAATCCCGATCATCGGCGTTAGACCACGGTCTACTAGCTGACTCGTAAAGCCAATTTGCCAAGCATCCTCTAACGGCATTAACGGAAAAGCAGCAAGGGTGTAGTCCACAAGGGCAGAGATGATCAAAACACCCCCAAGAATCTTGAGGCTGAGGGCAGTAAACCGGGCAAGGCGAGTACTATTCATACTTTATGTATCAGTGGATGTCGGTTTTAGAGGGTCAAACCTAAAATGTAATAAAGCTATTTTAGGCGGCATAATTCGCCTTCTGTAAAGTTTATGACAAAATTCCTAGAAATCTTGGATGATAAGTCTGAATTGGTAAAGCGGGCTTTAAAACTTTCCGTGGGACGTATCGAAGAGGCGATCGCCAAACGCGGTAGATGTAGCATCGCCCTCGCTGGAGGAAGTACACCAAAACCTTTGTACGAAAAACTTGCAGCTCAAAATTTAGATTGGAACAAAGTCTATGTTTTCTGGGGGGACGAACGCTACGTTCCGGCTGACCACCCCGACAGTAATGAAAAAATGGCACGGGAAGCATGGTTAGACAAATGCCCGATTCCCAAGACAAATATTCTCCCGATTCCTACTGGTGCAGACCCCGCTACAGATGCTGCCAGCTACGAACAAACTTTAAAAAGCTACTTTGGTGACCAAGCAGCAGAATTCGATTTGATTTTGCTCGGTATGGGTGATGACGGTCATACTGCCTCATTGTTTCCCAATACTGCCGCTTTAGATGTCGGCGATCGCCTCGTGACTGTTGGTCAAAAAGACGCAGATCCCCGCATTACCCTGACTATTCCAGCCATTAATGCCGCCCACAACATCATTTTTCTGGTAGCAGGTGCGAATAAGCAAAACGCCCTACAGAAGGTTTTCCATGAAGACTGTGACCCAAAAGACTACCCCAGTAAATTTATTCAGCCCAATAACGGTCGTTTATGGTGGTTATTAGATGCAGAAGCCGGGGCAAAATTATCGCCAGATGGTGCAATTTACGCCATGAAATCAAGATAATGGCTCTACAATAAAAAGCATTAAACTCAAAAGCTAGGAATTACTATTAAAATTCGCAAAAATTGAGTTGCTGCTGATTGTTTATCCTTTGAAAACGTCGTTATGGTCACTTGTCCCAACTGTAATCACCAAAATCCTGATGGCGCAGTCCAATGTGAAGCCTGTTATACCCCCCTTGTCGGTCAACAACCAGCACAGGCAACAGGCGAAAATTGCCCCCAGTGTGGCGCAACAGTTCAACAGGATGCAGCCTTTTGTGGACAATGTGGTTTCAATTTAAAGGCAAACCTCTCAGCAGCACCACCGATTTCTAGCGATATTCCGGCAACAGAAGTGCCTTCTGCCTACACCGAAGAGACACCGGACATCGAATCTGACGAAGATGAAACAGAAGTCACATTACAAATGATGGCGACAGTTGCCACAGAGAATGCAGAGGCTTCTCCCCAGTCTGGTGGCACAGCCACGAAAATTCAGGCTCTACCCGAAGCAAGCCTGACCCACGTCCAAACCAATATTCCCCTTGATATTCCCGGTGGCCTAGAGGTGGTGCACATTGGCAAACCGAACGATGTTGTTCCACCGGACATTGATATTTCTGGTTTCCCCCATTCAGAGGTCGTATCGCGTGTTCACGCGGATCTACGCATCGAAAATGGGATTTATTACATTGAAGATACGGGCAGTTCTAACGGCACCTATGTTAACCATGCGCCTCTACCTGCTGGAAATCGCCACCGCCTCCGTGCCGGCGATCGCATTGCTTTTGGTAAAGGAGACAAAGTAACTTTCCTCTTTCAAATCAACGAAGACTAACAGCTATTTTTTTAACCTGCCATTGAAAAGAGAGCTTAGCCAATTTTTTTAGCAAGCTCTCTTCTACTTTTTGATGAGTTATTCAGTTGAGTCACTGCAGTAGATTAATCCGCAATCATTGCGCTTGTGTCTACAGCGATGTCTTGAACACCTGCGGAGCTGAGCAGAGCATCCCATTGCTCCATAATCTGCTCTGATGCAGTGCCACTAACAAATCCAGCTTCTAACTGGGCGATCGCATCGTACCAAATTTGCTCATCAATATAAGCACTGGCAATTTCTTGGGTTGAAGAGCTAGCTTCTAAATCTTCAACTAATGAAGCTGTTGGTGGTACGCGACGAATCCAACCGTGGGTAAACAGCGTTTCAGAAAGGGTAAAGTCTTGGGTAAATCCTTCCAATAACCATAAATAATCTTTCCCTTCTTCAAGAGCCGCTAAACCTGCATGTTCAGGCAAATCAATACGAAGTAACTGACCGGTTAATTCAACCGCAAATCTTGCTCGGTAAACCTCATTTCCTTCGTCATCAAGAAGTAAAAATTCTAAGGTATCCACGTTAGCTTGCTCGGCATAGTCTGAAACGTAAACAAGAATGCTTGGGTAAGCCGCAGTTGTCACGCCGAAGTTGTTACTTTGAGGCACTAACGGAATAAACCTAGGTGTTGCAATGGCATCAGAACCAGAGCGGGTACCACCTTGGGATAGGTTGCCGGGGGATTGTAAGCCAAAGGGTGGTTTGTACTTTTCGCTTTCCCAAACTTTGGGGATATTTTGCGCAGAAGCGTTGACCACGGTGGCACATAGGGCGATCGCCGCCAACCCGGAAGTTGTCAGCATATTCCTAATGGCGCGGGTGAAAGAAGGTGTTGATTTACTCATGGTAAGTAGTGAAAGTAGTGCAGCAGGCCTGATTATCGTGATTCTATTATGCCCGCTTTTCTTTGGAAATCTAGCCAGTTTTTATGAACAGTTGATGTGGATTCTGGTGCTATTTCGGTCGATGGTTCATCGTTCCAATACATAAATTCCGTTAAAGCACTATTGACTAATCCTTGGGCAAGATAAAACTCAATTTTTTCAGGAGTAGCTAATGATTCAATCGTCGTTTGAAGAGATTCGTCTAAATCAACCCGCTCAATTTGTTGATTAATAACAATGTCTTGGGTGCGATCGCCGTAGTCACAAATCAAGGTCAGCTGCCAATTTTGGACATCACCCACTGCCATTGGTGAAACAGCTAAATTGGGAGAAGGTTGCACTGACATCAAATCCATCTCATTGTCTGGAACTGCGGTGCTACTTTGACTGAGTTTATAGTCCCAAAAGTAAAGCTCCCGTGCATTTTCGTCGGTGACGCTGATCTGCAAATTTTCGGCTTGGTGATTGTCTAAATGCCAAAAGACTCGCGGATAGTCTTCTACAACTTGTTGGCTTGCGCCACTAGGCACAAAGTCAAAGTCTTCAGCACTACCAAGGCAAGTAGCAAAGGTAGGCGTTGTTAAAGCGCCGACAAGTGTCATCACACCGACAGAACAAGTGATGGAAGATAAATGCTTCAAAGGGTTTGAGAGAGAAATGTTGTGGGAAAAAAGATTATTCATGCTCTGAGTTTGCTTGTGCCAGGGGCATTACTTTCTAAGATGGCAGGAGTCGCAAAAAAGTTTCCAGCGCGTTACTTTGCGCTGTCAACTATGCTGACCAGTCTTTAAAATCAATAATTAATTTGATTAGTACTAACGATAATTAATAGCGATCACCTCGCCACTAAACCTAGTTTTCTAGATGAGATGCCGTAAATCCTGATAAGTCTAAGGTTTTTCGATAGCTATTTTGCTTACTCCCACTCTCTAAGATACCCAATCAAATCCTAGAACCGCTCCACTGGGAGAGTTGTCACGAGCGGAACAACGATATACTAAATCGATAACGTAAATTTTCTAAAACCATTGTGTTTGATACCGATTGTCAAATTTCAATGTGCAGGATAGATAAACCGATATGAATTCAGGAATCGACCTCCAAGGTAGCTTTATTGAAACGCTGCAATCTTTGGGACTCCCCCACGAAATCGCCAAAACGATTTGGTTGCCATTGCCGTTGTTGCTGATGATTATTGGCGCGACTGTCGGCGTACTCGTCGTTGTCTGGCTAGAGAGAAAAGTCTCAGCAGCAGCCCAGCAACGTGTTGGCCCCGAATACGCCGGCCCGTTGGGTGTTCTTCAACCCGTCGCCGACGGACTGAAACTAGTCTTTAAAGAAGATATTGTTCCCGCTAAGACTGATCCTTGGCTGTTTACCCTTGGGCCAGCCCTAGTGGTGATTCCGGTCTTTCTGTCCTATCTCATCGTCCCCTTCGGACAAAATCTCGTTATCACAGATTTAAATGTCGGTATTTTTCTTTGGATTTCTTTGTCAAGCATTGCTCCCATTGGACTGCTAATGGCAGGCTACTCCTCAAATAATAAATATTCTCTTCTAGGTGGTTTGCGCGCAGCTGCCCAGTCGATTAGTTACGAAATTCCTTTGGCTTTAGCTGTTTTGGCGGTCGTTATGATGTCGAACAGTCTCAGCACCATTGATATCGTCGAACAACAATCTGGTTACGGCATTCTTGGTTGGAATATTTGGCGTCAACCCGCAGGCTTCCTGATTTTCTGGATTGCCGCCCTCGCAGAATGTGAGCGTCTACCCTTTGACCTTCCTGAAGCAGAGGAAGAATTAGTCGCGGGTTACCAAACAGAATATGCAGGCATGAAATTTGGTCTGTTCTACGTTGGTTCCTACGTTAACCTTGTCCTCTCTGCCTTGATTGTTTCGATTTTGTACCTTGGCGGCTGGGAATTCCCTTTGCCCCTTGATCGCCTTGCTGGTTGGCTTGGCGTTTCCCCCGACACAGGTTGGTTGCAGGTGATCACCGCATCCCTCGGTATCATCATGACCCTTGTCAAGGCCTATGCCCTTGTCTTTATCGCCTTGCTCCTGCGTTGGACATTGCCTCGGGTACGTATTGATCAACTTCTCAACTTTGGCTGGAAATTTTTACTTCCCGTTGCCCTTGTGAATCTGTTGCTTACCGCAGCATTGAAACTTGCTTTCCCCGTTGCCTTTGGTGGCTAATCCACCCTGTTAACCGTTTAACTTGAGCACTTAAAACCCATGTTTAAAATCCTCAAACAAGTTGGTGACTACGCGAAAGAAGCTGCCCAGGCCGCCAAGTACATTGGTCAGGGTCTTTCGGTAACCTTTGACCACATGCGCCGCCGCCCTGTTACAGTCCAGTACCCCTACGAAAAGCTCATTCCTTCCGAGCGTTTTCGCGGCAGAATTCACTACGAATTTGATAAATGTATTGCCTGCGAAGTCTGTGTGCGGGTCTGTCCGATCAACCTACCTGTCGTTGACTGGGAATTTAACAAAGCAGCGAAAAAGAAAATCCTCAAGCACTACAGTATTGACTTTGGTGTGTGTATTTTCTGCGGTAACTGTGTTGAATACTGTCCGACAAATTGCCTGTCAATGACGGAAGAGTATGAACTAGCTACCTACGATCGCCACGAGCTGAATTACGATAATGTTGCCCTTGGTCGCTTACCTTACAAGGTGACCCAAGACCCAATGGTTACGCCCATGCGGGAATTGGCTTACTTACCTAAAGGCGTTATGGATCCCCATAATTTGCCAGAAGGTGCCCAAAGAGCGGGTGAGCATCCAGAAGATATTTTGGAACGGCTTAAAGCTGAGCAGCCCAAAGAAACCGCTGAAAAAGAATAGCGACGGCGATCGCCCCATGGTGAGGCTCGTTTAAAACAAGAGTTTATTGGTTAGGAGTTTAAATAAAAAGTGAATTTAGCAGAAGGCGTTCAAATTGTTTCCTTCATCATCTTGGCAGTGATGATGATTGGCTCTGCTCTCGGGGTTGTGCTCTTTGAGAACATTGTCTATTCTGCCTTCCTGTTAGGTGGTGTGTTTATGAGCATCTCGGGATTTTATATCCTACTTAATGCTGATTTCGTCGCTGCGGCGCAGGTTCTTATTTATGTCGGTGCCATTAACGTCTTGATCTTGTTTGCCATCATGTTGGTAAACAAGCAAGAAGACTACAGCACCATGCCCCGCCGCTGGATCCGTCAAGGTGCAACGGCGCTTGTCTGTGTCGGTTTGTTTGCCCTCCTCGGCACAATGGTGCTTATTACCCCTTGGAAATTATCGACGCTTTCCCCAGCAGAAGTTGGTAATTCTGTCGTGGCGATCGCCAAGCATTTCTTTAGCGATTTCTTATTGCCCTTCGAGTTGGCGTCAGTACTGCTTTTGATTGCCATGGTCGGTGCGATTATCCTTGCCCGCCGTGATATTATCCCTGAGATTTCTGAGGCTGATGATGGCGGCAGCACTGGTTTACAACTTCCCGAACGTCCTCGCGAACTCGCTTCTGCGTCTAACAATTCTGACCAAAACTAGACTTTTTAGAATCCATGCAAATTCAACTCGAATATATTCTTGTCCTCGCAGCAGCTCTCTTTTGTATCGGTATCTATGGCTTAGTGACTAGTCGGAATGCCGTACGCGTCCTAATGTCCATTGAGTTACTCTTAAATTCCGTAAACTTGAACTTTATGGGCTTCTCAAATTTCCTCGATCCCGGCGAAATTAAAGGCCAAGTTTTCACAGTTTTCGTGCTCACCGTTGCCGCAGCGGAGGCAGCAGTCGGTCTGGCTATTATTCTTGCAATCTACCGCAACCGCAACACCATTGATATGGAGCAGTTTAATCTCCTCAAATGGTAAATTCTCAAGCGGCTTAAGTGAAGCGATCGCCTCTTTTTTTCTAGCAATATTTTGTCTAAGAGTCTCGGAAGAGGCTCTTTTTTTGTGGCAAATTGACAAATTCAAATAAGGTTATCGAATAATAACACAGCGTACTAAAACTTAAACTAATCAATCAAAATCTTGAGATAACATTAAGACGACGTAAATGACACGACATTTTTGGCTTAGTTTATCTATCCTCGAAAATCGTAGAACCATAGACATACAAAGGAAATTTACATGGTTGCGACATTCTCCTCCACATCCACACATCTGCCAAATATTTGCGGGCAAGAGCAAGAAATTGCGGATATTGTGAATCATGATGATCCTATTTTTGTAGACCGTAGCGATCTCAATCTGGATCAACTTCAAGCTGGTTTTGCCTGCGCATTACACATGCACCAGCCGACAATTCCAGCTGGCGAAAATGGCTCACTCATCTGTAACCTCCAGCACATGATGGAAAACCCCCACGACGGGGACAACCACAATGCCACAGTGTTTGCTTGGTGCTATAGCCGGATGGGTGACTTTATCCCTGACCTTGTAGCCGCAGGCTGTAGCCCTAGGATTATGCTGGATTATTCCGGTAATTTGTTGTGGGGCTTAAAACAAATGGGCCGCCACGATGTCATTGATAATCTCAAAAAGATTACGACAGATAAGACCTATCAACCCTACGTCGAATGGCTCGGCACAATGTGGAGTCACGCTGTAGCAACTTCGACTCCGATTCCTGATCTCAAACTCCAAATTCAGGCTTGGCAACATTATTTTGCTGAAATTTTTGGTGTTGAAGCCCTAAAGCGCGTCAAGGGTTTTTCGCCACCAGAAATGCACCTCCCCAATCATCCTGATGCCCTCTATGAGTACATTAAAGCGTTAAAAGAGTGTGGTTATCGTTGGCTTTTAGTCCAAGAATCTTCTGTAGAACACCTTGACGGTTCTGGTCTGACCCAAGACGAAAAATATCTACCTAACCGTTTACTCGCCCGTAATTCCCGTGGTGAAGAAATTAGCATTACCGCACTAATTAAAACCCAAGGCTCTGACACAAAGCTTGTCGCACAAATGCAGCCCTATTACGAGGCAAAAAGCCGTGGTCGCCAACAGTTAGGTGAGCATGAAGTTCCCTGTCTCGTTAGCCAAATTGCCGATGGTGAAAATGGCGGCGTGATGATGAACGAGTTTCCCGGCGGTTATAATCCAGCGTGGCATGAAATTAAAAACGAAGGTCACGTTGCTGGTTTTAATGGCACGGAGTATCTTGAATTGCTTGATGCAAAGGGCATTACTGAAGCAGATTACCCTGTTTGCCAAGCTGTTGGTCAGGCAAAAATCTGGAGTGTTGTTGACCCAGCATCTACCACCACAGAAAAAGTAGAAGCGGCGATCACCGACCTTAATGCCAATGATCACCAGTTTCATATGGATGGCGCATCTTGGACGAATGACCTGAGCTGGGTGAAAGGTTACGAAAATGTTCTTGAGCCAATGAATGAACTCAGTGCAAAGTTCCACGAAAAGTATGATCGTCTGGTGGCTGAAGACCCTAGCGTGACTAAAACAGAAGCTTATCAGCGTTCTTTGCTTTACGTGATGTTAGTCGAGACCAGTTGCTTCCGTTACTGGGGTCAAGGCACATGGACTGACTATGCCCGTAAGCTTTATAGCGACGGCATGGCTAGCCTTGATTAATCTCGATTAATAATTAAGACGATTAATTGAACTAATTTTTGTGGGGGCGCTTCATGAAGCGCCCTTTTCCAATTAACCGTTTAATTTATCCAATCTTTTCGAGAGTATCAATATTTTTTGTCGTCATTTCTTTGCAAGTACGCTTGATTAAACCAGTTAAAACTTTACCCGGCCCAATTTCTACAGCCTCTGAAACGCCAAGATCATTAAGCGTATTCATGATTTCCAACCAACGTACAGAGCCAGTCATCTGCTTCTCCAGACGAGATTTCAACGCACCTGCATCCGTTTCCGGTTGCGGATCAACATTGGATAAAACCGGAATTTTAGCATCCCGAAATTCAACGTCTGCAAGAATCTTATTAAATTGCTCAGAGGCCTCTGCCATAAAAGGTGAGTGAAATGCTCCTGAAACATTTAAGGCGATCACCCGTTTTGCTTTAACGTTTTTCATCACCTCATCTACAGCCTCCGGTGTACCTGAAATAACGACCTGCTGTTCGCTGTTATCGTTGGCGAGAGTGACTCCATCGGTTGCTTGAATTTTTGCAGTCAGTTCTTCACGATTAAACTTCATCATTGCCGCCATTTTGCCACCAGATGCTTGATCCATGAGTTGAGCACGCTTTTGAACCAACTTCAAACCAGACGCAAAATCATAGACACCCGCCGCATACAGCGCGACATATTCACCAAGACTGTGGCCAGCCACAAAGTCAACTTCGCCAGTTTTTTCTCGATAAATATCAAATAAGATCGCCTCTACAACGTAAAGACAAGGTTGTGTATATAGAGTACGAGAGAGTTCTATTTCATCACCTTGGCACTTTTCTAAAACTGACCAACCTAAAATCTCCTCAGCCTCAGCAAATTTGACATTGGCAATGGGATGGCTCACTAAGTCTGCTCCCATGCCAACTGCCTGAGACCCTTGCCCAGGAAAAAGCCACGTTGTCCTACTCATTATTTGTTGACCCTTCTATTAAACAAATTTTTCCAGACGTTAATTATACGAGACCGATGGAGAAGGGTGATTTTGAATTTTGCTGTATATTCACAACATAGAAGGTGACCTAAGTCAAAGATGTAGTAAGTCCTTTATTCCTAAACGAAGCAATAAGATATTTGACTTTACAACAAAACATGCATGGTTGATTAAAGCTTTACTTATCAAGCATTTTCACTTCTATTAATTTCTATAAGTTGCGATTTTCTCAAGGGGAGTAGTTGCTATCCAGTGGCAATAGTTTGCTGCGTGATTATACCTTTCTTCGTCTTTTACTACCCAGTCTTCATACTCTCCTCTAAAGAAAGCATGTTTCGACCATTTTTGTGATGAATGCCAAGCATGTATGTGCAAAACATTAGAACCTATTTCTGTTGTTTCCCAACACAAAGAATCTAAAGCGTAAAGCATTATATGTTGATTTACAAAGCAATGATTAACAATAATTTCACCTGCGAGCATAGATGAAATTCCTTTATCCAAACCGTTAATTACTTGATCACCATGTAGTTCAAACAAATCCAAGATTTTTTCAGTCAATAGTGCTTGATTAGCCGTAATGGTAATTACCTCATTGCTTTTGCCAAAGAATGAAGCTCCCACTTGAGGGTAGTATTTGTAGTGGAATCCGAAAAACTCTGAAATAAATTTGATAGTTTCTAATATTTTTTGAGTTGGCACACTATAATAACCGGCCTCTCCTATAAGTATTTTTGAAGGAATATACCTCTTTAAATTGTGTGTTAGAAAAACATCACAATCTGTTTTTAATATATATTCGTAGTTGGAAATTTTATGTGCTGATTCTTGTAGACAGAAATAGTGAGAGTTCAAAAAAGGATATTCGTTCGCGTATCGAATAGGAGGCATCGCATGCTTAACAATATTATCAAATGTGTTTAAACGCTTTTCAGCTAAGGGGTTATAAAAGACGACAAGATCAAAGTCTGTATCTAAACTATGAAGAATCCAAGTTTTATATAACCACGACAATTCAATTTCCATCTTATCTGAATCATCAAGATACACACATATTGCCTTAGTATTCATTATATTTACTATTTAATGCTTTCTCTACCAAAACAAAATTCACCCAATTACATTAAGTTGTCGAGCAATAAGTGTTTGCCAGTTATAGGCTATGAAATAAAGTGGAAATTATCAAACGTGAAACAATCCCAAAACTGAACTTAAAATCAAGTATAAAATGTCAGGCTTCATTGTAAGGGAAATCAAATCCCTATCTTTAAGCTAACTGATATCACTGATAATGCTGTATTTTTAGTCCGAAAAAACTTCCAAATATATCTTGATTTCGAATAAAAAAACTCAAATACATATTTATTTTATTTCTAAAAGTATCAAACAACATCATCTAAGTATTAAAGAGCTTATGATTTTTTTGAATCCCTCAATATTTTTAATATTTGTGGTACTAAAAGTTTGCAAAGCATTTTTTGCAGACTCCATATATTGTTCTAAATTGGAGTTATGCTGAGTTAGAGCAAGCTTTAATGACTTAGTCCCTTCTTTAATATTAAAATCTGGATAGTAATAACCATATTCTTTCAACATGGCTGAGTTGTGAACTAACGGAATGCCATAATAAAGAGCGTCTAAATGTAAGTAATTGAGTTCGCACAAATGTTGATGGCTAACGATTAAGTCACAATCAAAATGTAAAATGTCAACAATCGGATGTCGATTTTCAGAAGTGAATAAAGATTTACCTTCAAAATAATTGAATAAATGCTGAAACGCAGCATTTTCACGTAGGTGATCTGAGGAGTAAACTCTCACAGTTTTTTGATTTAGAATAGTTGGTTCCTTACGATGAAGCAACTCTACAATACAAGCTGGAATTACTGCAGTTTTGACAAGATTAATATTTGGCTCCAAAACGCCAATACTTTTTGTGCTTTTTGGATTGTATCGAGGATTAAAATCTGGATTTTCTTTTTTTCTAATATTTTCTAATTTTTGCAAAAACCAAGGCTCATAGAGATATGGAATTATAGTAACAGAAGAGCGAGTAAGAGTTTCCACATATGTTTTTTGGTAAGCATGATGAGGACTAATCCAATGTTCATCTATCAATCCGGCTTCATATAATGGAAGAGCGCCAATATAACGGTTAGCAACATTATAAATAATATCTTCCATTAACCCCCACATAACGATACCTACTAATATACTCACGAATTTAGTAGAAAAGCGCCGCTTAATAGATTTAATAAAATCTGAAGGTAAGTATGTCTCAACATGTATTAGTACGTCATATACCAGCGGATTTTCTAACTGAGGATCTAAATTCTTTAATTCTACTAGTGGTGTATCATCATTTAACTCTTTTTGGCTGGCAATAGACTCTTCTAGACAATTATCCAGAACAAGAACATAGGATACGTCATATTCAGGAATTGAACGAAACAAAGAAACAAAGAAGAAAGTATTTTGCTCTAATCCATAATTGAATTTTGTTTGCAGACCTCTATATTTTGGAATAATAAAACCAATCTTTATTTTGCCCATCAGAATTAATTACAAGTCGCGGAAACATGGTTTTTATTAAATAACAAAAGAAAGCTTCGATATACTCTTTTATTACTTTTTCTAACTACTAAGTGGTGTATCGACTAGACATACGACTTACCATTGGATGGATAATCCGGCTGATGCGCCAAATGTATCCTTATTAAGCCCAAATCCAACACCTGTGTTGAAAATAACTTGAGTTCCAGGACTATTCGGGTCTGTGAATGAGAACGTGCCACTAATCGCTACAGATTGTTGATTTTTGAAAGTACCAAAAGCGATGCCAACGCCGTAGCGCTTACCAGGCTGTAGACCTTTGGTAAGACTTGATAAAGCTAAAGCCATTGCCACACCAGAGCTATTTTCTTCAATCTCATCAAATGTTTGCTCAATTAGGGCTCTGTTTTCTTGGATATTGGTCGA
>CAZXBK010000113.1:0-170 GCA_964638765.1 uncultured Synechococcus sp. | reverse complement strand
GTTCGTCGCAATATTGGTCGAGTTCGTCGCAATATTGGTCGAGTTCGTCGCAATATTGGTCGAGTTCGTCGCAATACCACTAGTGAAAGTCGCAATACTACTGGTATTCGTCGAAATATTAGTCGAGTTTGTGGCAATGCCTGTGGCATTACTCGTAATACTGCTCGCGT
>CAZXBK010000112.1:0-15343 GCA_964638765.1 uncultured Synechococcus sp. | reverse complement strand
GAGACGGAGACAAAAAAACCGCGACCGAAACCGCAACCGAACCAGTCGCCGTCGAACCAAACGACATTCCAGAGCCAGTCGTTACGCCAGAGCCAGAACTAGCACCAGAACCACAATCAGAACCAGTCGAAGCCGTAGAAGAAATTAGTGAGCCAGAACCTGAAGCTGACGTAATAGAAGCGGTTCCAGAAGAGGTAGAAGAACCGATTGTTGCCGAAACGCCTGCTGAACCTGTTGCGGCAGAACCCGAAGTTGAACAAGAGCCTGAGGATCTGGACGACACTGAAACTGAACCTGAAACAGCGGCAATGCCTGCATGGATGCAGCAGAAGTCGGACGGTTTAGAGAAACTCAAAGAAACGGCAATCGATACGGAAGGTCTAGAGTTTGACGAAGATTTCCTTTGGTCGGCGAAGGTTTTGGCGGATCAAGGGCGCGATGTTGAAGATATTTCCCTTGATGAAATTGAATGGCTGAAAAAGCTCCGCGATGGTCTTGGTAAGACCCGCCGTAGTTTGGTAAACCAACTGAAATCGGTTGTGGGTCAAGGCCCTCTGAATGATGAAGCGGTAATGGAGATCGAATCTCTTTTACTTCAAGCAGATGTGGGCATTGGGGCAACAGATTACATTATCGAAACGCTCCAAGAAAAACTCAGAGAAGAAGCATTACCTCCCGAAGAGGCGATCGCCTACCTCAAAGAAATTCTGCGGAATATTCTCGATGAACCCCTTGCAAAATTAGAAAATACGGGCTTTGCGCCGGAGGAAGGCAAACTAAATGTTTGGATGCTGACGGGCGTCAATGGTGCGGGTAAAACGACCACTATCGGTAAACTGGCTCACCTTGCGAATCAATCTGGTTATTCCTGTGTCATTGCGGCGGCAGATACCTTCCGAGCAGCAGCAGTCGAACAGGTTAAAGTTTGGGGCGATCGCACGAATACGCCAGTCATCGCTAACCCCGGTAAAAATACAGACCCAGCAGCGGTTGTGTTTGATGGGATTACCGCAGCCCAAGCCCGTGATTCTCAAATCCTTTTGGTAGACACCGCCGGACGTTTGCAAAATAAGAAAAACCTGATGGATGAGCTGGCAAAGGTGCGCCGCATTATTGATAAGAAAGCGCCTGATGCCCATATCGAATCTTTACTTGTTTTGGACTCTACCCTTGGTCAAAACGGTCTACGACAGGCGGAAGTCTTCTCAAAGTCAGCAAAACTGAGTGGTGTCGTCCTCACAAAACTCGACGGTACAGCCCGTGGTGGTGTTGCTCTGGCCGTGAGTCAGCAGCTTGGTTTACCGATTCGGTTTATTGGTGCAGGTGAAGGTATTGAAGATTTTCGCCCTTTCTCCAGCTACGAATTTGTTGAAGCTCTTTTGGATGGTTAGGTCATGATGCGTCTCGTTCTTCTCGGTGGTCCCGGTGCTGGCAAAAGTACCCAGTCAAAATTTCTGTGCGAAAAATTCCAGCTTCAGCGTGTCTCTGTGGGCGATATTCTGCGGCAGGCGATCGCCGACAAAACTGAGCTAGGAAAACAGGCAGAATCCTACGTCAATGAAGGAAAACTGGTTCCTGATACTTTGGTTATCGATCTGATGCGCGATCGCCTCACACAGGCCGATATGAAAAATGGCTGGGTATTGGAAGGGTATCCTCGCACCGCATTTCAGGCGGAAGAACTAGATTTTTTATTGGATGATTTGGGACAAACTTTGAATAAAGCCATCTACTTCAAAGTGGATGAACAGGTTTTGACTGAACGCTCCAAAGCTCGTGGCTTAACCGACGATACTCCCGAAGCAATTCGACAACGATTAAAAGCTTTTTGGGAAAGTACCGAACCAATCTTGGACTACTATGCCCCTCGCCAGAAATTGTTAACCGTTGATGCCGGACAAGATATTGAAATCGTGAGTAAAACGTTGGCAGACGAGTTGGGATAAACATTTATGATTTACCTGATTTATTCAGACGAATTTTTAGAACACGACACCGGAAGACCTCACCCCGAAAGTTTCCGCCGCTTAGTCTCAATTACGACTGCTCTGAAAGAGGTTGCATGGACGGAGCAGTTGCAATGGCGTGAACCAAAATCTGTGGCTGAGCGAGATCCATTGCCTTGGGTTTCTAAATTACATTCCTCTGAATATCTCGATAAGCTTCGGGCGATCGCCGACTCTGGTGGTGGGCATTGGGATGGCGATACACCGATTTCCCCGCGTAGTTATGATGTGGCGTTACTCGCGGTAAATGCTTGTCTTGATGGTGTTGATGTCGCTCTAGAAACTGGTGAGCCTGCCTTTGCCTTGGTGCGTCCCCCCGGTCACCATGCCGTAAAAAATGACGCGATGGGATTTTGTCTGCTAGGAAATGTGGCGATCGCCGCCCATTATGCGTTGAGTTTTGATCAGATTAATCGCGTCGCAATTTTAGATTGGGATGTGCACCACGGCAACGGTACAGAATTTTTGGTTGATTACAATCCCGATATTTTCTACTGTTCTTTGCACCAATATCCCGCCTATCCCGGTACAGGCAAGGCGACATTTACGGGCGAGCACAACAATGTGCTGAATATTCCAATGCCCGGCTTGCAAAATGGCATTACCTACAAAGCTCAATTTGATAATCGCGTCATGCCTCGTCTGCGGGAATTTAAGCCTGATATGCTGATTGTGAGCGCTGGCTACGATGCCACCGAAAAAGATCCCCTCGCGGGAATGAACCTACAACCGAGTGATTTCAACCTTTTTAGTCAATATTGCCAAACCCTAGACTGCCCCATTCTCTTCGCCCTAGAGGGGGGGTATCACCTTAGAGCCCTTGCTGAGTCCGTGGTCGCAACCCTTGAACCTTTTGTTGATTAAAAAAACGTCCGTATTTATTAAACGACACACAGAGTTAAAGTCTTGCCCTGTAAAGCATCTAAAGATTTACACACAAAGCTGAGGGAACAATCTCAGAAATAGCTCAACTAGACTAGTAGGTATCTCTATAGCTGAGTAAATTTGGGGTTGAGTCGATGGTGGCTAAGACAAAGTTGTGGCAAAAATGGGCGATCGCCTCTTTTTATCTAGGCTCAGCTTTTGGCATGGTCGATATCTCCCTCCGGCAAACTGTGATTCCGGTAGCCCAGGCAGAGTCCAGCAGCTCTTTTCAGCAACAAGTTCAAGCTCTAGAAACCCAAGCGCAGTCTTATTCTCAGCAGGGGAAAACGGACTTAGCGCAGCAAACTTACGCAGAAGCGGCCATCTTGGTTCGCTCAACGGCAGAGGATATTTTTCGGGATATTATTCCAATTATTGGTGAAGAACATCCGTCTCTAAGTTACGCGCAACAATCTTTGGAATTATCCGAAAAAAGTGGCGATCGCCTCCAAATTGCCCAAAGCCTAAACTTAATCGGCCAAATTCAGTTTGCCAGTGGTGGAACTAGTAATGCCCGCGCCAGCTATCGACAGGCGATCGCCGAACTTGCATCTTTAGCGGATACGAATCCCGAGAGACAACGTGTCATTGCTTACAGCAACATTTACCTCGGTCAAGTGGAGCAGGCTGTGGTGAATACGGCTAAGGCTCAAAGTTTTTATGGTGATGCTCTGGGCGTATTTCAAGCATTAAGTGATGCAGAAGGTGAGATTCTAGCGCGGCGAAATATTGCAGATCTTGCCCGCCAGCAACGTAATTTTTTAGAAGCGATTCAAAATTTTCGTCAGGCTTTGCAACTTGCGCGTTCTACAGAAAATAACCCGGCGGTGGGTGAAATACTGTTGTCTGTTGGTGATCTGCAAAAGCGTCAGCGGGAATATCCCCAAGCAAAACAGTCCTATCAAGAAGCACTCGAAGCTACGGAAAATACAGCGAACTTTTTACGTCAGCGGGGACAAATTTTAAATCGTCTTGGTTCGCTAGAACTTCAGGAAGGTAATTACACGAAAGCTGTCGAACTTTACACAGAAGCTTTGAGCTTGGCACAACAAATTGGGGATTTAACGGAACAGGGGTCGATTCTGCGTAATCTAAGCATTAGTCAGCAGCGGCGCGGTAATTATGCTGAGTCCTTTGATTTTCTCCAGCAAGCATCTGTTGTCTACAACCAAATGGGATTGCGGGGTTTAGAAGCTGAAGTTTTGGCAGAGATGGGTGCAACCCAAAATGTCTTGGGCAATCGAGAGCTAGCTATTTTGTTTTATAAGCAAGCTGTAGAAGTTTTTGAGGCGCGGCGTGCAGCATTGTCGGAAATTTTAGGGGATTCTCCATCCCAGTCGAAGGTCTTTTCTCCCGTTTATCGGCGCTTGGGAGATTTGCTGTTGAGTGACGATCGCCCTGCGGAGGCGCAGCAGGCAGTTGATTTATTAAAAGTGCAGGAAGTCGATGAATACATTCGAGGTGGGCGCGTCGAGGCGAATGCAACAACCGTCGAAGCTGTGACAACCTTGCCTGCCGAAGCAAAGGTATTGGAAGTTTATCAGCCTCTAAAAGATCAGGCAATCGCCTTGGGCAAAGAACTTTTGACATTACGTCGTATTCCGCAGGTGGAGCTGACTGCGGCACAACGGCAGCGAATTAGTGAAATTACCAAATTACAACAGGATTTAACTCGCGAATTTACCGCTTTTAGTCGCAGCCCAGATGTACAGGCAGCCTTGCAAGATGTAAGTGCGACAGCCCGCGAACAAAATTTAAGCTTAAATACCCTGCGGCATATTGCAGATAATTTGCGGAGTCTTGATGAGCGCTCGGTGATTTTGTATCCCCTTGTTCTCGAAGATCGCCTGGAACTCATTGCCGCCAGCCCCTTTGCTCCCCCAGTGCGCCGCAAAGTCGATGTTTCCCGAGAAGAACTCAATGCAACCATTGAGGCGATGCGCCAAGGATTAACTTCTACCCGTCGAAATACAGTTGCAGAACCAGCACGCCAACTTTACGATTGGCTAATTGCACCAGTTGAGGGAGACTTGCAGGCGACAGGTGCAACAACAATTATCTATGCGCCGGATGATCAGCTGCGTTACGTGCCACTAGTAGCTCTCAATGATGGCGATCGCTGGCTGGTAGAGCGTTTTCGGGTCAACAATATTACGGCGGCGAGTCTAACAGATTTCACAAGTCAGCCTCCTAATATTCTCAATATTTTGGCGGGAGCGTTTACACAGGGAGAATTTAATTTTCAGGCAGGGCAGCGCGATTTTTCCTTTGCGGGTTTGCCCTTCGCTGGCGTAGAGGTTGATAACATCGCCTCGACGATTCCTGAGACAACGACTTTATTTGATGATAATTTCACTGCCGCTCAGACTGTGCCGTTGATGGACAACTTTAATATTGTGCATTTTGCGACCCACGCAGCTTTTGTGCCCGGCGAACCAAAAGATTCGTTTATTTTGATGGGCAACGGCGATCGCATCACCCTCGAAGAAGTCCAAAACTCCTGGTTTCTGACCAATGTGGAGTTGATTGTGCTGAGTGCTTGCCAAACAGCAGTGGGCGGCGAAATGGGTAATGGTGAAGAAATTTTGGGGTTTGGTTATCTTATGCAGGACGCTGGTGCAAAGGCGGCGATCGCCTCATTATGGTCAGTGTCTGACGGCGGTACCCAAGCTTTGATGAATGATTTTTATAGTCGCTTACGCTCTGGCAATAGTAAATCTGAAGCTCTGCGCCAAGCTCAAATTGCCATGATTAACGGTGAACTGGAAGTTGATGCCAGTATTCCGAATACAGCCCATCCCTACTATTGGTCACCATTTATTCTGATTGGTAATGGCTTGTAAGCTTCACTGCAAAACATGAATAAAAAAATTCCGTAGTGGTGAGCGTCAACTACTCTGTCACTACGGATAAAAATTTTGGCTTAATTTTGTCAGGCTAACAAACCACTAACTTTTAGTAATTCGTTTCTTCTTCGTATTCATATTCTTTTGTTTGTTCCGGCATATTAACGACGGGAGGATTGTAAGGCTCTTCTTTGACATCGTCATCCCAAACATCACCATCTACATCCTGTTCACTGTAGTTGCTGGGAGGCTCGCTGTACTCTTCGTAGCCACCGGAATCACCACCCCAGTTGTCCTCTTCGTAGTCGTCGTAGCTCATAGCTTGGGCTTTTTGACGACGTGGTGGCGGGGGAGTAATAGGCTCTTCCTGCCATTCATCCTCATCCCAATTGTTGATCGGTTGGCGAGCTTCAACGGGAGGTCTAGCAACGGGTTGTTGGAGGGGAACGCCAGTACCTAACTGGTTTTCAGGGCGAGCGGTAGGCGCATAATACATATCCTCTTCTTCTCGCTCCCAAGGGGGACGGCCAACCCCTAATCTTTCGAGGAAACCAACAGTAATCTGGCTGAGGCGTTCTTCAGCTCCTTCAAAAACAATGAGACGATTGGGGCCGCTACTGATTACTTCTTCAATGGGTAGCTCATAGGTGCTAATCACCTGTTCTGGGATTTGAGGCAAACCAAGGGAAGCAATAATGAGGGAAGAAACTGTGCCACTTTCTAGATCAAACTGAAAGTCCCGCACCCGTCCGAGGGGTTCTCCTGCTTCGGTAATAACTTCACTATTAATTAAAGGACTGTAGGCCTCGACATCAACGTCGGCTAAAACATCCTCATCTTCGACTAAAACAACGTCGCCAGTTCTGATAATCGTGTCGAGGTACATATACTTCGGCATTCCCGACACAGAAAACATGCTGTCGCGCAGACCGAGGGAGACGACTTCACGACGGTCAATGTCCACTAATACATCTTTGACAACCCCTAGGCGTGTACCGTTATTCCGGGTAATCACTTGGGTGTTGATGAATTCGTTGCGTAAACGGATGGAATCAATGGTCATGTTGTTTTAAGTGCTTGTCGATTCGCGAGTGGGTTAATAAAACTTCTTGGGGCGATCGCCAAAATATTGTTTAGATATAAAGGTGATACGGCAAATATCTGCGAAAACAGAATTTAAATCAAAAAAGTCATTAGCCTACTTTTTATCAGACAGTGATAAGAGCAGTTATCCAGCAGACTCTATCATTTCAGGGTCGCCTTGACAACTTTTCGTTTGCATGGGTGCTCCTATTCTAGCGGATCGATTTTAGAATCTTCAGCAATCACCGCAAATGCTTATAGGTGTGGGAATTGAGGGCCATCGATTATAATCAATGACATTGGTTTTTGTTCTTGATTTGATGAGGAATTTTGATGATTGAATTGGCAGATTTAAAGCGCTCCCTTGAACTAGTCAGTACGCGCCTGGGTAAAACTCAGGAGTATCTTTGACTTAAAGACTTTAAATGCCAAAATCTTTGATCTAGAACAAGTCGCCGCCCAACCGGAATTTTGGGACGATGCCGAGCAAGCTCAAACCACTATGCAGGAGCTAAATGATCTCAAATCCGGCGTGGATCAATATCACCAATGGCAGTCCCAGTTTGAAGATGCCGAGGCGATCGCCGAACTTTTAGAACTTGACGATGATCCTGCGCTGTTAACCGAAGCCGTCGAAAGTTTAGAGACGCTACAAAAAGAATTAGACCGCTGGGAACTGCAACAAATGCTGTCCGGCGAATACGATGCTAGTGGCGCAGTGTTGACGATCAATGCAGGTGCAGGTGGCACTGATGCTCAGGATTGGGCAGAAATGTTGCTACGCATGTATACCCGATGGGGCGAGAAACAAGGCTACAAAGTGAAGCTGGCCGAACTGTCAGAAGGCGATGAAGCAGGTTTAAAGTCGGCGACTCTCGAAATTGAAGGCAAATATGCCTTTGGTTATCTCAAGAGCGAAAAAGGCACACACCGCTTGGTAAGAATTTCACCGTTTAATGCCAATGGCAAACGACAAACGAGTTTTGCTGGGATCGAAGTGATGCCTGCTCTCGGTGATGACGCGGTCAAAGTTGACATTCCTGATAAGGATTTAGAGGTCACAACTTCGCGGGCGGGCGGTAAAGGTGGTCAAAACGTCAATAAAGTAGAGACAGCTGTTCGGATTGTGCATATTCCGACAGGGGTTGCGGTGCGCTGTACCCAAGAGCGCTCGCAGTTGCAGAATAAAGAAAAGGCAATGGCTTTGCTCAAGGCTAAATTACTAATTATTGCCCAAGAACAACGCACCCAAGAAATTGCTGAAATTCGCGGCGATATGGTTGAGGCAGCATGGGGCAATCAAATCCGTAACTATGTTTTTCATCCCTATCAAATGGTGAAAGATCTCCGCACCAATCAAGAAACGACAGATGTGAGTGGTGTAATGGATGGTGATCTTGACCCGTTTATTGAGGCTTATCTACGCCAAGAAACTCAATTGGGTGACAGCACAAATTAGCGCGTGCGATCTTGTTTTACTGCCATTCCCCTTGCAGGATAAAAGCTGACCAATAGTAAGGATGCGTCCAGCGAGTTTCTTCGCGCATTTCC
This sequence comes from uncultured Synechococcus sp., assembly GCA_964638765.1. Lineage (GTDB taxonomy): Bacteria > Cyanobacteriota > Cyanobacteriia > Cyanobacteriales > MRBY01 > MRBY01. Next base: position 6,933 of record CAZXBK010000112.1, on the reverse strand, counting down.
CGTTGGGTTTCTTTGAGAGCTGCGGCTGCTGGAAGTTGATCTGCTAATAAATTTTGGTAAAAACGGGTCATAAATTCGGCGGTTGCTTCGTCACTCACCTGCCACAAACTCATGACAATTCTTGGCACGCCTGCATACATAAAGCCTCGACTTAAACCGACTAATCCTTCTCCTTGAACGTTTTCGCCTAAGCCTGTTTCGCAGGCACTCAGCACTAGCAGATTGGCATTGAGTTTGAGGTTAAAGACATCGTTGAGACGCAGAAAGCCGTTTTTAAGTTGTTGATCTTCGTCAAATAAGGACAGTACCAAACCGGATAATTCTGGTTCGCTGGCATTAATAAGGAAACCGTGGGTGGCGATATGGATTAGTTCATAATTTTGGAGGCGATCGCCCAAGAAATAGCTATGAGCTTTGCCGAAACCGAAATATTCTAAAGACTCTTAATGCAAGATTAGTTGCCTAACGCTTCGTGGATTTCGCCTAGCAGCATTGGTTGGCTTGCCCCTGTGACTTTGGGTAAGTTGCTGGGAAATTGGTGTAGGTATCGCCAGTAAGCTAACACAGCAAAGGCGATCGCCTCTTTGGCATCATGGTCAACGCCCGCATCATCAGTTATGCCCACTGGAATATCCCCCGCTAATTTTTGGAGGCGATCGTGGAGATAACTATTCCGTGCGCCACCGCCACAGAGCAAAATCTCATCGGGCATTTGCGGTAAAAATAAACGGTAATTTTCGAGGACAGTGCGGGCGGTAAATTCCGTTAAACTCGCGAGCCAATCCGCCTCCGAAAGATTTTTCGTTTGGGCTTGTTGCCAACACTTTTCGAGAAAATCTACCCCAAAATATTCCCGCCCAGTGGATTTTGGTGGCAGTTGTGCAATGAATGGATCGCTTAGCCACTGTTCCACCAGTTCCGCATTCGGTGTGCCTTGGGATGCCCAAATACCATCTTGGTCATAGGCTTGTTTGCCGTCGGTTAATTTTTGGATGGCCAAGTCCAGTAACACATTGCCGGGGCCTGTATCCCAACCGATGACGTAGTTTTCCCAATCGGGCTGACTTTTTGGTGGGAGATAAGTGACATTGCCAATGCCGCCTAAATTTTGCACACAGCGGTGTTTAGTTGGGTGAGCTAAAAGATATGCATCAACTTTTGGTACTAAAGGTGCACCTTGCCCTCCTGCTGCAATATCTGCCCTCCGAAAATCACTCACCGTCGGTAAGCCTGTCAGTTGGGCGATCGCCTCACCCCGACCAATTTGCCAACTAAACCCAAGATTATTCTGGGGCGGACGATGAAAAATCGTTTGACCGTGGGAGCCGATTAGATCTGCCTTGCCGAACTGTTCTTGTAATTTTGTGGCTGCTTCGGCAAATACCGCTGCAACTTGATCATCTAGTGCCGCTAATTTTTCGACCGTGATGGCTTTGCCCGCACAAATTTCGAGTAATTCCTGTCGCAACTCGGTTGGGTAGGTATAGGTATGGAAACCGATTAATTTAAGTTGTAGGTTTTCGGCATCGCCGTCCAGCTTTGTGAGCGCTGCATCAATACCATCAATTGAAGTTCCACTCATTAAACCAATAACTTGCATAATCGGCGATCGCCCTCACTGGACGGCTGTGAATGTTAGTAAAGAAATTAGTGCTTCAGTTTAACCCTTTCTTTTTCTCGAAGCGGTAGTTATCTACCCCGATTTTGTTCTAAATAAAAAGCAAGTACTCATTTTCCGTGAATTTTTGTGTGGTCAATGAGAGGGGGAGATCGCGATCACCAGTAAAGTTCAGGCCTTGCTATAAGATGCAAAAAGATAGTGAAGTCGGTATATCGCTAAGCGCCCAAAGCTTATGCTGCTTGACTTCTAGGTCTAAATCAGTCGCCATAGGATGTCGCGTTTCTAGATTTTTTGTGAGGATAACTTCCTGTGCACACGCCCGTTGTAACTCTGTCAGATATTGAATCAATTTGTGCTTTAGTCAGCGATCGCCTTGGCTTTACTGTTGCTGATATGGAATATCAACGTCTAAAGAAAACGATTGATCATGAATTAGAAAATTCAGAACTCAATTGCGCCGCAGATTATCGAGCACTGCTAGAAAATCATCAGATTGATAGTTCTGTGTGGCAGAAAATCATTACCACTTTGGCGAATACTGAAAGTTATTTTTTCCGGGAATGGGGTCAATTTGAGCTGTTGCGCTCTCACATTTTGCCCGAACTCATTCAGCGGCGATCGCCAGAAAAAAGATTAGCTCTATGGTCAGCGGGTTGCGCCACTGGGGAAGAAGCCTATTCCCTCGCGATTTTATTGACGGAGTTAATTCCGGATATTGAGACGTGGCAAATTACGATTTTCGGGACAGATATTAATACTGAAGCCTTGGCGATCGCCGCCCAGGGAGAATATGGGCAATGGTCATTGCGGTCCCAGAGCAATACGGTTCAAAAGCATTGTGTTCCTACCGATACAGGTCGCCAGCAAATTAAATCGGAGTTGCGCAACCTGGTGAAGTTTGTACCGTTAAATTTATTAGATGCTCATTGGCCAGACTTTTTACAAAATATTGATGTCATTCTTTGTCGCCATGTATTTTTGCATTTAGAAAAATCGGCGATCGCCAAAGTTTTGTCCCATTTCAAGCAGGCATTAAATCCCGATGGTTACTTGCTGACTGGCCACAGCGAATTGTATGGCATCCCTTTAAAGCATTTTCGTGCAGATATTTTTGTGGGTTCGGTCGTTTATCAACCCCAACTGCAACCCGCCTCGCAGCCCCACGTGACTTCTCTGCCTCGACTACAACGGCGATCGCCACAACGTCCGCAGCGCAAATTATTTTTATCTGATCCAATGTTTGGCCTTGATGAAGCGATGTAATGGCGGTCAATAGCAATATTTTTTTAGCGTGTTGAGAGCGACAAGCCAAGATAATTTCCCCGATCTCTCAAGCAGTGGTTGAGGTTATCCGTCACAATAGACAACGTGACGATTTTCTTATCCCCGCAAATTTATGGCTGCTTCTTCGCGACTTCGGAGGCTAATCACCTATCTGGTTCCTTACAAAAAACAGGTTTATTTCGGCATCATTGCGTTGCTGATCGTGAATGGTTTGGGCGTGTATCTACCGCTTATTCTAAGTAACACCATTGATTCGCTACGTACCGAAGTCGGCTTGCCGACGCTGACTCGATCTGTTTTACTGATGCTGGTTTTAGCATCGGTGATGTGGTGTTTCCGGATGTTGTCGCGAGTGACAATTTTTGGGGTAGGTCGCCAAGTTGAGTTTGATCTGAAGCAGCGAATTTTTCAACACTTACTAACGTTAGAGCCTGCTTATTTTGCGAATCAGTCTTCTGGAGATCTGATTAACCGTGCCACAAGCGATGTTGATAATGTGCGGCGTTTGCTTGGTTTCTCGGTATTGAGTTTGGCGAATACAATTTTTGCCTATGTGATGACGTTGCCTGTGATGTTGTCGCTCCACGGTAAGTTAAGCCTGATGGCGATCGCCGTATATCCAGCTATGTTAATCACGGTTCAACTGTTTAGTGGTCGCCTGCGAGACGAGCAAAAAAATGTGCAGGAAGAATTATCAGAACTCAGCCAGCTTATCCAAGAGGATATGAGCGGTATTTCCCTGATTAAAATCTACGCGCAGGAAAAAAATGAACGCCAAGCTTTTGACTCTCGTAATCAGCGTCTACTCCGCGCTAATCTCGGTTTAGCTCGTACTCGTAATCTGCTTTTCCCGTTAATTGAGGGGATTTCCTATATCAGTCTGCTAATTTTGCTGGCGTTTGGTTCTCGGGCGATCGCCGCAGAAGAATTGACGATTGGTAATTTCGTCGCACTAATTTTGTTAATTGAGCGGTTAGTCTTCCCGACGGCACTTTTGGGCTTCACGATTACGTCTTATCAGCGCGGGGAGGTCAGTATTGACCGTGTGGAAGCCATCCTTGATAACGAACCCCATATTCAAGACCAGCCCCAATCTGTCACCCTCGATCCGAAAAACGTTACTGGAAAAATTACAGCGAAGAATCTGAGTTTTGCCTACCCAGAAGGCGATCGCCCAGCGTTAGATGATTTAAGTTTCACGATTTATCCCGGCGAGACTATTGCCCTTGTCGGTTCTATTGGTGCAGGTAAGTCGACTTTGGCGAATGCTTTACCGCGCCTAGTAGATATTGAACCCGGTCAGCTATTCCTTGATGGACAGGACATTACCGATATTCGTCTCGAAGATCTGCGGCAGGCGATCGCCTATGTGCCCCAGGAGAGCTTTTTGTTTAGCTCTAAGATCCGAGAAAACATTGCCTATGGCTTGCCCGGTAGCCCCCAACCAGAAATTGAAGACTCTGCCGAACAAGCGCAAATCCATAGCGAAATCCTCAATTTTCCCAAGCAATACGAAACCCTTGTGGGTGAACGAGGCATTACGCTTTCGGGAGGTCAACGGCAACGGAGTTCTTTGGCACGGGCATTCATGATCGATGCACCAGTGTTGATTCTCGATGATGCTCTCTCCAGTGTCGACAATCGGACTGCGACTGAAATTCTCGATTACTTATCGAATTCGCCCGACACAAAGACTGTTATCTTCATCACTCACCAACTCTCTGCTGCTGCGAAAGGCGATCGTATTTTTGTGATGGATCACGGCAAGATTACTCAAGTCGGTGTCCATGAAGAATTGGTTGCTCAGGAAGGACTTTACAAGAAACTATGGGAACAAAACCAACTCGCTGAAATCCTTAGCTAAAAGTTGAGAAGGTTAATCGTTAGCTTAATCAAGTAACTTGAATCTCCTTAAACCTCAAGAGTTTAAGGGGCTAATTTTTTTGTTCTAGAAACCCATCGCTGCATTGGTCGCAAACATAATAATGCCGAGTCCGACGATTCCTACTGCCAAACTTAAGACCATTTGCCATGCTTGCATCGTTTTAGTGACATGGGTTTGAGGGGTAGTCGCAGGAACAAATGCGGTTTGACGAGAAGCCTGCCATGCTCGCATTGCCAATCCCATCAAAGGCAATGACAAAACAGTGCCGAGAATTTCAATGATGAATAGCGCTGGAGACATCGCATCTGGTGATACAGGAAAGATAACTGCAAGATCGGCAACATATACGCCGAAGAAAGACAAGCCGCATAATGCCGCACCAAGCATTGCCCAGCGCTCAGATTTCAATACGAAATAAACCAGAATCAAACTACCCAGCGCCAAAATTGTCAGGAAGGTATTAAACATACCCAAAGTAACGGGATTGATATGGGCAAAACTCCGAGTTTCGATGGGGCCACCGGGCACCAAACTACTGAGCGCAATCCCCGAAATACCAAGTAAACCAGCAACAGAATATTTAGTGGAAAATGTTTGAAAAGCCATGATAGTAAACCTCTACAAATTTTTTAGCGTAAATATTTAGGTGAAATCTTTAGATAACAACGGTTCAATTAGCTATCGCCAGGTTGATAGGCAGTTTCCTTCAGCAAATGACTAACTAAAAGTTTTAGGAATAGCAATGGTAAAAACCATTCCAAACCGGGTGTTGGTGCAATGAAGTAGCGATCACCGAGCAAAGCCAACGTGAATAACCCCAAGGCAATGGGTCTTTGTAAATAAAGAGGACTCGCGAGAATCATGCCCGCAGCGATCAATAGATAAGCCGACACACCAACTAAAAAGAGCCAATCCATTCCTCGAAAGGCGATCGCCACCACCGCGATATGAACGAGATGCAGAACGACAAAACTGAGATGTTGTTGCCAACCTTGACCCGGACGGTGATACCAACGCTTAGCCGCAGCTGTCGCATTTGTGAGTACGCCACCCATGAAATCAAAGGCTAAAAATGCAATTAATCCCAATTGCCAACCCGTAAAATCCGGAGATATCGACTGGGCATAAAGCGGCGCGGCGATCGCCATGACAACGGCAGGAACAAATTGAAGAACCAATTCCGCAGTTGTCGCTCCCGGCCCAATAAACCGATCAATATTGCCTTGCCAACCAGAACGTGGCTTCGACATCCCCGGAACAGATTGCATATGGACTGCCATTGTCAAAACCTCATAACAGTTGTTGTCTAAAAACAATCATAACAGGTGTTATAAAGTGGTCAAGTAGTCCTTTTACATTCATTAATGAAGAAGCTATGACCAAGCTTTCAGTGGAAGAAAAACAATCGGATCGGCGATCGCAAGTGGCTTCGGCAGCGATGAAACTCATTGCAGAGCAGGGGTTACAGAAAACTAGTCTGCGGGCGATCGCCCATGAATTAGGTTGTACGACAGGGGTTTTAACGCACTATTTCCGCAATAAAGATGAGTTGTTGTTGTTCATGCTGGAAGTAGTAATGGAGCGGCTTGGCGAAAAAATGGCGATCGCAGTGGAGGATATTGAAGGGATTGAACGCCTAATTGTGATGATGCTGTCCGTACTGCCCACTACTGATGAGTTACGACAAATTTGGCGAGTATGGCTGGCCTTTGTGGGGCATATGCCCGGTCATACCGGATTGATGGAAGAACATAAAGCGCTCTACCAAGAGTTCAAAGCATCCCTAAAAAGTGAATTTGCTGTGTTTGTAGAGATGGGGGTGTTCAGTAAAGGGATAGATGTGGAATTTGAGGCAGCCGCATGGATCGCGCTAATGGATGGAATAGGCGTGAATATGTTGGCTGCACCACAGAATTACTCTGAAGAGCAACTAAAGAAAATAATTAAGCGACAAATGGAGCCATTAATTAATAAGTAGCCAAGAAGCCCTGTAAAGAACTCAGGCCATAACCGAAGCCCAAGGCACGTTAATACATTAAAATTATTTTCTGTGCTGAAAGACGTTGAATCAGTAGCTTCCGAAAGGATTTCAAAATTTTTTTGTTCTCCAAAACCCTTGTGCTGACTGTGTTGTGGAGATTCA
>CAZXBK010000111.1:0-15399 GCA_964638765.1 uncultured Synechococcus sp. | reverse complement strand
CAACCTACCAGCTCCTCAAGGATCGTTATATTTTCGAAGAACGCGGCATGATTTCCGTTAAGGGCAAAGGCGCAATGACGACCTACTGGCTCCTCGGCAAAGCGTAAACAATAAGTAGGCTAGCAAGGGCGATTTATTCACGTCCATTAGTCCCCACCAACATTGTGGCGATCGCCTCGACATGGAAAATTAAAATTGCGCTACGTTACGAAGAAGAACATTCAAGATTTAATTTGATGACCATGACCTCTGAAAATCCGGCTTGGCAAATCACATTGCTCTACGATAGCGATTGCCCATTGTGCATGCGAGAAGTGAATTTTTTGCAGCGAAAAGACCAAGGTCGTGGTTTAGTCCGGTTTGTGGATGTTGCCGATGAAAATTATGACCCCGACGCAAATTTTGGTATTGGTTTCGTTGAAGCGATGGAACGCATCCACGCCTATTTACCCGATGGCACCATTCTGAAAAACGTCGCAGTTTTCCGCCGTGTCTATGAAATTCTCGGGATGGGCTGGGTTTACGGCGCAACGAAAATTCCCGTGATTGGTAAAGCGGTAGATTTTGCCTACGGGATTTGGGCAAAGTACCGTCTCAAAGTGACTGGTAGACCGGATCTTGTTACCCTCATCCAAGAACGGGAAGCACGTAAAACCTGCGCCACTGAAGCAAAATGCCGAATTTAATAATTGAGCTTTTTTGATAAAAAGGCGATCGCCGCCAACTAAATCCTAAGGTTTGGGACGATCATATTTTGATGCTGCGGGGAAATAACGAGGCTGCTCATTTTTTAGCGCTTCTTGCATAAATGCTTTCCAGATTGGTGCTGCGTGAGTACCACCTGTAACGCCACTACCCATCGGGCGATAGTCATCATTTCCGATCCATACCGCCGCCGAAAGCTGAGGAGTATAACCCACAAACCACACATCCCGCTCCGAAGAAGTTGTGCCTGTTTTGCCCGCCGCTGGGCGATCGCCTAGGGCAGCATTTTTACCCGTACCGCTATCGATTACCCCTTGCAAAATGCTTGTCAAAGAAGCCGTTGCCCAGGGATCGAGAACCAAACGGGGATCCGGCGTATTATCGAGCAGCACGTTGCCCTGACTATCTGTCACTCGAAGAATCAAAGTTGTGTCGCTCTGCCAACCATTACTCGCAAAGGTTGCGTAGGCTCCCGCCATTTCTAGGGGACTAATACCCACAGCGCCGAGAGGAAGAGAAACAACTGGTAATAATTCGCTTTCGATCCCGAGAACCTGACACACTTCAATCACTCGGTCTAAACCAACGGCCTTACCAAGCTTAACTGCCGGAATATTTTTGGAAACCTTGAGGGCATCAAACAGAGACACCGTACCCGAAAAGCCGCCGCCGTAGTTCTGAGGCTCGTACCATTTCGAGCCATCCTTATAGCGAACAGGCGTATCTTGAATTGTGGTGAAAGGACTGTAGCGTCCGCTAGCGAAAGCTGCGTAATAAACAAAAGGCTTAAAGGAAGAACCCGGTTGACGTTTCGATTGTGTCGCCCGATTAAACTGACTTTCTTCGTAGCTTGTACCACCCACTAAGGCTTTAACAAAGTGAGTACGGGGATCAACGGCGGCTAAGGCAACTTGGTCTGCCCGTAAACCTCGATTTTGGGCGCGGCGGAAGGCTTTAGTGACAGTTTCTTCTGCACGGCGCTGGAAATTTACATCTACAGTGGTTTGGACACGCATGCCGCCTTTCTGGACAAGTTCTTCGCCAAAGCGCTGTTTTAGCTCTTCGACAACAGCCTGAGTGATGTAAGGTGAAGCGCTACTTTTCCATGCTGTCGGCTGACCCACTAAAAGTGGCTCTTTGAAGGCCTCATCTGCTGCTTCGGCAGAAATCCAACCGAGGTCGCGCATCCGATTCAGTACCATCCTTTGGCGCTGCTTCGTGGACTGGTAGTTACGGAAAGGACTGTATTCTTCGGGGGCTTGAATCATGCCAGCCATAACACTGGCTTCAGCGAGGGTTAGCTCGGATGCTGGCTTGTTGAAATAGGATTCGGCCGCAGTTTGAACGCCGTAGTTATTGTGACCCCAATAAATATTATTAAGGTACATCTCTAGGATTTCTGACTTGGGAAAAATTTGCTCGATACGCAGCGCAAGAACTGTTTCAGCGAGCTTACGGTTATAGGTTTTGTCTTGGGAGAGAAAGAGATTTTTAACGAGCTGCATCGTAATCGTTGATGCACCTTCGACGATCGCCCCTTCTTCGAGATTACTAACGAGGGCACGGCCAACACTGGTGGGATTTATACCCCTGTGCTGATAAAAATGGCTATCTTCAATGGCGATCACTGCCATTTTGAGATTTGGCGAAACTTCCTCAATATCCACATTTGTGCGGTGGGCTTCACCGTGGAGACTGAGCAATAATCGACCGTTAATGTCGTAAATGTAGCTCGTTTCGGTCGGAACATAGCCCCTGAGGGTGCGCACATCGGGTAAATTCCGGAAGCTAACAGCCAGCCCAACTAAACCACCTGCGGCGATCGCACTAACAATCATGGTGGTGCTAATGACGGTGCCAGCAGCATTTTGAACCACACCACCCACAAATTGTAGGAAGGGGTTTGCTTTCTTTTGGCGCTTGCGTTTAACCCGACGGACTTTAGGTTGGACAGTGCTAGATGACAATGCTTACGACCTCACGGATACCGAGAAAAAGTTGCTTTAAGTGGTAAAGACTTGGGGGAACCGTCCCAATTTACTCACATTTTTGTATGAAGCGATTGTAGCAAGGGAATTTCGTCTTGAACGCAATTTTGGCAGGGACAGCAAATTTCCAGAAAAGCTGTTTACACAAGTTCATATCAATGTAGGTCTGGGCTATAAGCCTAGAGTCGTTGGCGATCGCCAATCATCGTTTCAGACAGAGAAAGCGCGTCAAATACAAAAAATCCCTGCTAAATATAGGCAAGGAAATTAAAACAAAATAAAGTTTTTTGAAAAATAGCTTGGGACGACGTGGGGCAGGATTCTACATACCGAGGTCGTTACCACGCTTGTACTGCATATAGGCTTGAACGAAGAGTCCGGCAAGAGTAACGGGAATCAATCCGAGGACGATACCCAATAAGAGAGGTTCGATCACGCTGTATTCTCCTTGGTGGCTTTGTTAAAAGTTGTTTTGTCAATTGGTGCTTATTTTATGGGATAGGGCGGGCGATCGCCAAGGATCGTGCTCAATTTCAGTTCGACAAGGCAGGGTGAGTCGCAGTAACATAAGTGTTAAGAAACGTTGCACAACATCAACGAAATTACATTGTTTTCCTTTCAAGTTCTGTGGTTAATTCCGATAAATCTACATTGAAGCAGACTCCCAAGCTACTCCTTGTTTTAGCTCTAATTTTGGCGATCGTTGTTTCCGGTTTCGTGGGAGTGTATGCCTCTCAAGCTGCGACGGATCCTTACACTCGACAAGTTCTAGCCCTTGAAGGGAACGACCTCCAGGGCAACGCAATTTTCCAAATTAACTGTGCTGGCTGTCACGGCATCAAAGCTGACGGCAACGTTGGCCCCAGTCTCAAAAGTGTGAGCCAGCGCAAATCTGATAGTCGTCTCATCAAGCAGGTGATTAGTGGTGAATATGCTCCGATGCCTAAGTTTCAGCCCGAACCCCAAGAAATGGCAGACCTTCTCAGCTATCTACGCACCCTCTAAACCTCTACAAAACGCTTCTGTACTCAAGGTTTTGATTTCACCAGTAAAGTTCACCAAAGTTTTTGGATTCTAAATTTATGACTCCCCGCGCGATCGCCCTCGGTTTAGTTTGGCTAGCTTTTTCGATTTACGCCTTCGTTTTTGCGCCACCAAATCAGCCTGAAACCTTTGAGTTGATTACCCAGTTGTCGAGCGGCGAGTGGGATGGCGTAAATCCGCTGATTATTGCGCTGTTTAATGTGATGGGGATTTTGCCCCTCATGTATGGTGCGGTGCTATTCCTTGATGGGCGTGGACAGAAATTACCCGCTTGGGCTTTTTCGACTGGTAGCTTTTTCCTCGGTGCATTCGCCCTGATGCCCTATCTAGCTCTACGACGCGATAACCCGACCTTTGAAGGGGAGAAAAATGGGTGGTTACGGTGGCAAGATTCGCGCCTTCTCGGTGCACTAACCTTAGTCGGCCTCGTTGTGCTTTTCTATTTCGGCTTTAGCCAAGGGGACTGGGCAGATTACGTGGTTCGCTTTAAGGGCGATCGCTTTATCCATGTCATGAGCCTAGATTTTTGTGCATTGTCGCTGCTCTTCCCCACTATTTTGAAAGATGACCTTGCTCGTCGCGGTTTAGCGGAAAAGAAGTGGATTTTCTGGGTGATCGCCTTAACGCCTCCCTTTGGTATGGCGGTTTATCTCACGCTACGTCCCCCAACTCAAGCACAGACTACTGAAGAACCTGAACAGTCTAAGGAAATGGCACAGGTATGAAGGCGTTAGTCATTGGTGCAGGCCGAGGAATCGGCTTAGAATTTACGCGGCAATATTTAGCAGACTCCGCCTACGAAAAAGTTTTTGCAACTTTCCGTCAGCCTTCGATATCTCTAAATCAACTGGCTGCTGCTTATCCAGATAAATTGGTTTGTTTGCAAGTTGATGTCACCAAAGAAAGTGAGATAGAAGGGGCGATCACCGCGCTTCAGCAGCAAACCCAATCCCTTAATGAGGTCATTTACGCTGTTGGTTTATTGCACAACGAGGATATGCAGCCCGAAAAAAGTTTGCGTCATATCCAAGCCGATAACCTAGTTACTTATTTTCAAGTAAATGCCATCGGCGCTGTGCTTTGGACAAAATATCTTTTTCCATTTTTACGGGGATCAAACCCAGCGATTTTTGCGGCAATCTCTGCCAAAGTCGGAAGCATTGGCGATAACGGTTTAGGGGGCTGGTACGGTTACCGTGCTTCAAAGGCAGCGCTTAATATGTTGCTCAAAAATGTTTCTATCGAGTGGCGACGCAAAACCCCCAATGTCGTCGTGACCATGCTCCACCCCGGTACAACGGACACTGATTTATCAAAGCCGTTTCAGAAAAATGTCCCGGAAGGAAAGCTATTTCCACCCGAGAAAACAGTGACTTTACTACGCACAGTAATTGCGAATCTCACGCCAGACGATAACGGTGCATTTTTTTCATGGGACGGTTCCCGTTTACCTTGGTAAAAGAATTCCACCACCACAATATTTGCCATGAAACAACTCAAAATGCCTGATCCCCTTAAACCCGGAGATTTGCTCAAAGTTGTTGCTCCCAGTGGCCGTTTACTTGAACATGATGCGCTGATGGCTGGTGTGGAAATTTGGCGATCGCGCGGGTATCGCGTCGAATTTACGAGTGGCTGGGATCAAAAATATGGTTATCTTGCTGGCGATGACAAAACTCGCAGAGAGTCCCTAGCTGAAGCGTGGTTTGACCCAGAATGCAAAGGGATTTTGTGTGCTCGGGGTGGCTACGGTGGTATGCGTCTGCTGGAAGATTGGGATTGGCAAATCGACGAGGTACAACCGAAATGGATTATTGGTTTTTCCGACATTACCAGCTTGCTGTGGAGTTTAGCGACTGTTGGTATCGGAAGTCTTCACGCCCCTGTATTAACGACCTTAGCAAAGGAACCAGATTGGTCAGTACAACGGCTTTTTGATGCGGTAGAAAATAAGCCCTTAGCCCCGCTCCAAGGGAAAGCTTGGGTCAAGGGCAAAGCAACGGGGATTTTACTTCCCGCCAATCTAAACGTCGCGACCCATATTCTTGGTACGTCTTTGCAACCCGACTTGGAAAATGTAATTTTGGCGATCGAGGATGTGACCGAAGCACCCTACAGCGTTGATCGGATGTTAACCCAGTGGCGTTTGCAAGGCGTTTTTGACAAAGTAAAAGGTGTTGCTGTGGGGCGTTTCAGCCGTTGTGATGGGCTAGGTTCAAAGGATAGCTTTTCTGTAATGGAAGTTCTCGGCGATCGCCTAAAAGATTTAGGTTTGCCAATTGTTGCCGAGTTGCCCTTTGGCCATGACGGCGTTAATAGTGCCTTACCAGTAGGTCAAAAAGTAATGCTCGACGCAGACGCAGGCACATTATCAACCTAAAAACAGGGCTCCTGCTTTACCGGATATTGCCCAGAATTAACGACCGATACCCATAGGATTATCCCAATGCCACAGCATCGATGCGGTAAACTGTCTAACTGTGCATAAATCAATATAAAAAGCCGAAAGTTTAGGATAACCGTGCGAAAGATAATTATTGCGGGCAACTGGAAAATGTTTAAGACTCAAGCAGAGTCTTTAGAGTTTCTCACGGCATTATTACCCAAAATTGCCGATGGTCACGAGGAACGAGAGGTCGTTGTTTGTACGCCTTTCACAAACTTGGGCGTGATGTCTAAGAGTCTCCACGGCACAAGAATTCGCCTCGGAGCACAAAATATTCACTGGGAAGATGAAGGTGCATTTACCGGTGAAATCGCCGGAGCAATGCTTACAGAAGTGGGTGTACGTTATGTCGTTGTGGGTCACAGCGAACGTCGCCAATACTTTGGTGAAACAGACGAAACAGTTAACAAACGCCTTTTGGCGGCTCAGCGCCACGGTTTAACGCCTATTCTTTGTGTCGGTGAAAGTAAAGCCCAGCGGGATGCAGGTGAAACGGATGCAGTCATTGCTGCTCAGTTAGCTAAAGATCTAGTCGATGTTGATCAAAGTAATCTTGTGATTGCCTACGAACCCATTTGGGCGATCGGTACCGGTGATACCTGTGATGCAGCGGAAGCAAATCGCGTGATTGGCATGATTCGCTCTAATCTCACAAACAAAGATGTCACCATTCAGTACGGCGGTTCTGTTAAGCCTGCCAATGTTGACGAGATTATGGCACAGCCTGAAATTGACGGTGCTTTAGTCGGTGGTGCAAGTCTTGAAGCAGATAGTTTTGCACGACTGGTCAACTATGTGTAACCATTTAGTTCGCTAGGGCTTCGCACTCGAGGCGGCAATTAAAAATTTATCGGGGAGAAAAGTCTCAACAGCTGGGATCTTTCTCCTCGTTTTTACAAAAACTTTTTTACTTATTTTTCTTTTTTATATCCAAACTTTTAGATAAATGTCTACGTTAACGACATCTCGCACATCTTTTCCCCTCACGGCAGTGATCGGCCAAGATGTAATTAAAACAGCGCTTTTGCTCGGTGCAGTCGATCCTGCCCTAGGAGGGGTGGCGATCGCCGGGAAACGAGGTACTGCCAAATCAGTGATGGCGCGGGGGATTCATTCTCTGTTGCCGCCTATCGAAATTATTAAAGGTAGTCAGTACAACTGCGACCCAACCAATCCGAGTGATTGGGATGATTTGACTGCCATCGAATTTAACGGCGTTACCCCAGACGATATTCCCACCGAAGTCACGGCTGCACCTTTTGTGCAAATTCCCCTCGGCGTCACAGAAGACCGCCTGCTGGGTTCTGTGGATGTCGAAGCCTCTGTCCGTCAAGGCGAACCTGTATTTCAACCCGGACTCCTAGCGCAAGCTCACCGGGGTGTTTTATACATTGATGAAATTAATCTCCTTGACGACCAAATTGCCAACCAACTTTTAAGTGTTCTAACGGACGGGCGCAACCAAATTGAACGGGAAGGCATCAGTTTTTCTCACCCTTGTCGTCCCCTATTGATTGCAACCTACAACCCAGAGGAAGGAAATCTCCGTGAGCATCTCCGCGATCGCATTGCCGTTACATTGTCTGCTGATCGCCCTTTGTTATTGGAAGAACGGGTTGAAGCAGTCGAACAGGTAAACCGTTACACCGAATCACCACGGGATTTCTTAGCCAGTTACGAAGATGACCTTGATGCACTGCGCACCCAGATTATTTTGGCGCGGGAATGGCTAAAGGAAGTCAATATTACGTCAGATCAAGTTGCCTATCTTGTGAACGAAGCAGTTCGCGGCACTGTTGAAGGTCATCGCGCTGAACTATTTGCCGTAAAGGTGGCAATGGCTGCGGCTGCCCTTGATGGTCGTAATGTTGTAACCGCTGATGATTTGCGTACGGCCGTTGAGCTGGTAATTTTACCGAGGGCAACAACCATTCCCACCCCGGAAGATGACGAGATGCAGCCCCCACCACCGCCTCCGCCACCACCACAGTCCCAAGATGATCAAGAGGATGAGGATCAATCGACCGACGATGATCAAGATGACGACGACAAAGACGATGATCAAGATGAGGAACAGGAAGAGCAGCCTGAACAGGAACCAACGATTCCCGAAGAATTTATTTTTGATCCAGAAGGGGTTGTTCTAGATCCCAATGTTTTGGCTTTTGCGCAAATGATGCAAAACAAGAGTCAAGGCAGTTCTGGTAAGCGGGGCATGATTTTCTCGGATGATCGTGGCCGTTATATCAAGCCGATGTTGCCTCGCGGAAAGGTACGTCGTATTGCGGTAGATGCCACCCTTAGGGCTGCTGCGCCTTACCAAAAAGCCCGTCGGGCGAAATATCCTGATCGTAATGTCATCGTTGAGCAGAGTGATTTGCGCTCGAAGCGAATGGCACGCAAGGCAGGTTCTTTGATTGTGTTCCTCGTCGATGCGTCGGGTTCAATGGCACTAAATCGAATGAATGCAGCAAAGGGTGCGGTAATGCGTCTTCTAACGGAAGCTTACGAGAATCGTGATCAAATTGCCTTAATTCCTTTCCGAGGGGAAATGGCAGAGGTTCTACTGCCGCCGACGCGCTCGATTACCTTGGCAAAAAATCGCCTAGAAACAATGCCTTGTGGTGGCGGTTCGCCGTTGTCCCACGGTTTAACCCAGGCTGTGCATATTGGTATGAATGCCAAAATGTCCGGCGATGTGGGTGAGGTAGTTATTGTGGCGATCACTGATGGTCGTGGCAATATTCCGTTGGCTCGTTCCCTCGGTGAAATTCCAGAGGAAGGGGAAGCAAAGCCCGACATCAAAGAAGAACTGCTCGACATTGCCGGAAAAGTCCGTGCCTCTGGCATGAAACTGCTAATTATCGACACAGAAAAGAAATTCATTTCTTCTGGCTTCGGTAAAGAGCTGGCCAAGCAGGCGGGTGGTAAATATTACCGTCTTCCTAAAGCCACTGATCAGGCGATCGCCTCGATGGCAAAGGGAGCGATGGCAGAAATCTAAAACTAACTTTTTCCTAGTGAAAAACTCAGGGCAAGCTCGATCATTTGATCCTTGTCCTGAGTTTTTGTTTTTCTATGAGTACCCAAATTGTCGTTGGATTAAGGTAAAACGCCAGTCCAAAGAATCGTTTGGGTGGTGCTGTTGTCAGCGAAAGAACGGGTGGCAACAACTTCTATTTCAACTCCTGTGCCGCTTTGGAGATACTGAAATTTCATGGGTAAGTCGCCGATGTAGAGAATGAATTCTTCACCGTTTTTTTCGACGTAGGCAGGCTCTAAATTTCCCTCATAACGGCTGGTATAGGTGTAACCTTCGCGAAATTCTGGATTGGGGTCGCGGGTGCGATAAATGACGCGGAAGTCGGTATCAATCCAGTCGTCATACTGACCCAAGTCAACTAGCTTCATTGTCAGGTCTCGCCCGACACCATCGGTACTTTGGCGAATAAGTTGTGTGGCGTCTGATTTGGCGATCGCCCGTTTGACGTTAATTTGATAAGCTTCGCCTTGACGCACAACGTCATAATCCAGCCATAAATCCCCTGTTTGTTCGACCGAAAGATTGCGGCGATCGCCTAGTCGTAGTTTAAATTTTGCATCGTAAAAAGTTTGGATCGGCTGAGCTGCCTGCCAAGCTAGGGACACGGGCACTTCAGCAAACTCCACATACTCGGTGTAATTATTCGGAACGCGGGAACCACCAGCTAATTTACTTAATAGACCGGACTGGGATTGCCAAATATTTTTTGAAAGAGTTATGGGTTGATTTTGAAGCTGACGAACCGTTACCGTTTGTGAGGGATTTTCCCTTGGAATAGAAGTGTAGTTTTGGATTAGGGTGACATTCCCAAAATTGCCGTCAGTCGCGATAGATCCATCCCGACCATTACGACCATCGCGGCCATCCCGACAATAATAGGTTCGGGTTTTACATTTTTCTTCGCGGTAAGTACTACCATCATCACGTTTTTTTTCTTCCCATTTGCAGGTTCTCACCCGCCAAGAGTTGTCGTAGCAGTTGCAACCATCGCCACCGTAGCCGCCTCGCCCAGCTGCTCCCGCTTGACCACCACTGAGATTAACAAAAACATTTTTTAGGGCTTGGGGCTGCTGATAAAAAATAGTGACATCGCCGCCATGACCGCCACGTCCCGCATCACCGCCGGAGCCGCCATCGCCACCGTCTGCACCAGAAATGTTGTATTCCGGGCGATTGCCCCAGAAAACAGGACAACGGGCAGATTCACCATGTTCGCCGTCGTCTCCGTCGCCACCATCACTACCTGATAGGTCAAAGGTCATGGGTGCGCCTTCTGCATAAATGATCTGATCAACGCCATCAATGCCATCGCGACCATCTCTACCGGAACGACCATCCGAGCCATCTGCCCCAAAATTAGTGCCATATCGCCAGGGAGAAGCCATCAGGCGATCGCCGGGAAAAGCAACAACAGTTAGAGCAGCACAAAGTAGCAGAGCGCAAAAGGAGATAAATCGACGCTTAGTCATGGATTTGATGAACGGGGACTAGGATTACTGACGTGGGAATTGGTTAGGAGTTTCTACAGCTTGATTGTAATTTTTTCCGGCCGTCCACCACGCAATACCGTAATCTTGGCTTTCTTCATTGACGCGCTCTGGAAAAACAACCCGTAATTTGTACTGGGCGATCGCCGGGATGGGGCAGAAAATATGCTCAACACTATCAACACCGCTATTGGAATGGCAAATGGCATCCTTGAGATTATTGCTAGCGGCAGGTAGCAGATAAAGGTTGAGATCATTTAAGCCCAAATCTCGGAAGGTTTCACCCTGATCAAAGAGATTATTGTCATTGAGATCATTTAGCTCGACCCGTCGATCCCAAGCAGCCGTTGCGGAGACAAAGGAGCCAGTCGGTAATGGTGACTCAATGAGGTAGTCGTGATAATTCTGGTGAGAAATCTCATCGTAATTCCAGCCAATACTGGCAACAGGGGCTGTGGGAGACCATTGACCTCCGGCAAATTGTTGGTGTGATCGCCGGGCATTGAGTTGGCCTGTGCCCATTTGAATATGGAGCGGAATTTCTGAGTTGGTATAGGCTTCAGATTCGAGCCAAGTACGATTATCTTCGGTAAAAATTGTGCGCTTCATGCCCAATAATTTGCCGTCACCTTGATCTTCTAGCTTTTCTGCTGAATTGAGTAAAACCGCCTTCATCACCTCATGGCGACGGGAATCTAAACTCCAGTTTGCTACTTGATTTTTAATCTGGCGATCGCCGTATTCTTGGAGGAGCGCAACAGTCCCGGTAATGTGGGGTGCGGCAAAACTGGTGCCACTGACTTGCTTGATGCGATTAAAAGTTGTAATTAGCTCTAAACGACTACCCGGTGCGGCAACACTAATCGCCCGGCGATCGCCGTAATTTATTTCCGCACGAATCAGTGTGCTGCCAATCCCTTCCGGCAAATCGCTGAGGTTCGCAAAGTCAATTTTGTTAAAGTCGGTGCCTTTAAACTGAGTCGTATAGGCCGTTGTAATACCGTTAAATTGATCCGTCGGAATCGGAATACCACCGCTCCCCTGATTCCCGGCGACCACGTGCAACACGTCGTAAACCCGCGCTGTCCAGTCAAGGCACTGGGTAAATAAAGCATTGCCATCTAAAACCGGATTCGGGCGATCGTCCCGGTCAAGGGATTCCCCAAAACTATAGTTGATGGCTCGCACATCTTCGCCATTTTGTCGGGCAACATGTTGAGTGGCCAGACATTCTTCCAGTTGACCAGAATCAGACAAGGAGCCAACCGCCGAGGCAAATAGACGTGCTTCAGGGGCAATGCCCAGCTGCCGTTTATCGCTGCTCACCATAATCCCGGCAACCATGCCCGCATGGTCATCAACATTTTCATCGGGAATCGCTTTACTATCCACAAAAAAAAGCTGGGATAAATTCAGTTGGGGTTGCCAGCTTGCCTGCTTATCAAAACCGAATTTACCGGGGCGACCAATTTCAACTTGTCCGATCGCCACTTTACGGCCAAGGAGATTATAAGGTTCTGCATGGAGGGTTAAAGCTTCGATGCCCGTCTCACCAATGGAAGGATACAAAGGATCGGCGATCGCCGCCGTCGCACTACCCAAAAATACCGCTGGCACAGCCATGAATTTTACAAATAAGCCACTGCGTCCAAATCTCTGCATGAGCTTTACTTATTACCCCAGAACCGAATACTAAACAATGTGAATCGTGACGGACGAGAAGTCACCCTCTAGCTAAACTTAACGTAAATCAAAGAACATCAGACTGAGATATTTATATATGGATACCGCCGCCCTCTGGCAACGCTACCAAGATTGGCTCTACTACCATCCCGAACTCGAACTTTATGTGGATATTAGCCGGATGGGTTTTGACGACGCGTTTGTACAGAGTCTTGCTCCGAAATTTGAGAAAGCATTTGAAGATATTAAAGCGATAGAAGCTGGGGCGATCGCCAACCCCGACGAAGGGCGCATGGTGGGACATTATTGGCTCCGCAACCCCGACCTTGCCCCCAACGAAGAATTGAAGACAGATATTACAAGTACCCTCGACAAGATCAAAAAATTTGCAAAATCAGTCCACAGCGGCGAGATTACAGCACCCGGCGGCGCAAAGTTTACCGATATCCTTTCTGTGGGTATTGGTGGTTCTGCCCTAGGCCCTCAATTTGTTGCCGAAGCCTTGGCTGATAATGACGCGCCGTTAAACATTAGTTTCATTGACAACACTGATCCAGCTGGCATTGACCGTACCCTAGATAAGCTCAAGGATCGCCTCAATACAACGCTGGTGCTCGTCATCTCGAAATCTGGTGGCACACCCGAAACCCGCAACGGCATGGTGGAAGTCAAGAATTTCTACAAAGCCCATAAAATCGATTTCTCCTCCCATGCGATCGCCATTACTGGGATGGGTTCTAAGCTGGAAAATGTCGCCAAGTCTGAGCACTGGTTAAACACTTTTCCGATGTACGACTGGATTGGTGGGCGCACCTCTGAATTGTCGGCAGTGGGTTTAGTTGCTGCTTGTTTACAGGGCATTGATATTGATGCGATGCTCGAAGGCGCAAAGGTCATGGATGATGCCACGCGCATTCCTGAACTCAAGCAAAATCCAGCTGCCCTCCTTGCGTTGTCTTGGTACTATTCCGGCAACGGTAAAGGTGACAAAGATATGGTTGTCCTTCCCTATAAAGACAGCCTGTTACTCTTTAGTCGCTATCTCCAGCAGCTTGTGATGGAGTCCCTCGGAAAAGAAGAAGACCTCGACGGCAATAAGGTTTATCAAGGTATTGCCGTTTACGGTAACAAGGGTTCTACCGACCAACACGCCTATGTCCAACAACTCCGGGAAGGTGTGCCAAACTTCTTTGCAACTTTGATTGAAGTTTTAGGCGATCGCCAAGGAGAGTCCATCAATATTGAAAACGGTGCAACAGCAGGTGATTTCCTCTCTGGATTTTTACTTGGTACAAGGGAAGCACTCTATGGCAATGGCCGTGACTCGATCACTCTCACTATTCAGGAAGTTACCCCCCGCATGGTTGGGGCAATGATTGCGTTGTACGAACGGGCGGTCACAATCTATGCATCCCTCGTCAATATCAATGCCTATCACCAGCCCGGTGTCGAAGCAGGTAAGAAAGCTGCCGCCTCAGTTCTTGACTTACAGAAAAAAGTTGTTGATGCAGTGACAGCTAGCGAATCAGCTTTTAACCTAAGTGATCTTGCATTAAAGATTAATGAGCCTGAGCAAATCGAGACCATTTACAAAATTGTGCGTCATCTAGATGCGAACGGGCGTTCTCTCAAACTTGAAGGCAACCCAGCTAAACCCGCTGAACTAAAAATTAGTCGCGCGTAAGCCTGACATGTAGGGTGTGTTAGCGAAGCGTAACGCACAAACAAACAAAAAAAGGTGCGTTACATTGCATGAACGCACCCTACAAAATCTAGTTAATTTTTGGGTTTACTCGTCTTCTTCAAGACCAAAAACGCGAGCTACAATCTTCTGAACTTTGTAGCCAGAATCGATGGATTCAAGAGGATCCTTACGGAGACGGTGACGCAAACAGAGAGTTACAACGCGACGAATATCATCAACGGTTACTTCTGTACGACCTTCGTATGCGGCGATCGCCTTAGCTGCGCGGTTAGTAACGATGTCACCACGAAGACCATCAACATCAGCCTCAGAACAAACCTCAGAGATTTTCACTTTGAGTTCGCGGTCGATAGTGACTTGAGGGAGAAGTTGTTGAGCTTTCACAAGACGCTCTTGCTCAGCGAGTTGCTCAGACTCGTACTCACCCAAAAATTCGTTGGGGCTTTGGTCAAAGGCAGAACGACGCTCTACAATTTGAACCCGTTGCTCAGGATTACGCTCAGTGCGAATTTCTGCGTGCATACCGAAACGGTCGAGGAGCTGAGGACGAAGTTCGCCTTCCTCAGGGTTACCAGAACCAACCAAAACAAAGTTAGCAGGGTGGCGGATGGAAATACCTTCCCGCTCAACTGTGTTCCAACCACCAGCAGCAGAGTCAAGAAGAACATCTACGAGGTGGTCATCAAGGAGGTTAACCTCGTCTACATAGAGAACACCACGGTTTGCCTTTGCAAGAAGGCCAGGCTCAAATGCTTTAACACCATCAGATAGTGCTTTCTCGATGTCGATAGTGCCGCAAACACGGTCTTCTGTCGCACCGAGGGGAAGGTCGATCATCGGAACCTTCATCTTGGCAACTTCGATGGGTTCATTATTTTCGATCTTGTTACGAACTTCGTCACCCATTAACTCGGTATTTTCAGGGTCGCTATTAAAAGGATCGTTGGCAACAACATCAATCTCAGGCAGCAAATCAGCGAGGGCACGGATAGTGGTGGACTTACCAGTACCGCGATCGCCCATGATCATGACGCCGCCAATTTTTGGGTCAATAATGTTGAGTTTGAGGGCAAGCTTCATTTCGTCTTGACCGATCACCGCAGTGAATGGGAAGACAACGCGTCGCTTAAGTTTGGTTTCTTTAGGAGCTTCTGCCACTGTCATATCTATAAGACTTTATTTAGAAAATTTTTTATAAATTCACAAGAATTGCTAGTCGTTTATCGTAACAGGTGCAGGCACGATAATGTAACCGTTTGCGCGATCGCCAAGGGTCTGATTTTTCTCGCTGCCCCAGT
>CAZXBK010000110.1:0-15587 GCA_964638765.1 uncultured Synechococcus sp. | reverse complement strand
TTGACGCCTGCGGCTTTTTGAGCTGCGAGAATTTCTTTACCCACAAAATCCCCTTTCTCGTCCCAATGGATGAGCCAACCTAATCCTGCTTCGAGGGGAGTTATGTCATCGTCCATGTCTTGACCGTAGAGATGCAGCGCGGCTTCGAGGCGGAGGGTATCGCGACAGCCTAAACCACAGGGAACGACGCCAGCATCACTCAGATTTTGCCAAAGGATCTTGCCGACTTCTGGGGAAACCATCACCTCAAATCCATCTTCGCCCGTATAGCCTGTCCGTGCGATAAAGGCTGATTCTCCTTCGATTGTTGCCTCGCCATGATTAAACATTTTGAGGCTAGCTAAATCTAGATTCTCAACGAAGGGCTGTAGGGTTGCTTCGGCTTTTTGACCCTGAACAGCAATTAAAACTTTATCCCGCGAAATATCAGTAAGGGTGATTCCCTTAGGTTCGAGATGAGTCGTGAGCCAATCCCAATCTTTCTGGGTTGTTGCGGCGTTAACAATTAAAAATCCTTGGCGATCGCCTTGGTGATAGTAAATGATGTCGTCGATAATGCCTGCTTTTTCATTGAGTAAAACACTGTACTGAGCTTGACCGACCGCTAATCGCGCCAAGTTTGACGGCACAAGGGTTTGCAATGCCCCAACTAAATTTTCTCCAGCTAGGGTAAATTTGCCCATGTGGGAAATATCAAACATCCCCACGCTGTCCCGCACGGCATTGTGCTCTGCTTTTAAACCGCTGTATTGCACCGCCATTTCCCATCCCGAAAACTCAACAAAACGAGCCTTAGCAGCGGCGGATAAGTCGTAGAGAGGCGTGCGGAGTAAAGTCATAGGAGCAAAAATAACAGCAATCTATGACAATCATACGGGCTTTCTAAAACGGAATATCATCTTCCGGGGAAGTCGTAACAGGGGGACGGCCTTGGACGTTTAACGCGGGTTCTGGTTTCGTTTCGGGTGGTGCGGGCGCTGTATCAAGGGCAATGGGTTCTGCCATGTCGGTGGGGGCAAGGTGGGTTAGCTCAATCACTTCACCACCAAAAAACTCTGCAAATTCTTGGGTCATGTGACGTAGGCGATCGCCACCATTTTCTGCGTTAGATTCATCCGATTCCGGCACAGTCTCAGTTAATGTTTCAGGTTGGGGAGCTGTGATGCCACTTTGAGCGGCGATCGGTACAGGCTGAGACGAAGAGCCATTATGGCCATTTGTTTGGCCATGCGCTAAGCCATTTTGGGGTTGAGCAGAAGCTGGTTGCTGCACTACTGGTGGTGGCGCTGTATTGGGAACCACCTGCAAGGGCGTCCTTTCTTGTACTGGTTGCGGTGAAGGAATTGGCGCGGGAGCATCCGGTAAATTAGTCGGCGCATCAAAGGGCGTTGCCACGGGAGCCGGATCAATCGGCAAAGAGCGTACAGGTGGTTCTGGTGTTGGTGGTGTCGAATTATCGATAGCCGTGGGTGATGGTTCCGATGTCGTTGCTGATGGTGCAAATAAATCTGTGTCACCCGCTGGTTCATGACCCACTTGAAACGAGATTTTGATTTTTTTCTGACAAGCTTTTTGAAAAGCGGCCTCCAGATTCTCTGCACGGCTTTTTGCCATCTTGAGTAGTGGCTGACTTTTAACACCAACAACTGCCATATTTTCTGTCAATCTAACTAAACATCCCTGTTGTCGGAAAAGCTGCTGAGTTGCCGGAGGATCTAACTGAGCAATAGCAGTTTCCCAAAGTTGTTCGCGCTCTAGAGCAGAAATTGTTGGGCTAGAGGAAGGAGTCGTGATAGGAGTTGTTTCTAAAGCCGATTGAGATTCTGAAGATGAATCATTGCTGTTATATTGCCCAGCGACAATTGCTCCAGATTCAACTGTTGTTGAAGGTGTAGGTTGTGTCTGGGAAACCGATGGCTCAATCGAGTTGCCGTTATTTAAATGACCATTGGCAACATTAGGTTCTGGTATCGCAGTTGGGGGAGCAGTTTGGGGCGATCGCCGAATTTCGGCTCCTGGCTCTGCAATCTTCGGCGTTTGGGGAGTTGGAGCCGGAGTACTAGGTTGTTGCGATGCTGCCTTCGGTGCTGGTACTGGAGTCGGAGTTTCACCAAAAGGATTAGCTGATTGAGTGGGTTTAGGTTGAGTAGGCTGCGGTGTTTCCCCAAAGGGATGAGTTGCTTTTTCCTGTGGTGGAGCAGCAGCAGGACTTGGCGCAGGAGCAACTTGAGCAGGCACAAAAACTGTAGGGCTGGCGATCGCCTCTGTTGTCACTTGAATATTTGCCAAAGCTGAGGGCAATAATCCCAACAGGGTAATCTCCAACCACAAACGCGGCTGGGTCGTATTTTTTAGTTGATATTCACTGTCCTTGAGATGCTGTTGACCCTTAAGAATTAGCGCCACATCCCAACCTTGGGCTTCCTGACAGAGTGCTTGCCAAGTAGGCTGCGTGACTGCGATTAAATCTCCCCGCTGTGGTGCGGTCTTGGCAATCAGAAGATTCAGATAAAAACTCGCCAAATTTTGCAGCACAACCAAGGGTTCACGACCACGATTGAGCAAATTGCGACATTGCTGAATCACCGCCTCGGGATTATTGCTCCGCACCACCTGAATGAGTCCGAGCAAATCCCGCTCTGGCACAGCACCGACTAAATCCCAAACCTTATCCGGCGTAATTTCTCCAGAAAGCAAACTGAGTTGATCCAGCAAACTTTCTGCATCCCGCAAACCACCATTAGCAATCTGGGAAACGAGGGTAACCGATTCGAGAGGAATATCAATATTTTCGTTGCGGGCGATTTTGCGGAGATGACTCACCATCGCATCGAGGGGAATTCGTCGATAGTCAAACCGTTGGCAGCGGGAAATGATCGTCGGCAAAACTCGCTGGGGGTCCGTCGTCGCCAACACAAACACCACATGGGCAGGCGGTTCTTCTAAGGTTTTGAGCAAAGCATTAAACGCCGCGACGCTGAGCATATGACATTCGTCGATGACATACACTTTGTAACGACATTGCACTGGCGCAAACTGAGATCGCTCGATGAGTTCACGGATATTATCGACACCCGTATTACTCGCCGCGTCAATTTCAATGACATCTAAGGCCGAACCGTTGGCGATCGCCCGACACACTTCACATTCACCACAGGGGGCGGGTGTCGGATTGGCAGAATTGAGGCAATTTAAAGATTTGGCGAGGATGCGGGCACTCGACGTTTTACCCGTACCCCGTGGCCCCGAAAATAGATATGCTGGTGCAATCCGCTTTTGCTCTAGGGCATTACTGAGGGTTGTGGCGATCGCCTCCTGTCCCACCAGTTCCGAAAACATCTGGGGACGATATTTATGGTGGAGAGGTTCATAGGGCATCACACAAACCAGACTTTCGGGATAACAATTCGGGAATTACGGATTCGATTCAGTAGAAGGAAATCTATGACCTAAAATAGGGTCTACGTAACTGAGCAGAGTCAAACGAGAGGATCATTACACATGGCGGGTTTGTTAAAAAAACTTTTTTCGTCAGATAAACCAAAGACTAAAAAACAGCCCTTACCCGGCGATAATCTTCCCGCACTGAACGACTCAGACTTTGAATTTTTATTAGATCAACTACTTCAAGGTCTCGCCCACGGTTGGCAGCCTGACCGCGTGGAAGTGTTTATGTTGGATTTGGGGAGTCGCGGCAAAGCCCCCGCCTGGGAAAGTTGGTTAAAGAATTTTAGCGCGAGAATCTTGGCGCAGTCCCAACGTACCCAACAGCGTCAAATTGGTACTCGTCTCATTTATATTGGTGACGCCTTAAATCATTCTCCTAAATTACAACGCCTCTCGAAAGTATTTGCCCAGTATGGTCAACAACTCGTAACGGGTCAAAAAGAAGGTACTCTCAATTTAATTTGGGAATATGATGGCCCCGATGCAGCCGCCGCGCCCGCAGCCGAACCAGTCCAGGATGCTCAGCCTCTCACCGAAGTTAAACCCGCTCCCGTCACCCCAGAGCCAGCGCCGCAAACAGTTACGCCTCAACCAACGACTGAAACTGTCATTCAATCTTCTGCAACAGCGGCCAATGACACGGTTGTACAATCGCCAACGACTGAGGTGACGACAACTCCGACCCCGGAACCGACCCCCACGGAACCAGCAGCGCCCGCGGCTCAACCTCAAACAGCAGAGCCAGTTTCTCCCCAAAGTGAAGCGCTTCAGGCACTTTTCAATCGTGGTCTGAGTAAAGCTGACCAAGGAGACTTTGCTGGGGCGATCGCCGACTGGGATGAAGTGCTCAAAATGAACGCCCAGATTCCCCAGGTTTGGCACAATCGCGGTAGTGCCTTTGGCTGTCTCGGGCAATTTGAAGCGGCTTTGGAATGCTTTGATAAGGCGATCGCCATTTTGCCCACAGGGGTTGTGGCTTGGAAAGATCGCAGTTACGCCCTAATGAAGCTGGAACGTTGGCAAGAGGCCTTAGAAAGCTGGAATCACACGATTGAGTTGCGCGATAATGTGGCTGAGGCTTGGTTCCAACGGGGCTGTACCCTAGAGCGTCTCGGCAAAATGGATAATGCCCTCATTAACTACCGCAAGGCGATCGCCCTTGAGCCGGATTTTGCCCAAGCTAAACAACGCCTAGAACTTCTCGAATCTGGCGATCAGAGTACGTCTTCTAGCCCAAACCCCGATCCTTGGGGCGATGCCTAAAAAATAGCGAAGAATAAGACTTTAAAACTCTCTCATTCAAATTAATTCAGACCCATTACGCTTTCTTTAGCGAGAAGGCGATTTTTTATTGACGAAAACTTAAAACCTATGATTGACAGAATTTATACCGACGGCGGCTGCATTAATAATCCCGGCTCCGGCGGCTGGGGCGTTGTCGTTAAATACAAAGATGGCTCCGTTACCGAGCTCGGCGATCGCCAAGACCAGACCACCAATAACCGCATGGAAATGCAGGCGGCCATTGAAGCCCTGAAACTCTTTCGGGATAGTGATCAGCGCGAATCGATCCAACTTCTGACCGACAGTAAATACGTCATTGACGGCATCACCAAATGGATTAAAGGCTGGAAACGCAAAGGCTGGAAAAAATCCTCCGGTGCGCCCGTCCTAAACCAAGATCTGTGGCAGGAAATGGATAAGCTAAATCACCCTGCCGTCCAGTGGACACACGTAAAAGGCCATAGCGGCGAAGAAGGCAATGAGCGAGCTGATGCGATCGCCAATAGCTTTGCACGGGGTAAAGCGCCAATTTTAAAAACCGCTTCCTTTAGCAAGGAAAATCAAAAAAACACACAAAAATTACAAAATCTTCCTAAAACTGGAGCAATTCCTTCACCATCCGTAACAGAATTGTCAGCAGATTCCGACGAAAACTCTATAGTGATTTCAAGCGTATC
The DNA here is from genome assembly GCA_964638765.1 of uncultured Synechococcus sp. GTDB lineage: Bacteria > Cyanobacteriota > Cyanobacteriia > Cyanobacteriales > MRBY01 > MRBY01. The sequence goes on along the minus strand of CAZXBK010000110.1, from coordinate 10,179 downwards.
AAGAGTAAATGCTATGACTGACTCCTCAGGTGTTGAAGAAATCGTATTGTCCCGTCAAGAACGCGTCCAACAACTTAGCGCTCTTATCGAAAGTTTGCGCATCGCCGATGAAATTGCTGATAAGGGCTACTTTATTAGCAGTTCTGAGTTGGCAGATCTAATGGATGTAAATGCTAGTGCCGTGACCAGTAGAGGACACGAGTGGACGTGGCGAAACTGGATTGTGTCCCGTGTAAAGCGTGAGGGGAATCAAATTTTGTGGCAATTAGACCGCATTATGGGCGATGCCGAGGCTTCCTAAACTTCAGTATGATCGCGGCACATTAACGTTACATCCACCGCCACAGGGTAAAGATTGGCTTGATTTCGCAACTTGGGATGATCGCATCGAAAAATTCCGCATTCCGGCCTATCACTACCGCCGCCTTGTTGAAACGTTAAACAAAGCACCTACCGAATTTATCGACGACAGCCACAACTTTACCCCTTTAGATCTCCAAGCCAGTTTCTCCCTCACGCCTTATTCCCATCAACTAGAGGCACTCACCGCATGGAAACAGGGCGATCGCCAAGGGGTTGTAGTTTTACCGACTGCTGCCGGAAAAACCTATCTTGCTCAACTTGCTATCGAATCGACTCCGAGACCAACCTTAATTTTGGTTCCCACCCTAGATTTGATGCACCAGTGGTACGAGCAACTGACAAAGGCCTTTCCCGGTGTTGAGGTGGGTCTGCTCGGCGGTGGTTCCCGCGATCGCACGCCCATTTTGGTGGCAACCTACAACAGTGCCGCGATCCATGCCGAAACCCTCGGCAATCAATATGCCCTGCAAATTTTTGATGAGTGTCACCATCTCCCCAGTGATTTCTTTCGGGTTATCGCCGAATATTCCCTTGCGCCCTATCGTCTCGGTCTAACGGCCACGCCGGAACGGAGTGACGGTAAGGATCAAGATTTGGACTGGCTAATCGGCAAAATTGTCTACGGCCAAACGCCCGATCAGCTATCAGGCAAAGCTCTCGCCAAATTTCAAAATATTCAAATTTCCATTGAACTCACAGAGTTAGAACAAAAAGCCTACGAACAGGCGATCGCCACCCGTAATCAGTTTTTGCGAGATAACCATATTTCCCTAGGAAGCCTCCAGGGTTGGCAATATTTTGTGGCCGCCAGTTACCGTTCTCCCGAAGGCCGTCGCGCCATGCTCGCCCATCGCCAATCTAAGGATATTGCTGCCGGAACCACTGGTAAACTCCGCACCTTAAGCGAACTCATCCAAAAACATTACCCTGACAAAATCTTAATTTTCACTAACGATAATGCGACGGTCTATCGTATTTCCCAAGATTTTCTGATTCCTGCCCTCACCCACCAAACGCCCGTTAAAGAGCGCCACCAAATTCTCGAAAACTTCCGTCACGGTCAGTACCACGTCCTTGTGACTTCTCATGTTCTCAATGAAGGCGTAGATGTTCCGGCAGCAAAAGTGGCAATTATTCTCTCTGGGACAGGCTCTTCGCGGGAATATATCCAACGACTGGGACGAATTTTACGTAAGGGAAATTCCCAAAATAAATTGGCAATTTTATACGAATTGGTAGCAAAAAATACAAATGAAGAACACACTTCCCAAAGACGGCGATCGCCATCACAACGATCAACTAAGCCAATAAAAAAAATCACACCAGTGGACTTTTCTAATCGTGCAGCAGAAACAAAAAAGCCTTGGAATACAAGTGATACAGAGGATTTTTAGATATATATACGACCACCGAAAATAGATCTAAAATTCAGAGCGACTCATATGTTTTTATATTCCCTTAATGTTTGTTAAATATTCAACAACAAACTTTTTTGATTTAACCGAAAGATAACTTTATCTTTTATTTATTTTGTGAGTATAATAGGAAAATCATAGTTAATAAAAAAAGCGATACAAAGAATCTAAATATCTTTAAATACCATGCACTTATCCCAACAGCCTCCCCAGAAGACGCGCACCAATTTCGAGCGTACTTTACAGAAATTAGAACAGGAAGTATTACGCATGGGAGCCTTGGTGGAAGAAGCCTTCCGCCTTGGGCATAACTGCTTATTTAAAGAAGATCTAGAAGCTCGCGAGCTATTAGTTAAATTAGACAAAAAAATCGACCGTTATTATCGCAAGATCGAAGCTGATTGTTCTGCGATGCTCATTTTGCAAGCGCCGGTCGGCCAAGACTGTCGTATTGTCAGTGCTTTTATGCAACTTGTTCGAGATTTGGAGCGTATTGCAGATTACGCCAAAGATCTCTCAGAAATGTCCCTTAAATTGCTGCCCTATCCAACCCACATTTTGATGGCGGAAATCGAGGGAATGTCTGCCCACGCACGGCTAATGCTCTCAACAAGTTTAGTTGCCTTAGCTGATCTCGACCGTGATGCGGGAGCCTACGTTAAGCACTTAGATGATCGCGTTGATGATGATTATGACCGTTTGTATGAATCCCTTGCCAATCAACAAATGATGGGCGGTTCAATCGAGCCTTTTATTCTAATGGGACTAATTATCCGCGATTTAGAACGGATGGCTGACCATGCCACCAATATTGCCCAGCGTGTTTCCTACGTCACGACCGGAGAGCGCAACTAATACTCGTCATCTTCAGATAAATCGACGACATCAATCCAGCTTTCTAGCTCTTCCCACCCTAAACCTTTGCGCACAAGGGCAGGTTGGTTCGAAGTGAAGTCAAGAATAGTGGAAACTTTAAAGCCGGGTTCATCTTCGGTATCGATAATGATATCGACTAGGGAATCGAGGGCATCAAATAACCGTGCTTTTTCAAGTCCAAGGGTAAACAGCTCTCCATCTTCGTCGGGAATGTGGGCAGAGGTAGAAACAATGGGATTGCCCAACGCTTCGAGAAGTCCTTGGCTAATGGCTTGATCCGGGACACGGATGCCAGAGGTGCGCCGCTTCGGACTGAGCACCATTTTGGGAACTTGTTTGGTGGCCGGTAGCAAAAAGGTATAAGGACCCGGAATGACGCGCTTCATAACGCGATAGGCTTCGTCGCTCACCAAGGCATACTCGGAAATATTCGAGAGGGACGAGCATAAAAAAGTGAGGGGTTTATCGTTGGCCAGCTGTTTGATTTTGCGGACTTTTTGGACAGCTTGTTTTGCCGTCAGATCACAGCCAATGGCGTAAACTGTATCTGTCGGATAGAGCATTATTGCCCCATTTCGCAGTTCTTTGGCGATCGCCTCAAGATCGCGTTGCTGCGGATTTTTTGGGTGTAGAGAATAAAATTTAGCCATTTTTGCCACCATGAGAAAGATCGCGTACCTAGAATGTCCGACAGGGATCGCTGGGGATATGTGCCTCGGAGCATTAGTAGATGGGGGCGTTCCGTTGGAATATCTCGTAAATCAGCTAAATCGGCTGGGGATCGCCTCTGAGTACGATCTTCGGGCGGAAACGGTGATTCGTCAAGGACAACGGGCAACAAAGGTTTTTGTAGATCTTCTCAATATCAATGATCCGCCATTAGATGAAGAGTCGGTGACCGAACCGGTAAAGACACATACCCACGACCATCATGGGGAACATCACCACAGTCATGACCACAACCATGATCATGATCATGACCACACCCACGAACATCATCACCATCACCACGGTCACGCCCCCCATCGTCATCTCCCAGAAATCAGGGAAATGATTAAGGCGGCAGGATTGCCGGAACGGGTAGAACGCTGGAGTTTAGAGATCTTTCAGAATTTGGCGATCGCCGAAGCAACAGTTCACGGTTCAAAGCCAGAAGAGGTGCATTTCCATGAAGTGGGGGCAACCGATGCGCTGGTAGATATTGTTGGCACTTGCCTTGGACTGGATTGGCTCGGCATTGATGAGCTGTATTGTGCGCCCATGCCCACAGGCGGCGGCACGGTAAAAGCAGCCCACGGAATTTTGCCGGTGCCAGTACCTGCGGTGCTCCAGCTTTGGCAACAGCGGCAGGTTCCGGTTTATAGCAATGGCATCAAAAAAGAATTAGTCACACCAACTGGAGCGGCGATCGCCACAACTCTCGCGACAGAATTTGGGGAACCGCCTCAGATGCAGCTCGAAAAAGTTGCGTTGGGTTCCGGCACGATTGATTTACCTTTACCGAATTTATTACGGCTGTGGGTTGGTCATGTTGAGACTGCCGCAAATCTTGAAACGGTAATGTCTCTAGAAACGCAGATCGATGATCTCAATCCTCAGGCGATCGCCTATGCGTGCGAGAAATTACGAGAAGCGGGTGCAATGGATGTTTTCACCCAGGGAATTGCGATGAAGAAAAATCGATTGGGCACACTTTTAACCGTGATTTGTCCCGTCGATTTAGTGGAAACTTGCGAAGCAATTATCTTTACCGAAACCAGCACCCTCGGTATCCGTCGCCAAACCCAAAATCGCTCCATCCTTGACCGTCGCTTTGAAACAGTCAATATACCCGACGGCGAAATCAAGCTCAAAATTGGCTACCGTGGCGACAAAATTTACAACGTTCAGCCAGAGTACGAAGACTGTGCGGCGATCGCCACAAAAACAGGACAACCTTGGCAGGCGATCGCCCAGCAGGCATTGGAAAAATACGATGCCGAACAATCCCAATTGCCATAAAAAAAAGGCACTGCTTTTAGTGCCCTCTGGTGTTAGCCGTAGATTTTAATAAGTCTGCCGAGCCTACATAATGCCGACGAAGTGCAAAGGCCCTTGACCGCTTAAAAGTTCTAATAGAAGCGCGAAAAAGCCAATCATCGCAAGACGTCCATTAAGAACTTCAGCACTTGTGTTGAGACCCCAAGATAATTCCTGTGGGTACATTTTCATGTTTTCCTTAGGATGGATGACCTGACTGAAAGTGTAGGGTCGATCATCTAAAGACTCAGTCACCAGATTAGATAAACATTCAATAAAAGTTGGGTGAGTATTTAAAGCTGGAACGCGACGGAAATTAGTAATTCCCGCTTCTTCTGCAACCTCACGGTATTCCATATCAATTTCTTGTAGTGTCTCAATGTGTTCTGAGACAAAACTGATGGGAATTACGAGTAAATCTTTGACGCCTTTCTCACCCAGTTCATTTAAAGAATCTTCGGTGTAGGGCTGTAGCCATTCCACGGGGCCAACGCGACTTTGATAAGCCAATGTGTAATCGTTGGAACGACCGAGAGCTTCCATAATCAAGCGGGTACATTGTTCGATCTCCTTTTGGTAGGGATCGCCAGCTTCCTCAACGTAGCTCTGGGGTACACCGTGGGCACTAAAGAAAATATGAGCTTTGTCAGGCTCTTCAAACTGGTCTAGTTCTTGACGAATCAGATCCACCATTGCCGCAACGTACTGGGGATGATCGTACCAAGAAGGTACTAGCGTGTAATCAATTTGCCTTAGCTCCTTATCAGTGCGCCACATTTCTTCGAGGACGCGGAAGCTAGAGCCACTAGTACTGATAGAAAATTGAGGGTAAAGGGGCAATACGACAAGCTTGTCTAGGTTGTCTCCCTTAATCTCGGCGATCGCCTCTTCGGTAAAGGGATGCCAATAACGCATACCGATATAAACTTTGACATCGCGTCCCCACTCTTGAAGCTTTTCAGCTAGGGCAGAACCTTGAGCCTCAGTAATTTGTCGGAGGGGCGAACCACCACCAATCTCTTTATAATTCTCTTGAGATTTGCCTGCCCGCAGCGTTGAAATCAACCATGCTAGAGGCTTCTGCATCCAAGGCGCAGGTAAACGGATAATTTCGGGATCAGCAAACAAATTAAACAAAAAAGGACGAACATCCTCTAATTTGTCTGGCCCACCTAAGTTAAGTAATAAGACCCCAACACGACCCATAGCTAATACAGATTAAATTTACTGGTATTTTCTTTAAGTTATTGTAACAAGATAGCTGCTATGGGTGTTTTCCCTGTCGCATTGGCTACAAGAAAGAAGAAAAAGTTTACATTTCAACACTTTTGACTTCATTTTGTTGTAAATCCTAGTCTCGATGGGTCTACCCCGATAGCCGAGCCTCTCATTTGGGTCAAAAAATCGCCTAGAAGAATTCTGGCGATCGCCAAAAAACTTTTTGAAATCGTGGCCGAGATAACACCTAAAACCAAGGATTCCAACATTTTTTCCTCTCCCCGAAATGAAATATTGCATTATTCCAAGAGGTGACGGGGGAGAACGTAGAGAGTCGTACCTTCGCGGCGGACAACATAAACGGTTTCTTCCGCATTGATAGTAATCGTCTCATCATCACATCTAGCTCGCCATGAGTTACCTTCATACAACACTCTGCCAGCTTTTCCCGCGGCGATCGCCGTGAGAGTTTCAGCTTGGGGATCGTCGCTGAGGGTGCGAGTTGCTGTTTTGGGCGTAAAAAATTTGCGGGAAGCGATCACCGCCGCCGTCGAAAAAACGAGCCAGAGGGCAATCTGAATATTCGAGGGGATGGGAATAAACAGCAAAATTGCTGCGACGGCGAGGGCGCTAACGCCCATCATGAATTCCACAAAGGCTGTGGGAAAGAAAAATTCGAGGGAACATAGCCCCGCGCCAATACAAAGCCAGATCAACATTGGGTTATTCACTTGCTGCTAAACCTCGCGGGAAAATTGTCCAATCAATAACTTGCGTTAATCCGTAACGCCAACGCGTTGATTCCGCTAAATTGGGTGTAGATTTAATCATAGCTTGACCATTTTGGTACAGATACGTCGATACTTTTCTGTGGGCTGTGCTGTAATGTTTCGTTAGTTTTATATGTCTTCATCTCCTGCTACTGCGACTCCTTATTTACGAGCATCGGATTCTTTGGCTCTGCATTTTCAAGTGTCAGATCTCGTTGCTGATCGATATCGTGTCGTTGCCCCACAAATTTGGCAGGACACAAAACCAGATTTACCGCCTGCCTGCGAGCATCCTTCGACGATCGCCAAACTTTACGGCAAACTCTATCCCCGCCAACTCCACATTCCTCGGGTTTACGATATTTGTCCTTTGCCGGAGGGGGATTTACTACTCCTCGACAATATTCCGGTTACGGATAATGGCGAAATCCTGCCTGCCTTGGGTTCGATTTGGGTAGATAGCTCGCCACTACGACAACTGTATTGGCTCTGGCAAATCCTTGATCTTTGGGAAGATTTACAAGCGGTTAACGCAGTTTCAACGTTGCTGCTCCTCGAAAATGTCCGCATTGATGGCTGGCGCATTCGGGTCATGGAACTTATCGAAGATCCAGAAGATACCGAGATTAGCCTCAAAAATATTGCCGAAAGTTGGCGATCGCTCCAAATTCGCAGCAGCCAAGCTATTCGTGCCGATCTCGAGTCCGTCCTGGCACAGCTCGAAGATCCAGAAGCGACCTTCCGAGATGTCCAGATTAGCCTCAATAATCTACTTATTGAACAATCCAGCCAGCAGTTACTCAGAACGAAAGTCACTGCCGCTTCAGAAGTCGGGCAAAAACCTGACATTAACGAAGATAGCTATTTCCCGGTAGCTCAAGAGCGAGAAACAGAGGAACTATCGAATTATCTAGTAATGGTTTGTGACGGTATTGCTGGCCATGAAGGGGGCGAAATTGCGAGCCAACTAGCGATTCAGTCTTTGAAATTGCAGCTAGGTGGTCTTTTAAAAGAAATTGCCGCCGCAGAAGATATTTTGCAGCCCCATGTGGTAATCCAACAACTTGCCGCCTACATCCGGGTCGCCAATAACGTCATTACTGCCCGCAATGATGAGCAGGGCAGAGCTTCCCGTAAGCGCATGGCCACAACTTTAACCCTAGCGCTGCAACTGCCCCAAAAGCTCAATGAAGATGATTCGGGTATCGGCAATAGCCACGAACTTTACATTGCCAATGTGGGTGATAGTCGCGCCTATTGGATTACGGAAACGAAATGCATTTGTCTAACCGTTGATGATGATGTGGTGAGTCGCGAAGTCCAAGCAGGTCGTAATTTATATCGTCATGCTCAAGCTCGTACAGATGCGGCAGCCATTACTCAAGCTCTAGGCACAAGAGACGGTACCGCTTTGCACCCAACTATTCGGCGCTTCATTCTAGATGAGGATGGGGTTCTAGTCGTCTGTTCTGATGGTTTAAGCGATCAGGGTTTCCTCGACGAAAATTGGCAGACCTTCGCCCCAGTAATTATTCAGGAGCGTCTCACGCCAGAGATGATGCTCCAAGCGCTAATGGGTCAGGCCGTTGAAAAAAATACCCACGACAACATTACAGCGGCGATCGCCTTCTATGGCATCACGCCCCAACATCCTGTGGTCGTTAATGCGGGAGATTTAGCTGCGATATTGCCGGAATCCGAAGAGACGCTATTTGAACTACAAAAGCCTGAGGAAATCCCAGAAACGACAGCAATTACGCCAGAGACTCCGGATGAACCAGAAACCACGGATGAAGATGATGAGCTTGCGGCACTACAAGCAAAAGAAGGTTTGTCTTTCATCGTGATTGCCTTTGGATTATTGGCATTAATTATCGTGACGGCAACGGTTGCCTTCGGACTAGACTGGTTTGTGCGCCGTCAAGCCCCCCAACAGCCTGAAACTCCAGACGTAGAACAACCTCTTGAAAATAATTGATGATGGATATTAAAGACGATTTAAACAGCCTCCAGCTTCGATCCAGATAAAACAATTGTTTTCTACAAACTTGTTTTGAGAAAATGGGCAATTTTGTCCGCACTTTCGGGAATGCCTAATGCCGCTGTGTTGTCTGACATTTCCTGTCGTTTTTCTGGCGATCGCATCACATCCAATACCATCTGCGTTAAATCTGCTGGGGCAACTTGATTTTGTTGAACGAGAAATCCTGCGCCATTTTTGGCAAAGACTTCAGCATTTAAGGTTTGGTGATCTTCCGCAGCGTAGGGATAAGGAATTAGTAGAGACGGCGTTTTTGTAATCGTTAACTCTGTCAGGGCGCTTGCACCGGAACGACTGATCACAAAATCAGCATTTTGAATCAATGCCGCAATGTCGTGGGCAAAGGGCATCGACAAATAATTAGGGTTTTGAAAACTATCCACATCAGGATCATTTTTACCCGTAATGTGAACAATAAAAGCACCAGCCTCAATCCACTGAGCAGCACATTGACGAACTAATTGATTTAAACCAACGGCTCCCTGGGAACCGCCCATCGCCAAAATAACAAAGCGATCGCCGGATAGTTTTTCCTTCAGATCGGTACTGAGGGGTTGGGGTGTTAAAAAATCTTCGCGAACGGGTGTACCGAGGTGGAGCGTTTTCGCATCGGGGAGATATTTTGCTGTTTCCGCAAAGCCAGTTAGTAAAGTATCAGCTCGCTTACCGATGAGGCGTGTCACCTTACCGGGTAAGACGTTCGATTCGTGGAGAACGACTGGAATACCTTGCCATTTTGCTGCCAGAATAGCCGGAGCAGCAATGTACCCTCCCGTAGTAAAGACAAGATCGATTTTGCGTCTGTTTAATATTTGCTTTGTCTGGAAAATTGATCGCAGCAGTTGCAGTCCATTGAGGACTTTACGGATAGGGTTTCCCTGTAATCCTTTCGCCGTGACAATGTGGAGAGGATAGGTCTTGGGCACAAGGGTTGTTTCGAGGCGATCGCTGACACCGAGCCACTCAATCTCGCAGTCAGAAAGCTTTTCCGCCACGGCTAAAGCCGGAAAAAGATGCCCACCGGTTCCACTAGCTGCGATTAAAATTCGAGTCATTGCCACATTATCAGTCGTTTTTCGTCTCAGGTTTTAGAATAGACTAAACCTCCGACCAGATCGAGAGAACCAGCTTTAATCACGTGGAGCACCAAGGAATTTATGGGTTATTGGCAATCTGTTAAACGTTTTTCTCTGATGGCGATCGCCACCACTGCACTCACTTTTGGCACAGGCTTACGGAGTGATGCCAATACACCAAATACTGCGCCGCAATCCCTTGTTACGCTTCTGAACAGCATTGAGACTGCGATTAATAATCACGAGCTAGATACAACTCTCGGTTTTTATAGCGATACCTTTCAGCATTCTGACGGTTTAACCCGCGATGCTTACGGCGAATTTCTTGGGGAACTGTGGGCGGATTATCCCCGCATGGAATACGACATTAAACTCCTTAGCTGGGAACAGGATGGCGATCG
>CAZXBK010000109.1:0-15832 GCA_964638765.1 uncultured Synechococcus sp. | reverse complement strand
GTTGTTTGGGCAAGAAACGGTTTCTAAAAAATTCCTAAAAAATTGTGGAAACATACTTTTTAAATTCTCTTTTTCTAGGGGCGTTAGTTTTATTGCTACTTGTCAGTGGCGGTATTTCCTATCTCACCTTCGTCGAATGGCGCGATCGCCGTCGTCAAGATCGGGATCGTCGGGGTCAATAATGCCTCTCATTGTTTGCTCGCATTGCAAAATACGATTTTTATAAATTCTGTAATCACTCTCCTCCACAACGCTTGTGGAGGATTTTTTATTGCTTGTGACTAATACTTAAAAAGAAATAGATAATATGCTGCTTGTTTGTAATTCTTAGCGAGGCAATACCGAGTATTTCGTCTATCTGTCAAAATTAAAGAAGTTCGTTGGCAACGCACCTATGACTATTCCTGAGTACGATATTGACCTTTCCCGTTACATTGAACATTCGATGCTGCATCCAGCGGCAACTATCGAGCAGGTAAAACATTATTGTCAGCAGGCGGATCAGTGGCGTTTTCCCTGTGTTTGTGTGTACCCAAATATGGTGCGTGTAGGGGAAGAGGCTCTCCACAATAGTCGAACCCAAGTGTGTACTGTGATTGGCTTTCCCTCCGGTGCTCACACACCAGCCACTAAACTCTATGAAGCCCAAGAAGCCGTAGATAATGGTGCAACAGAACTCGATGTTGTACTCAGTCTTGGTTTACTAAAAATGGGTCGTTCCGATGATATTTACCGAGAAATTGCCGAAATTCGAGAGCTAACCGGAGTTGTTGTTAAGGCTGTTTTAGAGACGAGCCTACTCACTGATGATGAGAAATGTTTGGCTGCAGAGATTTGTTTGGATGCAGGGGCTGATTATCTCAAAACCTCCACAGGCTGGTTTGGTGGGGCGACGACGGAAGATGTCAAACTGCTCAATAGCATTACCAAAGGACGTATCGGCATCAAAGCATCGGGGGGGATAAAAACGCCAGAGCAGGCACTTAATTTAATTCGGGCTGGCGCAACTCGTCTAGGTACATCGCGGGGCGTCAAAATCATGGAAGAGCGAGAAGCGATGGCGGACTAGAAATGGCAACACCCTTTAAGGTGACAGGCATTGTAATTAAGGGCTATCCCTTTGGGGAATCGGATCGCTTGGTGACAATTTTATCGCCAGAGCTAGGTCTACTGAAAGCTGTGGTGCCGGGAGCGCGCAAACATCGTTCTCAGTTGCGAGGGCGCACAGAACTTCTTGTCGTTAATGATTTTTTATTAATTAAAGGGCGATCGCTGAATCGAGTTAGCCAGGCCGAAACGTTAACCTCCCATGCAGGACTGAGCAAGGATTTTGGGAAATTAGCCGCCGGACAGTATCTCGCAGAATTGGTGGGGTATCTAGGGGTTAGTGATTTATACCAAGCGGAGCTGTATAGTCTGCTGTTAGAACATTTGCAGCGCTTAGAAGAAGTGGAGATTACACCAGAAAACCGTGTTGTTGAAATTGTGGCGCATCTCACCCAAGCGATTTTTCATTTGCTGGCGATCGCCGGACTTGCCCCTCAGACCCAGCGCTGCAATGTCACTCAGGAAATCGTTGAAGCAAATTTTGTTGATCCCCGTTGGCGCACAGGATTTAGCCATAGTCTTGGTGGCGTGTTTCGCCTTGACCAACGGCCAGCTAGTTTGAAAATTGATCAGCGTTTGACGGCCCTTGAATTAGATCTGCTACAAAATCTTGCGGCTGCTAATTTGCCTGATTTTACGCAGTGGTCATCAAGAAAAACTGTGTTTTCTCTAGAAACAGCATGGCTACGATTAGAAAGATTGATGCGAGATTACAGCGAATACCACATTGGTAAGTCACTCAAAACAGCAACGCTCATTGATACAATTGCGCCGCTATCTTTTTAATTTTGCCAACCACTAATTTGGCAGTTACGAGTGAGTTAAGAACTTAGGGCTTGTAATCAACCAAGAGCACGCCATTTACGTCGTAGACCTGAACAGGTACGTTCGTATTTTTACTAATCACCTCAAGGGCTTGCTCAAGGGTAGCGATGTGGTCAAGGATACGGATTTTAGCGTCGCTATTATTCGTCGCACTGGCTTGAACAGCTGTTTCTTGTACCTCGTTAACGTAGGCAGCAGTCAACCGAACATTGATATTACGAGCATCGAGGGTAAAGGTACAAATATTGGGATCACCAGCACAGGTACGGCGCAAATCGTTTTCTGCTTGTCTTAGGCGTGTGTAAAGCTGCAACTGTACTTGGGAGGATTCAATGGCCTGGTTAAAGCGGGCGATCGCCGGTTTGGCGAGGGTGGCTTGGTAGGTATCGTCAGGAACCTCTTCCATATAACGAATCGCGTTACGCCAGTGAAATGTTGCTTCCTCCCAATTTTCTTCTAGCTCTGCATCTCTAGCCAACTGAGCAATACGAATACCTTGGTTGTAGATATCCTGCGCAAAGGTTTCTTTATCTTGCTGCTCTTTGCTGTCGCTCATCTGGGGCACATAGCTACTAATCAGCTCCTGCGCTTCGTCGTAAGCTGTTGTACCTTCGGCGACAGTCTCTAACTTTTGAACAGCATTTGCCCAAGAGAGATATGCCTGCTCCCAACTATCCAAGGATTGGGCAACCCCCTGCTGCACCTGAGCAACTTTGGCGTCTTCCTTAGCTTGAGCCAAAATTTCGACAGCCTGTTCTTCTTGGGCAAGGCGCTGATTGATATTGTTTAAATTACGCTCGTAAACATCGATTTTGCTCTGGGCAAAGGGATGGAAAAAGTCTTGGGGTGGCACCTGACTCAAGCCGGCGATCGCCGCCTGCCATTGTTGAGCAATTTCTGCCCACTTTTCCGCGGGGAAAGGGGGATTTTGACTCATTTGAGCCGCTTCAGAAGCCTTAAACAATGAGGTAATTACTTGGTCGAGACTGCCGGAAAGGGCGCGATATTCTTCTAATTTGGCTTGGGCTTCAGTGTAGCGGGGCGACCAAAAAGGAATCGCTTCTAATTTTTCAATTGCTTCGTCTAACTGGCCTTGCGCTGTCAAAATTTGTTGGCCGGACGGATTACTCTGGAAGGTTTTAATCGATTGCTCGCTCAACTTCTCGGCGCGACTCATGGTTTCGCAGCGGTCAATCACACAGGGGCGCGTTAAAACGTAAAAGGCTGTACCAGAAAAAGCAAGGGCAAGACAGGCAGCAAAGGCAACGGTGGCTTTACCCAGACGGCGATCGCCAACTTCATCGACCTCCTCATCATCGTCATCAAATGCTTCATCTACAGATGTAAAGCCTTCAAAACCGAGATCTTCATCATCGTCGTCTTCGTCAAAATCATCCATTGACGCAGCAGCCATACCAAATTCTGCCTCATCGTCATCATCGGTCATTTCTTCTTCAAAGTCCGACTCAGCCCCCATTGGTGCTTCAAATTCTTCGTATTCGTCGTCCACGGAACCGAGGGATTCGTCTACATCATCAAACTCTTCAGAAGTATCTGTTTCGGAAAGAGAGGCTTCTGCTGGCGGTGCAACGGGTGCTGGTTCTGTAACGGGCGGTTTGCTTTGCTCTGTGAGGGTGTGGAAGGCGTAGGGCTGGTTGCTACCTTCGACCCGCAAATACATAAGGACTTGGTGCTGGAGGGTTTCGCCTTCGTAGAGAAACTGGCGAATCGCTCGAAAAACTTTCCGAGGATAGGGCAAAGCTGGCGCACCGTGCTGCACTAGGACAATTAAGATGCCCTCTTTGAAGACGCAGCGCACCTGCATCGGTTGTGTGAAAGATGGTTCCGCATGGAGCCGATTTTGCAGATCCTGCTCAAGGTTATGGAGATTTAGAGAAGATGCGGCATCGGACATGACACGAAAAGCCTATGGACTCGTAAGTTTACCTGTAAGTAAAGCTTAAAAAAATCGGATTGTCAAAATGACTTTAGGTTAATAAATCTTGGCGATCGCCCACGGGTATGAACCAGATTTAAGGGTCTAATTTACGGCGAAGTAGGGCACTAAATTGATCGACAAATTGCGTAAGCAGTAAAAAACAGACAAGGGTCAGTAAAACGCCAGCGTAATCAAAACTACTGAGCTGTTCAGTAAGTAGCCTCCCCAAACCACCTGCCCCCACTAAACCGACAATTACTGTTTCCCGTAGACAGACTTCCCAACGATAAAAAGTGTAGGCAACAAAGTTGGGTAAGGTCATGGGCACAACGCCATAGAGAAACACGGAACTCTGAGGGCTACCGAGTTGACTGAGAGCTTCAATCGGTTCGCGCTCTAAATTTTCGATGACCTCTGTCATCAAGCGCCCCAGCACACCGAGATTATGAATACCCAAGGCGATCGCCCCCGGCAAAATCCCCGGAAACATAATAAATAGAATCACCAATGCCCAAATCGGTGCAGGAATACCACGGCAAATTAGTAAAATTAAACGACTAAAATAGCGCGGAATTTTGCTTACAAATTGAGACTGATTCGGATTAGCTTTAAAAATTTCAGCGGCACAAAAAGCGAGAATAAATCCCCCTACACCTGCCAAGGCGATCGCCAAAATTGACATTTCGAGGGTCTGCACACTGAGCCAAAACAAATCAATCAGTAGCGCCCGATCAAACTCAAACTGCTGTAGCTGCGATGCGATTTCTCCGAGGAAACTGGCTGTTTGCCGTGACCATAACCGTTGCCAGTCGGGACGAATAAACCAAAATCCCCAACTCACTAACCCCAACGTGCCAAGGATTGTGCCGATAAGCCAGTTACGTTTTTGAAAATTGACTTGGTATTGCTTTGTGTTGAGGTCTAAGCGACTGGTGCAACCCAGCTTTCGCCGCAGAAAACCACTACTCCAATCCACCACTGCATTGAGAGTGATCAAGGCATAGAACAATGTCCATAGCTGTTCGTAGCGCAGAGATTGCAAACTCAGAAAAATTTCGTAGCCTAATCCGCCCGCTCCAATAATTCCCAAGACCGCTGCAGAACGGAGGGAACATTCAAAGCGATAAAAACCGTAGGACAACAAATTAAATAACGCCTGGGGCAGCAAACCGTAAAGCATGGCCTGCGCCGGATGAACACCCGCCACAATGAGCGCGTCGAATCCTTTCCTAGGCGTTTCGTCGAGAATCTCTGCAAAGACCTTTGACACAATTGCGCCAAATGGTAAGGCGATCGCCCCTAATGCCACCAGCGAATCTAAACCCCAAATATTAATGAGGATCAAACCCCAAACCAATTCATGAATGGCGCGGGGAATTGCCAATATCGAACGGGTACTTTGCCAAATAACTAACGACTGGCGAGGAAAGAGCGATCGCCAAACGATTTTTGCACTGAGCAATCCCCCCACAAACCCAAAAATTAAGCTGATAAATGTGCCACATACCGCGTAGGCAAACGTCGTCAGGGTGGCGCTAGCGACTATCTGTAAAAACTCAGAACTCAGATCCGGCTGAATACTGGCCTGTAAAAAGCGACCCAGCAACCCAAAACCCCGCCCATTAACTAAGCCATCACTAAACCAAAGGGTATGCCATAAACTCACGGCGATCGCCGCGCCAAAACAGTAATATCCCCACGCCCGCCAAGGAATCTTTTTGGGAGCCGAAAGCGAGATTCTAAACATCAATGGCTAGATAGGGCGAAGAATATGGCAAAATTATCAACAACAAATTATTAAATACCATTAGGAAACGTTCCCATGACTCCTTCTTTAGCAAATTTCTTCTACAGTCTTTTGGCAGGCACTTTGATTGTTGTCATCCCCGCAACAGCATTTCTCATCTTTATTAGTCAACAGGACAAAATCCAACGTTAATATTTTGCCTTTTGCAAATTAAGAATTTCTGTCGGGTGGATGACGCACTATCGCTGTCCACCTGTTTTGCTATTGAAGTATCTTAGAATCTTAGAACCGAACTCGTTAGTATAGAAGGTAGAGTCAAGGGAGATCAAACATGGTTAATTTCGGGCTAAATTCCGCCAGTATTTTGGGGATTGCTCTGGCAGCAGCAGGGGCAGCTCTCTATTTTTTGCGTTCGGTGCGCCCTGAACTCTCCCGTGACCACGATATTTTCTTTGCGGCAGTCGGTCTACTTTGCGGCTTTATTTTATTGTTTCAAGGTTGGCGTCTCGACCCAATTCTCCAGTTCGGTCAATTTTTACTCTCTGGTTCTGCCGTCTTTTTTGCAATCGAATCCATCCGTTTAAGAGGTCTAGCAACAGAACAGGCACGTCGGAGCACTCCCATCGTGGATGACGATCGCCCCGTTAGCCGTGTGTACCGTGCTGAGCTGGATCAAATCGAACCTTACCAAACTGAAGAGCGCTATGAGCGTCGTCTGCGGGGTTATGAAGAACCGCGCCCTAGCCGCAGCCGTGGCTACGAAGATGAAGCGCCCACTCCCCGCGCTAGCCGTAGTTCTGCTCCTTCCCGTAATCGTCCTCCCCGCTCTCCTAATCCCAACCGTCGCCCTTCTCGCTCTCCCAACCGCCGTCCCTCCCGCGCTAATGACTATGGCTACGATGCAGGCTATGAAGCGGGTGGTGTCACCGATGTTTGGTCTGAAGATGCATGGGATGAAGGCGATCGCCCTGTAGAAACACCCCCCTCGCGTCGCCCTCGTCGTCCTCGCCCAGATGATGAAGCATCCCGCCGTCCCCGTCGTCCTCGCCCTGACCGTTACGATAGTGCTAATGATGATGTAGCTACCGTTGATTATCAGCCCGTTAATGGTGTGAGCTTTGACGATGATGAAGCTCAAGATTGGGATGATCAAGCTCCGGAAACTAATGAAGGCGATCGCCCTGAAAACCCCGTTAATTTTGACTACTAAAGCTTTTTGAAAACTGCTGAAAAGTCACCAATCTATTTTTTGACTGTTGTGTGCTGTGTATAGGCAAATCCCGTTTCAGCTGTGGCTGACTATTTTGATTCTCAGCCTCGGAGGTTGCACCTTCGGGAACAATACCTCAGCACCCACAACCCTAAATAGTCGTTTTCACGATGAGCAGCCAGCCCTGAGCGGCGATGGCCGTTGGCTTGCCTTTATTTCCAATCGCAACGGTACGAGCGAGGTTTTGTTTTACGACCTGATTCAAAAACGCTTTGTGGCACTACCCAATCTCAACCAAAAGGGTGCAATCCACGAAAGTCCAAGCTTGAGTCGTACAGCTCGCTACATCGTTTACCTTTCTAGCCCCCAGGGGAAACCCGACATTATCTTGTACGACCGCGCAACGAAGCGTTCAGACATTTTGACCCAAGGCTATCGCCATTGGGTTCGGAACCCACAGATTAGCCCCGACGGTCGGTATGTGGTGTTTGAATCGGCTCGGCGTGGCCAGTGGGATGTCGAAGTAATGGACCGTGGTACAGCGATTGAGTTGGATATTCCCGACGGAGAAGTGATTACTCCTCCTTGAAAATGGTTAAAAATCTTTGGATGGAAAGGCGTGACTTTACCATAAACTAACTTGTCGACCGTCACGGCGAACAGTAATGTAAGCAGTACAATCATCTGAAAGACACATACTCATACGAATTCTGATTCGGTAATTTCCACCATTTAGGTAACCTTCTATGGTGTCGCTACCAAGATCTTCAGCTTTAGCAAGCAGAACATTGTTCACGTCATAAATGTACAAATCTGCATCTGCTCCAAAATGGGAACTTAAATCGATAGTGTAATAACCTCGACTTGCAACGTATAGAGAAATATCGTAACTTTCACCCGACTGAAAATCTGTGATAGTTTCCGCATTAGCTGGTTTGATTGGCAATATTAAAGATCCCGAAAGCAAAAGTAGTGTTGACAATAATTGACTGTAAATTTTCTTTTTCATTATTTTTACAAGCTCAACAAAAGTGCGCGCTAAGTGTATATTTTGTACCCATGAATTATAGCGATTGATTTTTGTGCAGGAAGACTAACTTAAGGTTTTCGACAGATGATTAACACCTCATAACATCTGTGAACGTCCATTGAGACGCAATCCAGCACACAGCACACATTATGGCTATTTTTATTGCGAAACATTAAGGGGCTTACTGATTGACAGCGGAAAATAACGGAGTACAATGACATATATCTTAATAAATCGTTCATCTTCTGACCGCCACAGTAAGACAGCCGGAAGACGGAAGTAGGGTAACTCCTGAAGGAACGCACATATTGCTTCTGAAAGTTCTTGAACTTTTAAAAATATGAATCCTTCTCTCTTTACTCTCGGTATTGCAGCCTGTGCGATGTGTTTGAGCTTCAATACAAAGGAAGAAATTGTGAAAGTCGCAACGGCTTTCGTCGCTGTGTTTACTGGATTTTTGGCTCTGTGTTACGCGCCTTGGGTGATTAAGCTGGTTATTGTTGCAGTCCCTTTGTTATTGGACCGCATTAACCACTGGTCTTCTGACGTTTAAGTTTCTAAGAAATTTTTCAGGCAATTCCATATTTTCGAATAGATATATATGTAGCGATCACCTAACGGGTTTGCTTAAGCATTAAGCGACTAAAATGGTTTGCGACATGGCTTTGAGAACGTTGCAGACATATGTTGGATCTGACAAAAATTGCTGGGCAACTTCCCGATATGGGGTCCCACCTCCGGCAGCAGGCCAACGATGGACGTGAACGAGTTGAGCGGGGTATGGCGCTACTAAGTGCGGCTCAGCAAGATTTTCAGCAGTTACAAAAGCAGTATGAACAGTGGGGCGATCGCCTGATTTTTAATTGCGCAGTGCCATTGGAGCCGTTGGATACGCGGGTCATGATTTCAGCGCCGCCAAAGGCCCACACGGTATTTGCGACAGACGGTTCTCAGATTGCTCCTTCCCACCATGAAATTGCCTACTGCTATCTGATTAATGTCGGGCGCATCATGCTGCATTACGGCCAAAGTTTGCATCCTTTGCTGGACAATATTCCAGAGGTTTTTTATCGCCCGGAAGACCTCTATGTGTCGCGGAAATGGGGCATTCGCACAGATGAATGGATGGGCTATTGTCGCACCGCTTCAGAAGGACAAATGTTGGCGGAAATGGCCTGTAAATGGGTATTGCCGCCGGGTTCCCACGAGCATATTCCCAATGTGGCGATGGTGGATGGTTCACTCGTGTACTGGTTTTTAGAGAATATTCCGCTAGAGGCACGGAAAAGAATTTTAGTGCCTGTGCTTAAGGCTTGGCAGCGGTTACGGGAAACAAAAATCCCGCTGCTTGGTTATATCAGTTCGACTCGCAGTATTGATGCGGTACATTACCTGCGATTGGCAGCTTGTCCCCATAAAGCTCCAGATTGTGCGACCCATTGCCTCGACCAAACGACAGGCGATCGCCGACCAGAATTTCGTGAAACGCTACCCTGTCAAACCATTGAACCGATTCGAGACAGTACCCTCTGGAATAATCAGTTACAGCCGGGAGAGCGCAGCGGCATTTAGCAAAGTCAGTCTCGCATTTTGCAGATGTATCAGCCGAAAGATCAAATTTGTTTTTGTTATGTCCACGTGGGAGCGGAAGTTGCCCGCGTCGAGTTTCCGTTGTGGCTAGCTGAAGACCACAAATTATTAGACCAAACCCTAGGTATTTTGTTGGGTCAGGTGAATAAAGGGTTTGGCTATCCGGTGGCGATCGCCGAAGCCCATAATCAAGCGGTCATTCGAGGCGGCGATCGGGCAAGATTTTTCTCACTGCTCGAGCAACAAATGGTCAAAGCTGGTCTAAAAAATGTCGGTGTGTCCTACAAAGAAACGCGTAAACGAGGCTCTGTGGCTTAGGGTTAGACAAAAAAATCCCCTCGGAGAATACCTCAAAGGGGATTGTTCATTATAATTTTTTAGTCGAAATCACAAAAAAATTATTCGTATAACCAAGATGTGGTTGCAGGTTCCCAGCTAGCAAGCTCATCTTCGTTAAACCAAAGTGCAATTTCGCTAGCAGCAGTATCAGCGCCGTCGGAACCATGAATCAAATTACGGCCGATGTCCATACCGAAATCGCCACGGATTGTGCCGGGTGCTGCCTCAATAGGATTCGTTGCACCGATGAGAGTACGCGCCGAAGAAATAACGTTCTTACCTTCCCAAACCATTGCGACAACGGGAGAAGAAGTGATAAAGGAAACGAGACTACCGAAGAAAGGTCTTTCCTTATGAACACCGTAGTGCTCTTCTGCCAATTCCTTGGATACGGATACAAGCTTTAGACCGACAAGCTTAAAACCCTTTGCCTCAAAGCGAGAAATAACATCACCAGCCAAGCCGCGCTGAACACCGTCAGGCTTAACCATTACAAAAGTACGTTCCACAATATTCTCCTTATGACTGTTACGAAAGCCACAAGCCAGATTATCACAAGTCTTTACATTCGTAGCGATCGCCACAAAATCAATAGACCATCCTCGCGTATAGACTACTATTAACAACCCAAATATTTGTTTTTTCTAAAAACCAGTAGACATCACAGCTTCTCTCAAAAATGCTTACAAGCCTTTCAATCAAAAGATTTTGCAGCAAATCCAGATTATTTTTTCTTGTACACTCCTTAAAATCCGCCCTTGACATCTACCTAC
This sequence comes from uncultured Synechococcus sp., assembly GCA_964638765.1. GTDB lineage: Bacteria > Cyanobacteriota > Cyanobacteriia > Cyanobacteriales > MRBY01 > MRBY01. The sequence continues at coordinate 5,272 of CAZXBK010000109.1, read as the reverse complement.
CAGATGGTAGACAATCTAGATATGGAAAATAAAACAGCCACAAAAATCCTTGATGTCGCTCAAGAGATGGTGCGCAGTCGAGGCTACAGCGCCTTTAGCTATGCAGATGTTGCGGCAGCAGTTGGTATTCGCAAAGCGAGTATCCACTACCATTTCCCGTCCAAAGACAAACTGGCAAGCTCACTGGTGCAGCGCTACCGCCAAAATATGAGTCGTGACTGTAATTGGATCGCTACCTCATCAAAGCTTTTAGATATACAGTTGATGCAGTTTACTGGTTTGTACCGCAATGGTCTCGACAAAAATCAAATTTGTCTGTGTGCCATGCTATCAGCTGATTTTGCGATTTTACCCGTAGAAACTCAAGCAGAGATCCGCTTATTTTTTCAGGAAACTCAGGCTTGGCTGGCGAATCTATTACAGCAAGGGGTTGATGCAGGCTTGTGGGTCTGTTCGTCTTCGGTTCAAACGGAAGCTATTGGCTTAATTTCTTTGCTACAAGGTACGCAGCTTATTGCCCGTTCCTCTGAGAATCCCTTTGACACATTCGACCAGATTGTTGAGCCACTTTTAGAGGCTAAGTTTTCCATTAAATTCTGAGTAGTCTGGCAATTAATGTGGTTAGACATACCAGAATTTTTTTTGCTCATTCATCTACCTTCTAGTAGGTAAATAAAAAATATAGGAAGTTCCCATGTCCCAAAATTTTATTGACCAAAAACTTATTGTTGTCGGCGGCACGAGTGGTATTGGCAAAGCTGTCGCCAAACTTGTTGCCAGTCAAGGTGGCACTGCTGTGTTGATTGGTCGAAATCTCGAAAAGCTCAACGATGCCATTGCGGAGCTATCAACCCTAGGCAGCGTAATGGGCATTCAAGCAGACATTACCAATCCCGGCGATCGCCAATCCTTGATTCAAAATATTCAGCAAAATCATAGCGATGCAACCTTGCTGGTAAATGCTGCTGGCGTATTTTTGCCGAAATCATTTCTAGAACACGAGGAGACAGATTATGATCTGTATCTTGATTTAAATAAGGCGACCTTCTTTATTACTCGAACGATCGCCAAAAATATGGTTGACCGTCAACAAGGTGGAGTAATCGTCAATGTTGGTTCGATGTGGGCAAAACAATCCGTACAAGCGACTCCTTCTTCAGCCTATTCGATGGCAAAAGCTGGATTGCATTCTCTCACTCAACACCTTGCCATGGAGCTAGCCGAGCATAATATTCGTGTTAATGCCGTTTCTCCAGCTGTAGTAGAGACTCCCATCTATCAAGGCTTTATCCCCAAAGAACAAGTCCACGACGCACTACAGGGTTTTAATGGTTTTCATCCCATTGGCCGGGTTGGCACTCCCGATGATGTCGCCCAGGCGATCGCCTTCTTACTCTCAGAAAAAACAGCTTGGGTTACGGGCGCAATTTGGGATATCGATGGTGGCGTAATGGCTGGTCGCAATCAGTACAACTAGACAAAATTTGAGGTGAAGGGTGTTTGATGTCCGAATACCCTTGCTAAGAATTTCTTTCCTTAAAACCTTGAGCAAAAATCGATATTGAAACTCATGAAAATTAATGCAGATTTAAATCAGCGAGCCGTTATCGAGACCGAGCAATTAGACTGGCAGGATTCCCCAATGCAGGGTGTGCAACGGCGTATGTTAGATCGTGATGGTGCAGAAGTTGCGCGGGCAACCTCCCTAGTGAAATATGCACCGGGTAGTCATTTTTCTGCCCATACCCACGGTGGCGGTGAGGAATTTTTTGTGTTGGAAGGGATGTTTTCTGATGAGCATGGCGACTATCCCGCAGGCACTTATGTTCGAAATCCTGTCGGTTCCAGCCATACACCCTCTAGCAAAGAGGGCTGCACTATTTTCGTCAAGCTCCATCAGATGTCCCCTGAAGATGATCAGCAAAAAACAATTAATACTAAAACTGCCCACTGGCTTCCCGGCATGGTTAAAGGCTTAAGTGTCTTACCACTCCACGCCCACGGTACAGAAAACGTCGCTCTCGTGAAATGGGAACCCGGCACGAAATTTCAAATGCATCGCCATTGGGGTGGTGAAGAGATTTTGGTCTTGGAAGGAACTTTTGCCGACGAACAAGGCATTTATCCCAAGGGCACATGGCTGCGTAATCCCCCCAATAGTATCCATACTCCCTTTAGTGACGAAGGTTGCATTATCTACGTCAAAACAGGGCACTTATCTTAAGTGATTAGTTGCACTAAAAAACTTTTAGGTATTTCATCATGGCAACGGTCAATATTTCGTCCAACGGTACTCGTTACGGTCAAGACATTTCGATACGAGATTTTCAGCTCATTGCCGATGAACCCCAAGATATTGGTGGTGATGATCGAGGCGCGACGCCGATGGAATATGTATTAGCGGGCTTAGGGGCTTGTAAGGCGATCACCATCAGAATGTATGCAGAGCGTAAGGGTTGGCAGCTTGAAAAAGTTGATGTGCAGGTTGATTATGAACGGTCTCAGAAAAAACCTGTTGTTCAAGCCAAACTCGTTATCGAAGGTGATTTAGATCAAGCCCAAAGGGAAAGGTTAAAAGAAATCGGCGATCGCTGTCCCGTTCATCGCTTTTTATCAGAACAAATCATCATTGAAACAACCCTAAGTGAGTCACAAAATGTTGAGGAAACGTTTTAGCAAGCGTGATGACTTTTGAGCCATTCATAGTCTTGGTCTTGGCTCTTTTGATTCTTTTTCGGTGAGATTAAAATTTGATAGCCAGACTCTTTTTTGCACTTCTGGAAATAGATGCGCATTAAGTTGATGTGGGGCACACGACATTCTGTCCATTTCTTGTCCGTTGCCCGAACTTTGGTCGGCGAATAGGGTTGACCATCGTGAATATCTTTAATCGCCTTAATGAGTTTGACGAGGTTTTCCGGCTGTGAAGCAAGAACTGCGAGGGAATCCCGCAGTAGGGTGATATCAGGAAATAGGGTCTGCAAAAGTTCTGCAATTTGATCCGGTGTCCAGTCTGAGGAGCTAGCGTCATCATTTTGAGAAATTTTAGTGACGCGGTTTTGCTTCAGGGTAAAAACTTCGACCTTCAGTTGCTCAAGATTAATGGCAAGGGTTTTATTTTGTTCTTGGAGTGCTTGAATTTCGATATCTTTTGTCTCAAGAACGCTTTGCTGATGCTTCTCTAAAGACTCAAGAATTTCGTCGATATCTTGATTATTTTCTCGCAGCTTTTTCTTATGAGCTTGGGTTAGTTCTTTTTCTTTGGCAAGTTGGGTCAAAATGCTCTCTTTTTCAGCCGTCTGTTGATGAATTTGCTGCTGTAGCTTTTCAATCTCGGCAGTGTAGCGAGCCTGCTGTTCGGAGACGAGTTCGTCGTGGGATGCAACTTTTTGCTGGAATTCTTCTGCGTAGGTTTCCTGTTGGTTAGAGAAATATCTTTTGAGTTTCGCAACTTCTTTTTTGTGGAGAGTTTTGAGGATGGCAAAGGAGCCAATACCGCCAAAGAATACGCCTACAAATAAAGATAAGTCCATTGAAATTCTTGCAACCTGTTGCCAACTGTGCCGTTATTTCTAATTTAGCTTAGAGCTATAGGAAATTACCGTCCTGTAGAACCGAACCCACCCGAACCTCTGGCGGTATTTGAAAGTTCTGTGACCTCAATAATGTCGGCTTGAACGATATTTGCCATCACCATTTGGGCAATTCTCATGCCGGGGGTGATGTGGAATGTTTCGGTGCCGTGGTTAATGAGAATGATCCCTAGTTCGCCGCGATAGTTGGAGTCGATTGTGCCGGGACTATTTAGCACGGTGATGCTGTGTTTGAGGGCAAGTCCGCTACGGGGACGAATTTGTAATTCTGTAGTGGGTGGGATTTCGGCGGCTAGTCCAGTTTTGACCAACGCTGTAGTGTGGGGGGCGATCGCCACAGCTTCGATGGCATGGAGATCCATTCCAGCATCACCGTCATGTTGGTACTGGGGAATAATCGCGTCGGGATGTAGTTTGCGGAGACGAAGCTGCATAGCAGTGAGCAGTGCTTAAAGCATCAAAAAATATTGGCTGAGCAAGAGATTATGAACTAACGGCAGACTGTAAGCGGTGTTTGAGTCTTTGGGGATCGCCTTTATCCACGACGCGACCATTTTCTAATAAAAACGCGCCATCACTGTAATCTAGTTCATCGAGGCGGTGAGTTACCCATAATGCAGTCATACCTCGATCTTTAACGAGGCTCCGTACTTGTTGCACTAGATCAAGCTGGGTATCGCCATCGAGTAGTGCTGTTGGTTCGTCGAGGAGCAGCACTTCACAATGGCGGGCGATCGCCCCAGCAATGGCAACTCGTTGCTTTTGTCCACCACTGAGGGCATAGATTGGGCGGCGAGCAAAGGCTTCTAAACCCACAGCAGTCAGTGATTCAGAGACCCTTTCTTTCGTCGCTTTGATGGATAGTTTTTCCGCGACTAAACCAAAAGCCACATCAGCACCCACGGTTGGCATGACCAGCTGATGGTCGGGATTTTGGAAGACAAAACCGATGGGTTGACTCAGTTCTACATCACCGGAAGTCGGCTGTAGTAGCCCGGCGAGAATACGCAGCAATGTTGATTTACCGCTACCATTAGCGCCCAGTAGCATCCAAAATTCGCCCTTGGGAACATCGAGGTTGCAATGGTCAAGGATTTTGCGGTCGGCTTGCCAACTAAAGTTAAGATTCTGAACGGCGATCGCCGGCATAGTCATGGGCTAGAGAAAAAAGATAAATAAAAAAAGAGACCTACCCTTTGTAAGCCTCTCAAAGCAAAGCAAAAAAATTACTCGGCACTCTGGGTTGCAAAGAAACCCGGTGTCCGACCAGAAGCCGCTGCACCACTACGCTTGTTGAGAACGACCGCACTGATCTGATCACTCAAAAACGCAACCTGCTTATCTTCATCCTTATCGCAGGTAAGCTCGATGATGGTCGCAGTATCTGCTTTCATCGCATCTAGTACAGATTGGTAAAGTGCCTTGGCTGCCTCTTCCTCTTTACGTTGGACGGAAACGGGCACGGGGCTATATTTCAGAGTGAGATCGAGACTATACATTCACATTCAGGGAATTATGTTGCTTGTTTTATCTTAAACGTTTTCCGAGATCTAAAACTTTCTGCCGTTATTTCTAAATAACTTGGTGATTGTCCTCAATGCATGAAAAAACAACGACAATAAGCAACTTCTAGGGTTGAATCGATTCGGCGATCGCCTTAATACGCCGTAGTTGAGCCT
>CAZXBK010000108.1:0-15982 GCA_964638765.1 uncultured Synechococcus sp. | reverse complement strand
GTTCTAATTTCATATAAACCCTGAAATGCCAGATCATTCCCTGCTTGAATTGTTCTGATCAGAGGCGCAATTGCAACATTACCCATCTTCAATAGATATTCATGAAGCTCGGATCTTTCAGGACGAAACCTTGGAGCAAGTAAAATCGCTGCTTTAGGTAAATTGCTCATCGCGAGACTGTTAGCTGCCGCTTTCTGAACTTCTATATCCTGATCATCAAGTTGTGCTTCAAGAAACTGAAAAACTTGTTGACCTCTAGGTTTACGATCCGCTGCAACTGAACCAAATGCTTTTGCTATTTCGTCATCGGCTGCTGCCTGAACAAACTGACTTTGCATCTGATAAATAATTTTGTATGCAAGCTGCTGATCAACTTCCTGCGCCTCTGCTAAACATTCAAACGCAAGGATTAAATCGTCACGCTGAATCGCTTCAATTAATGCTGTACTGTTCCCAACTAAACCACACCACAGTTTCACGACTTCTCGCCAAGCCACTTTGTCTCGTCGCCAACGCTCGACCAGCTCTTGAGTCTGATTTTCTAAAGCTCCTGCCGCAAAAAACTCCTGCAATGTCAGGTGAGCAAACTGATAGCGTTCACCCCCATCAATTTTTAGTAATAGACCACTTCTCTCGACAATTTCGTCAAGGATGGGTTCCATATCGCTATTATCGAGATTGAGATCCGGTAAAACTTCCTCAAGTTCTGTCTTCACTAAATCCCAAGTAATACTACGGCGATCTGTTTTATCCGAGTTTTGTAGTTGATTTTGTGCAGCTAAAGCTAGTCTTCTTAAGACCTGACGTTTGTTCTTTGTAGAATATTCATTATCAATATCTCTCTCATTATCTATCTCCTCTAATAGCTTTTTCGTTGATTCCTCATAAAATTCTGCCCGTGAATAAGGTAATTCAAAGGATGGATTTAGGTATAAATAGACAATATTTGTTAGTAAGAGTGGATTACGAGCAAGCGTTTTAATTTTTGGTCGATTTTGAAGATTTTGCATGAGTTGCTCAACCGATTTGCCATTGCGCATCCTTGACTTCCATGACCGCAAAAAATTCCTAATTTGTCGATCAGAAAATTCCACTACTTCTATGCGATTGCGCTCTAAAACAATGTCAAACTCCCGCTGATATACCGCTGTCCGACAGGTCACGATCGCCCGACAATCTTGATATTTCCGTAGAAATTCATTAATCACCCGCACCACATCATCACAGATCGAGCTAGGAACCTCATCCAAACCATCCAGCAACAGCAACAACTTGCCAGCCTCTAGATATTTCTCAATAAACCCTTTCGCATTTGGAAAATTACTTTGCTCTAAAACATTCACCAACTTCGCGAGAAACTTTGATTCATCCAGATTTTCATCCCGCAAAGTATTTAGCTCTAGCCGCACCGGAATCGGCAATCCCGGCAAATCCAGAAATCCCTTTTCACCGTAAATATAGACAATATGCTTTAGCAGTACCGATTTCCCCGAACCCGGCGCACCAGTCACCATGAGACGGTTATAGTCCACCATCATCCGGTAAATATCCCATTCCCCTTGAGCTGTTGCCTGAATACTTCCCTCTTCTGCAACCTCTTTCACCTTTAGCGGCACATAGACCTCAGCCATTTTTAAGGCTGGAGTGATTTTAAAAGGCGTATCCAGATTTTCATGTCTTTTCTTGAGGGCTTTTTGGTATTTCTGTAACGCCAGATTTAGAAACAGCGGATTCCCTGCAACTTTTTGATACAGCCAATCAATTACGACATTTGTCCAGTTACTCGCTGTCTCAACAAGGCGATCTCTGAAGATTAGACCTAAAGCAAAGATAATCGCAGCAACCCAGCCCGGATATCTTCCCAAGAGCTTTTCAAACCAATTCTCAAACAGCCCCTGTTCTTCAACAAACTTGTCTTCATAAATATTGAGAATAGCTGTCCGGTCTAGCCCAAATTGATTATCCTTAAACTCTTCATAGACGGCATCATGGTACATCTGCCCAGTCTTAGCGTGGTTTGTCGCCCTTGCCTCAATCTGTTCGATTAGTTCTTCTTTCGTTTCGGGAGCATTGACCTGAGACAAAACATTGACCTGAGTCCCTAAGGACAAGCTCAGCATCAAACCCAACGCAAACATCCTTTGCAAAAATCGTTTTCTAGTCGGCTGAATCAATTGCTGCCATCGAAACCAGTTAAAGCGAAGAAATTTTGCAGACATCGGCAGATAGTTGAGAAGAAGCAACGGAACTTACCGATATTGTATTCCCAACTCCTAGCCTCAATGCTTGTCTGATTTCAACTTGTCATACATGCTCAATCTACTGAAAAAACAATTAACCTAAAAAGAGAACATAATCGGCAAAACAAATGGAAACGATTACCCTCCAAGTTCCAGCAGAAATTGCACAGGCTTATCGTAACGCCGAGGTTCAACAGCAAGAAAAAATTCAGGCTTTACTTACGGTCATTCTCAAAAAAGCAGTTCAGCCTAGACCGCTCCTCGAAGTCATGCAAGAAGCCAGTAAACAGGCGATCGCCAACGGCATGACCCCGGAAATTCTTGAGTCTATCCTTGCTGATGAATAAGCTTCGCATTGTTATCGATACCAATGTCATTGTCAGCGCCCTAATCTTTTTTAGCTCCAACAGTATGCAAGCATTGACCTTCGCTAGGGAAAATGGCGTTTTACTCACATCGATTGACACTTTAGCTGAACTAAATGATGTATTGAGCCGTCCTAAATTCAACCGTTACATCACCCAAGAAATTCGCGCAGATTTTCTGGCTAGTTTGGCAAACGAAACAGAAATAGTTGATATCAAAGAGAAAATAACAGAGTGTCGCGATTCAAAGGACAATAAATTCCTGGAGTTAGCAGTGAGCGGAAATGCGGATATCTTGGTAACAGGCGACCAAGACTTACTTGTTCTCCACCCTTTCAGAAACACTCAAATCCTGACAGTGACAAGTTTTCTCTCCACTATTTTAACTTAAAAATATTGAGCTAAAGTTAATCTGCCTGAGTCGTAATCTCAATCCGTTGATTGGCGTTTTGGTCATCCGCAGCGAGGGGTTGACTGTCGCCATAACCCACTACCAACCAGCGATAGTTACCATCGATTTGGGCGTCCAGAAAAGCCGTCACCGACTGCGCTTGCTGAAAAGAAAGGGCTTCCGCTTGCTCGGCATTCTCAGGGAAACTGTGACCCGCAATTTTGATGGTATTCAAACGAGTCTGCTGCAAATCAATGGCGATCGCCCCAAGAATTTCTTCAGCTTCGGGGGATAGTTGACCACCATCATTAAACAAAACATTGCTGGGCAACGTAATTTTGAGATCGTTATCCGGAGTTGTTGCAGTGGCTTCAGTCGGGGAAAATTCTTCTGGGTCTGCTGCGAGTAATTCATTCAGATTTGTGAGGCGACCAGCAAGGTTACCATTTTGCGTGCCGAGTTCTAGTTCGGCTTCGAGCTTTTGGGTACGAGTTGTTAACACCTGCAATTGCGCTTGAATCCCTGCAATCTCCTCCTCAATGGCCGCACGCTCTTCATCAGACAACGCTGCAACCGTTTGATTTAGCTCCGGTTCTGTCACATCAGCAAAGTTGCCTGAACCAGAAAAAAGTCTCAGGAAAAGAGGTTTTTGGGGATTATTCGTCGGCGTAAAATGTCCCGCCAATAAACCTAAGGCGATCGCCCCCGCCGCAAAACCGGACAGCACAACAATACGCAATATAAAGACGATGATCCATTTTGTTACGGAAGGACGGCGAACCGTTGACTGAGCTTGAGGTTGGGACGAAGATGAACTCACAGTATTACAAAAGTACTAAATGTAACGGGCAACGAAATATCGGGGAATTAATAAGTTATCGCCATTGTAATGCCCACAGGAAATTCCCCCACAATTCTCTTTGTGAGTTTTTGCATCCTACCGAGACAGTGACCCACACAATTTCTTCAGACCTTGCGCCATGTCCATCTCTGCCTCCTCACCTGATCTCGTTCGTGATCCTCTCAATAGTCCCTTTCCGTTGCCGTGGCAATGGATTCTTGATACCCAAGCAGCAGTTAGTGCGGGGGAACATGCTGGAAAAGAAATTTACCGTAGTCCTTCGCTCTACGATCCCCAAGGTCAATTTGCGGCTTATTGCCGAGTGCGTCTCGATCTTAAAGCGGCCATGCACCAAGGTCGCGTGACCAGCACTTTATTTGTAGAAAATCTCCAAACAGGTGTCCTGAATACCGTAATTGCGCGATCGCCCCTTGCTCCCCACCCTTTTCAGAATAAAGATATTGTTGATGCGCCGGGAATCATTTCACTAATTATGCCTGTGTCATGGTCGGCTGATGGTAAAAAGCTTCTCGCTCGGCAGTTTGAAGGATTTCTCGGCAGCTCTGATATCAGTGATTATGGTGTTATTTGGGACAGCGAAACAGAGGAAACTTTGACTCTCTCGCCTAGTTCCATCGTGGACTATACCCACGCCATCTTATTAGGCTGGAGCGACCATCACCCCGAGCAAATTTTGTTCCAAGCGGGTAGTGTCGGCGAAGATAATTGGCAAAACTGGGCTGTGGCAGTGGATGGTCAAACAATGTCTGCATTGGACGACGCTGGTGTTGTGTTTGGGGAAATGAGCTCGAATATTTGGTCGGGTAGCAACGCGAAATTTAACATTTAGTTTCAACTTAAGCGAAATTCTGGCGATCGCCCCCGCACCCTTTTACACTGACTAGAACTATAAAAAATTTTATTGAAAGAGATTAAAGACTTGCTATGGCACAGTTTTGGTCAGATATCGCCCCCCAAGCCTACTTTTGGTTTAAAGCCTTTCACATCATTGGTGTTGTGGTCTGGTTCGCCGGACTTTTTTATTTAGTGCGTTTGTTTGTGTATCACGCAGAAGCTGAAAAAGAGCCAGAACCCGCGAAGAGCATCCTGAAAAAGCAATACGAACTGATGGAAAAACGCCTGTACAACATCATTACCCAGCCGGGGATGTACGTGACAGTCGCCATGGCGATCGCCGTGATTTCGACCGAACCTGCTGTGCTGAAATCTTGGTGGCTCCATGCGAAGCTTGCCCTTGTAGTATTGCTTTTGGTTTACCACTTCTACTGTGGTCGCATTATGAAAAAGCTTGAGGCTGGCGAATGCGAGTGGACTGGCCAACAATTCCGCGCCCTCAATGAAGCTCCCACATTACTCCTTGTCACCATTGTGATGTTGGCAGTCTTTAAAAATAGCTTACCCCTCAACTGGACTGGTGGTCTAATTTTGGCCTTAATCGTCTTTATGGCAGCAGCGATTCAACTCTACGCGAAGAAGCGCCGCAAGGATCAAGAGAAACTCCGCGAAGCTCAAGCTCAGGTGTCAACAGAACTTGTATCCAATTCCTAAAGTTATTAAGGCGATCGCCGCAGATTTTTCCCTTAAATAAGCTTTTAAAAAAATCCTCAATGGCTTTGTGCTGTGGGGATTTTTCCATTTCTTTACCATTTCCTGTAAAAAATCTAAGTCATTATGCGTATTTTTACGGAATTTAGCGGTTTTATTATAGAAACAGTGAATGGGTTGATTAGTCCCCAAGTCTTGTGAATTCATGAAATTCTTTCGAAATCTACCCACATTACTGCTGAGTGCGGTGTGTTTGGCTGGTGCTCCGACGATCGCCCCATTGACTTTACCGACAGCGGCGATCGCCCAAACCAGTTCCCGCAGTATGGAGGTGCGCCGGACGATTGGGAATGTCACCTTTCGGAACTCCTTTACCCGCGCTAAAAATGGAGATCGCCTCACCCGTACTGGACAAGGCTTATCTACGGGTTCTCGCTCCAGCGCAGTTCTGGCGTTAGACGAAGGGATTGGCACCATCAGCGTGGCTGCAAAGACGAGTTTTCTGATTAAAGAATTCAACACAACAAGCACCGGCGGTAAGGTTACCGTGATTGAAGTGACAAAGGGGCAAGTCCGCATCAATGTACGACCTTTTACTAATCCTCAGTCGCGCTTGCAAGTAAGAACTCCTGCTGGAATTGCTGGGGTACGGGGAACAGAATTTGGTGTTGCCGTTGCCGACGATGGACAAACTAATGTCCTGACCAATGAGGGCATGGTAGAGGTCAGTGGCCAAGATGAAAGTGAAACAGTCGAAGTGAAAGCAGGCTACGCCACCATCGTGGTAGAGGGAGAAGCGCCAACGAAACCGGTGCAATTTGTGGAAAATCTTGATTTAGAAGTGTCCCGCGCCAGCTTGAATACCGACGGCGTTTGGGAAATGACCGGGCAAGTTGATCCGTTTAACTTTGTTTGGGTTGACGATGAGCAGGCGCAAGTCGCTGAAGATGGCACCTTTAAAGTGAACTATGATCGCCTTCCTCGAGGACTGACCACCTTCCGGGTTTTGACACCCTTAGGCTCGACCAAGATTACCTACACTTTCATTCGTGAAGAAGAGTTCCCCATCAAGTTACGCGGTGAAGAGGATGAATTTGCAGGTTAAGCCCTGGCTTTGGCTAGGGGGCATTGTCGGGGTCAGCTGTGCGGCGCTATGGCAGTTCGGGGCTTGGGAGACGCTAGAACGGGCTGCCTACAATACGTTGGTGCGATCGCAGAATTTGCCGATTTTCCCAGAACAACAATGGGATGATCGCGTGGTGGTGATTGCCATTGATGAGCCGAGTATCGAAGCTTACGGACGCTTTCCGTGGGAAAGGAGTCATTACACTGATCTACTTGCTCAGCTATCTTTTGCCCCTCCGGCAGCTATTGGCTTTGATGTGATCTTTAGTGAGCCGACCGCATACGACGCTGTACTCGCCGAAGAGATGATGTTTGGGGGAAATGTGGCGATCGCCCAAGCGATTCGTAAAGATTTAGAACCCATTGAAGTGCTGCCAGCGTTTACAGAGGTGGCAAAGTTGGGACATATCGTGGCGCGTCCCGATCCCGACGGCATCATCCGCGAGGGAATTTCCTACATTGGTGATTTTCCATCTCTCAGTGTGGCGATGTTGGAGATTTACCAAGACACCCTCGATTTGACCTTGTCTGCACCAGAAGCAGAACTCGATCAAATCTTTTTGGACTTACCGGAGCCAGTTGCTCAAGGAAAAGAACAACATCACACGCTCAATTGGAAACGCCCTAGCGCAGATTTTCCGACCTATTCCTTTAGCGAGGTGGCTAGCGGTAATCTTGACCCTGAAATCTTTGCCAACAAGCTCGTACTGATTGGTATCACGGCAACCGGTTTTGACCCACTGCAAACACCCTTTGAGTTAACGCCCCCCTCCTCGGCGGTCTATCTCCACGCGGTCATGGTGGATAACTTTTTAACTGATTCTTTTTTACGGCGATCGCCCCAAATATTAACGCTGGCAGCGCTCTTGCTAATTGCTCCGGCAACGATGTTTATCCTTACACCATTAAATTTGCGGGGTCGGCTGCTGTTCCTCGCTTTGGCATTTGTGGGTTGGTGGACTGTTGGGTTATTGAGTCTGGTGTACGCCCAACTTTTACTCCCAGAAATTGCGCCGTTAGGAACCATTTTGCTGGCGGCGATCACCCTGCAATTTTATGAACAATACGAAAAGCAGGAACTGATGAATTTGTTTGCCCGTCATGTGTCGCCGGAAATGGCAGAGGTCATTTGGCAGCGTAAAACGGAAATTTTTACGAAAGGACAACTGGAACCCCAAGAACTTACCGCCACCGTTTTATTTAGTGATATTCGCGGCTTCACCAAAATTTCGGAGCATTTCCCGCCAGAGGAACTTTTACCTTGGCTAAATGAATACCTACACGAAATGACCCTATGCGTTATTCACCACGGCGGTATCGTCGATAAATATATTGGTGATGGCATTATGGCGGTCTTTGGCGTGCCCTTCGCGCGGGAAACAGAAGCCGAGATTCAACAAGACGCAATCGCGGCGATCGCCGCCAGCCTAGAGATGCACGAAAAACTTAAACCTCTAAATGAATCCCTTGCAGCAAAGGGTTTACCCCAAATTGAAATCGGCGTTGGTATTCATACAGGTAAAGTTGTGGCGGGTACAGTGGGTGGTCAAGAGCGCCTTAGTTATTCCGTTGTGGGGGATACGGTGAATACCTCTTCTCGCCTCGAATCCTTGAATAAAAAAATCTCAGAAAAACGCGATCGCCCTTTTAATGTCGTCCTCAGTCAAGCCACTTTCCAACTCATCCACAACAACTACATCACGGAAAGTTTGGGCAGTATGGCCATTCGCGGGCGCGACGAAGCAATGCAACTCTACACCGTGATTCGCGATAAATCCTAGATCAAAATTAGGGGAGATCGCACCTTATTGATTAAAAATTTTTGCAACAGTAAACAGGCTATGTCCTTCCTTGGGGAAGGTGGCCGAAGGCCGGAAGGGGTTGCAGCAGGTGACGCACTTTGCCCATCATTGACTAGAGCGATTTGGCAAAATATGTTTGGTGCTGAGTTTGATATTCACGCCGTCACCCCCTAACCGCATAATGTCTTCATATTGTTCAATCGCTGCCGGATAGGCATTCGCTTCGCACAGTTGCCAATGTTGATCAGCCAAGTCTTCACGACCTTCTTGTTCATCTAAACCAGCAAGAAAACACATTGCAATTCCTTGCCCTGCAAAGGTTTCTGCTTGATTTTGAATCAATTTTTTTTCGATGTTGAGGGCTATTTCGAGATTACGTCGCGCATCAGCAAAGAGAATTTCATGATCTTCCTTGCTATCTTGCACCAGCTCATTTTGCTCTCGATTTGGATCTCGTTCGGCGATCGCCCGTTTCAGTAGCGTAATTCCCAAATTTGTATGGAGCTGGGAACGCAACCGATCATTACTAGGATCTACTTTGCTCAAACCAATACGGAACAAAACCTCTGCATCGAGCAATTCACTAAAAAGACCACTATCCTCAACGTCTTCTTCTTTATCCTCTAAAACCGCCAAAATTAGAGTGCCTAACCCATTAATCGCCTCCACATCTCCTTTTAGTAGACCGTCTTGGTATTCTTGCTGCGCCTCCGCGAATTGTTCTAGGTTTTGGTAAACATGTCCTAGGCGAGTGTGGGGTGCGGTACTGCTGGGATTAAAGGCGATCGCCTCGCGATAGTGACGAATTGCAATGTAGAGGTTGCCATTATCCTGAGCTTTTAAACCTTGTTGATAGTAGTACTGGGCAAAGAGCGGCAAAGATTGATTTACAGCAAATGCAACTATTAACATCGCCACTGCCCCAGCCAAAATTACTTCTGCATGAAAGTGGGTGGGGATATTAAACCGCCGCAAAATCTGTTTCACAACGCGGTGACCTTTATCTGTTAGAGTTCCTCCGGCAATGAGAACTAACCCTGTCGCTTGGGAAAGGGTACTAAATAGCTGCAAAATATCGAACCCGCCCACAATTGAAAAGGCTTGGATAGTTGCAGCCAAGAAGGAGGTAGCGACAATAATGCAAAAGCTACTCAGGATATTCCACAGCCAGTCAAAACGATCAAATTTGTGGACTGTCGCTTCTGGAAGATAAGGCTCTAGCCACCACCACCAAGCAGTTTCTGCGGGTTGCCGACTTTGGCGACAACTCTCTAGCTTGCCATTGGCAACGATATTTTCAGCCTGTTGTTTCAGGCGATCGTCGAGGTGATTGATAAAAGCGAGAGAGGCTGACTGTTCTGCCAAGGAAATTTTTGTGGCTTGCTGGAGACTACGAGCTACCGCATCGCGTCGCAACAATAGTTGAAAAACATTATGTATCGATGGCTCTTTCGTGAGTGCGCTAAATTGCCGGAGGGCTTCAGCATAGCTGTGAATCGCATTGCGTAAATCGGGGTCACGAATTTCTCTTAGAGCCTCAAGGTTCATAGCTTTCAACGAAAGGGAAGCAAATTCATTATGCCCCGACTAATCGAATCCGTTTCACAATGGGCTAATCATGGCGGCGATCGCCCTTTATGAAATTGAGCGAGTCGACCAAATATGTTTCGTGCTGAATCTAGTATTCACACCGTCACTTCCTAGCCTTGCAATATTTTGGTCTCGTTTGATTACTGTCATCTTTCCGACAAATCAGGTTCAGTAAGCATGAGCAGTATAAAAATTTCTATATTTTTAGGACTTTCCTTGCCCATCGTTGGAGTACAAACAGTATTATTTTGCCTCGATCAAAAAAGGCTCTGTTAACAGCTTTCATTAACTAGCCCTGTGGCGATCGCCAATTGCGCCATGATTATCGGCGAATCTCATCTTTAAATTTTTCGTCCCACACTAAAAAGTTCACCTATGGTCAGTCAATTCCTCAAAAAGCACGGCAACTACCGCAAGTCTCTCACCGTTTTAGGGTTAGCGCTTTTCCTTACAAGCTGCGCTGCCAGCGAAATCCCAGAGACCTCTTCCACTGATACCTTTCCAGCAGAAGAATCTGTAGCAACAGAAGTATCCGAGACAAACGCAGCAACTAACGAGACCCAAACGCCACAAACGTCAGAAATCGAATCAAAACAGTCTTCGGCAATGGATGCAGAAACTCTGCTTAAAAGTTTTGAGCAGGGCACAACCTATGCAACTGTTCGCGATCGCCTAATTGAAGCAGGTTGGGTACCGGTAGAGGCCGCAGAACCGGGAGAGTTTGGGGTTGAGCGGGAAGCCTATGATGCTGGATTTACAGAGGTTACAGCTTGTGCTGGTACTGGGGCAGGTCAATGCCAATTTAATTTTGAAAATCCTAGCGAAAAGAAGGTTTTGTCCATCACGACTTATGGCGGTTCTGACCTGCAATTTGGTGATTGGAGTATTAATTCGCCAGTAGCACAAGCAGCCACATCGACGGATGACAGTATTACTCTGACCGGAAGCAGTGCAATCATTCAAGAAGCCCGCAGCGAAATTCCCACCCAGTTTCAAGGGGAATGGAATATGAATCTCGATGGCTGTGGTTCGCCATTGAGTGATGGTCGCTTGATTATTGAGCCTAAGAAACTGCAATTCTACGAATCTACTGGAACAGTTTCAGAAGTTATGGTGACAGGCACAGCGGGTTTGACGGTCACTTCTGAATATTTTGCTGAAGGGGATACTTTCACTGAAACGGATTCTTTTGAGCTGTCGGGCGATTCTTCGACCCTTACCCATCTCGAAACAGACGCTGTTCGGTATCGTTGCTCTGGCTAAACGTCTTTGAAACAGTCGTAATGATTTTGGTCGCCAAACAATAAGTGTGCATGAGTTTTGTTTGGCGATCGCCCCGAAATATTTCTCGTAAAATAGGTGACAGGATGACTCTGGTAAATGACGCGATGCAACTTGCTACCTATAAATTTTCCGTCGAAGATTATCACCGCATGGGCGAAACAGGTATTTTGCCGCCAGACAAAAATTTTGAATTAATTCGTGGAGAAATTATTGAAATGTCTCCTGTCGGTTTAAAACATGCCGCAGCCGTTAAACGCTTAAATATTTTTTGTTGTCAGAAATTTCCTGCTATTGTTAGCGTCCAAGATCCGCTCTTATTGCGGGATGCGTCTCAGCCAGAGCCAGATATCATGCTTCTAAAACTAGAGGAGACTTTTTATGAGGCACATGAACCTGTTGCTGATGATGTTTTTCTGCTAATTGAAGTATCGGACAGTACTTTAAAGTACGACCAAACGACAAAATTGTCGCTTTACGCGGAAAACCAAATTTCAGAAGTTTGGATTGTCAACATTCAAGATCAGCAGTTAGAGATTTACAGGGAGCCTGATGGCTCAAATTATTTGCAAACATTGATCTTGAAAGATTTAGAAGCCATTGCTCCGCTCGCTTTTCCTGAAATTAAGATTTCTGTGAAAGATATTTTGGGATAGAAGTTGGGCGATCGCCCCATTCATTACTTGATGTAGATATTTTCCATTAAGGCCGGAGCAACAAAACATCCAAGGGCACAGAAACTAAGACAAAACCAGATCCAATAACGCAAATACATCGATTGAAAAGCCAGAACCTCAGGCTCTTTGTCATTACCAAAATCAAATACGCGGACTTTGTCGCCGATTGCCCGAGCAGGTGGATTTGTGGCGGGACGATTAATAAAAGTATGTTGCTTGAAATCTTGACCCATGTATTCAATTTCGAGGCCGTAGGTTACTCCTTCATTCGCGACATATTTTTTGTGTCCAACAACAACGCCGTCATATTGAGTCGCTGTTTTCAGAGCTACATGTTGCTTAATGACGGCAGGAATACAGAAAAATATAGATGCCGCCAATATGAAGCCCAGCCCTCTAATAAACCACATTATTTTTCTCCAACTCTTTCTAAATTCTAGAAGCTACAACTGGAGAATTTCTGCTTTGAGGCGATCGCCACCTATTTATTTCTGATTTCTGCGTTTAATTTGCAAGGGAAAATCAGGCACAAGTTTAGATGTTTCTAGTTGTTGCTCTTGATTGAAAAAAGTGAGGTTGCCGAGGCGATCGCAAATCCAGACTTCCTGTGCTCCTGCTTCAAAATAAAGCTTTTTCTTAAATTCCATCTCTGCGTTGGTGTTGCTGTCAGAACGAACTTCTACACAAATCTCTGGCGCTATTGAGGCTGAAACTTCCTCTAAAATAATATCTGCCCGTTCATCGGAAGCCCATGCCACATCTGCAACCTTTACATTATCCGCAGTCTGAATGGCACATTCGATAGTTGCTTCGCCCCCAGTCGTTAACTGATCCAGTAAAGAGCCAATTTTATTTTGAAAAAAGCCATGCTTGATTTTAGCGGGACTCATGACGATTTGCCCCCACTGATTAAGCTCGATTTTATAGGGCAAATCTTGTAGTAGCTTGTCATCACAAATGTCTTGCCATCGCATGAAGTTTGCCTCTGTTTAGCTGACTAAATCCAATATACCTTTCCCGCATAGTAGGAGTTTTGAGAAAATTAGCGAGAGTGGTAATCGCTGCACAAAGTTCTAACACCAAGTTATGCGTCGGGAGCTAGAGATCTTCGATTTGCGCGTGTGGGTCAATGTTCTTACGAACGAAGTAACAAGCATTGTCGTATGCTTCCTGCAGCTGTTTGCCGAATTCATTGTTCGTTGTAACTTTCCCGTCGTCTGCATAAAGAATCGTTGCCACCCAATCGCCACCGACTTGCTCAGTCACGAAGATTTTGTAGGTTTTCCCCTGAGTAGTGATCTTGCGTTCTACTGTATCTCCAACAAATGACATACCTTCTCTCCTATTCGCTGTGAACGGACGCATAACGTGTCGCTTGAGCGGCTGCCAAGTAACCTTCGCAATGCACCAGAATTCTTCGGCAGTCAGCTCCGAGCAAATTGTTAGATACTGTGCTTACGACTCATTATCGCTTCCTTCCAAAAGCCTAGCGGATAAAACTCGTTGCGTTTCAACTAAATCTAGAAGGGGTTTCTGGCAATTATCAACAGAAGCAGTTAATTTCCTCATCTCAGCATCTGTATAGCCTAACTCCTTCGCTAACTGAACAAGCAAACGGGCGTTTTCAATACGCTTTGCTTGATTATCAAGTTTCATACTCTCATTTTCAAGCTCACGCTTTCTCCTCTCACTCGCCAACTCAATTAATCGAACCAGAAAATCTTTAACATGACCAACAACAGCACCAAGACCTGCAAGATCTATAGAACCAGGAGACGCATACTGTACTTTATGAACTTGCAAATATTCATCTGGCTCAAAATAATTGGCGAGAGAACTTAACTCAGATGGATTAGACAGTTCTCTAATAGAGGGCAAAAAAAGTTCTGTGCGGGCAAGTGGAAGGGTACGTTGTAGCCGCCGCCTAACACGAGGAGGTAAAGGAAAAAAATCAATATAGTAATCTTCCAGTTCTCTGACAGCTTCTCGTTCAATCTCAAGGATCAAGCGTAGGTTATAAATATCATTCAAATTTGCTAGACAGTCAGCCATGTTTTTAGCTGTCCATCGCCCCCCAATTTTTATCCTCAGTGTGCGCCTTGTCTCGTCCATTACCCAAACTTCATGTTGTATGAATACGCACCACAGTCTAGCAGGTCAATCCTACTACTCTGCAATCCTTAAAAAGCCGATTTTCTTAACACTTGAAGACAAGGGAGAAGGTTTTTAACTATGTATTATGCGGATGACTTCTGTATAACGTCCTCTCTGTTACTTCTATATGGAAAGTTTCTGTATAAACAGCCGGAAATGGGATGTTATATGGAAAAATCTGTCAAATACGCTTTTGACGACAATATACAGATTTTAAAGCTTTATATGAGATCATCCCCGCCGCGTAAGTTATTAGATGTTGCGCGTGAGGTCATTCGTCTCAAGCGCTAACCTTACCGCACAGAGTGTACTTATCTGGACTGAGTTTTTATCATTTACACTATCACGATGAAAGGTCTTGTCTTGAAATGGGCAAGGTGGAAATTTGACTTTCCATACTTAGGTATCAATCTCAAATGAATTATATGTCCATGTGCTGAATTGGGGTGACTATAATGTCTTTCGTCCATTGCATGATTAAACCGCATTTGTAGACAAAGGGCGATCGCCCCCTATCTCGCCTGTTTGCCCATCCTTAACGAATTGCAATCTTTCTGGGACTGACCTTGCGCGAAAATAGTGTGGATAAATTTTCACGATAAGCAAACGCAGCAATGTCTGAAACTAATATTGAATCGATTTTGCAGGAGAATCGTACCTTCACTCCTCCCGCTGAATTTTCTGAGCAGGCGCATATCAAGAGCCTAGAGCAATACAACGAACTCTACGAAAAAGCCAAAAATGATCCCGAAGGCTTCTGGGGTGAGTTAGCCGAGCAAGAACTGGAATGGTTCGAGCCATGGGAGAAAGTATTGGACTGGCAACCGCCCTTCGCGAAATGGTTTGTCGGCGGTAAGCTCAACATTTCCCATAATTGTCTCGATCGCCACCTGAAAACTTGGCGTAAAAATAAAGCGGCGCTCATTTGGGAAGGGGAACCGGGTGATTCTCGGACGCTGACCTATGCGCAACTCCACCGCGAGGTTTGTCAGTTCGCCAATGCCATGAAAAAACTGGGCGTACAAAAGGGCGATCGCGTCGGTATTTATATGCCGATGATTCCCGAAGCTGTGGTTGCTTTGTTGGCCTGTGCTCGTATCGGTGCGCCCCATACCGTTGTCTTTGGTGGCTTTAGTGCCGAAGCATTACGTAGTCGTCTTGAAGATGCCGAAGCCAAGTTGGTAATTACTGCCGATGGTGGTTTCCGTAAAGATAAAGTGGTTTCCCTTAAGCCTCAAGTTGATGCGGCAATTTCTGGTGACCATGCCCCCAGCGTTGAAAATGTGTTGGTAGTTCAGCGCACCAAAGAAGATGTGGAAATGGTGGAAGGCCGTGACCATTGGTGGCATGAAATGCAAAAGGAAGTCTCTGCCGATTGCCCAGCAGAACCGATGGATGCAGAGGATATGCTCTTCATTCTCTACACCAGCGGCACAACTGGCACACCCAAGGGCGTAGTCCATACCACTGGCGGCTACAACCTCTACACCCACATGACCAGTAAGTGGATTTTTGATCTCAAGGATGATGACGTGTACTGGTGTGGCGCAGATGTCGGCTGGATTACTGGACACAGTTACATTACCTATGGCCCCCTCTCCAACGGTGCAACAGCGGTGATGTATGAAGGTGCGCCCCGTGCGTCTAACCCCGGTTGTTTCTGGGAAGTGATCGAAAAATATGGCGTGACCATTTTTTACACTGCACCCACTGCAATCCGTGCCTTTATCAAGATGGGTGAGGACATTCCCAATAAATACGACATGAGTTCATTACGCTTACTGGGAACTGTGGGTGAACCCATTAACCCCGAAGCTTGGATGTGGTACAACCGCGTCATCGGTGGCGAAAAATGTCCCATTGTGGATACTTGGTGGCAAACCGAAACTGGCGGTGTCATGCTAACTCCTTTACCCGGTGCAACGCCAACTAAACCCGGTTCTGCAACGT
>CAZXBK010000107.1:0-16347 GCA_964638765.1 uncultured Synechococcus sp. | reverse complement strand
CTCCATTGATTCACTTTGCTACTCACGCCTAGCATTACTCTCTTGAAACTCTCCAAAATGGTAATTGCAATCTACCGACACAGAATTTGTAAGCATACTTATAAAGTATTTAGCCCGTACGCTCTTATTTCCAATCTTTGTAAGCATAATTGTTGAATCCATCTCCTTCTGGCTTAATCGTTTTTTGTTTCGCGACAGCAGACTAATCAAGTAAATTTGACGAGACTATACAGTCCACGGGATATCCTCGTTTTCTGGCCGTTATCACCACCGAAAAAAAATATTTGCGTCATTATCCTTTGTCTAGTTGCCACCCAATCCTATGCAGTATAGTCAAGCCCTTATCAAAGCCCTCGGCGACATCATCTATGAGCGTTGCCTCGAATCAGGGCAGATAACTTGGCACGGGGATTTTGTCCGGATTCTCGGTTATGACCCCGAAGAAATGGGCGATGACAACCGATTGTGGCTTGATCGTCTCTTCGACGAGGATAAAACCAGAGTGCTCACAGAGATTGCGACGGCGTGCGAACATTACCAGCCCTACGATATTGAATACCGTTTTCGTCACCATGATGGTTCTTACATTTGGATTCAAGATCGTGGTGTTCCCCATTGTTCTAGTGCTACTGATACTGCATCTGCCATTAAGATCGTTGGCGTTATGCGAGACATCAGCGATCGCAAACAGGCTGAGCTAGAAATGAAGAGTGCCCTGTTGAAAGAGCGGGAACTCAATCAACTTAAAACCCGGTTTATTGATATTGCCTCCCACGAATTTCGGACGCCCCTCACCTCGATTTTGGGCTTTACCGAGCTACTAGAGCAGTACTCCCACAAATTCAACCCAGATGTTCACCGCAAACACCTCAAGCGTATCCGCAGTGCAGCCGAGCGCTTACAAGAATTAGTCGACGATGTTTTGTCGGTTAGTCGCGCCGATGCTGGGAATGTTAGTTTAGAGCTGGCGCCAGCCGATATTGCTTATCTATGCCGTGATATTTTCCACGAACTTAATGCTGCATTTGGTGAAATTTCGCCATTGGAATTAGTCCTCGACCCAAAATTGCAAGGCGATCGCCCTCTGCGTCCGGTCATCGATGCCCGTGTTATCCGGCATATTTTGACGAATCTCTTATCGAATGCCCTGAAATATACTCCATCTAAAGCTGCGGTTCAGTTAACGGTGTACTACGAAAAACAGCAAATTATTTTTGTTGTTCAAGACCGAGGCATTGGTATTCCAGAGGGGGATTTGCCCCATTTATTTGAGCCGTTTCATCGGGCGACAAATGTCGGTAAAATTCCGGGGACAGGGTTAGGATTACACATTGTTGAGCGGTATGTGGAAGTACATAACGGTACGATCATGGTAACCAGTACGATGGATGCCGGAACGACTTTCCGGGTCACCATCCCTTGTATTTTTGTTGAAGACATTTAGGATCAAGAGCTTTTTAGAATCTCGATGGATAATTCATTGTTGTCTACCCAAGACAATCAACAACCTACAGTTTTGGTTATAGAAGATGATGATTCTATTCGGGAATTAATCGTGACGCTTCTGCTAGCAGAGGATTATGCCGTCCTTGAAGCGGAAAACGGAGAACTCGGTCTTGCTGTGGCGATCGCCACTCCACCAGATCTAATCGTCTGCGACATTATGCTGCCCGGCATTGACGGCTACGGCATCCTCAATAGCCTCCAAGAAGACCCGAAAACCGACACTATTCCTTTTTTATTCCTTACAGCCCTCGGCACGAAAGACAACATTCGCCAGGGCATGAATCTGGGTGCCGATGACTACCTGACAAAGCCCTTCACCGCCCAAGAACTCCTTGATGCGATCCAAGCACGCCTGCGAAAACATCGCCTGTGGCGTACCCATTTCCGCCAAAAACAACAGGCAGACAGCACAAAAATCAACTACACCGTTACCCACGATCCCATTACCCAGCTACCTAACCAATTGGCTTTACGCGATGATCTAAACCGATTGCTCAAACAGTGGCAGCAGGAAAATCAAGGCACAGATGATACGTGGGGCGTACCCATTCTTTATCTAAGTGTGGATCGCTTTGAACGGATTAATGAGCTGTACGGCTATCACTTTGGCAATACAGTTTTAAAAAATATTGTGCGTTATTTGAGCGGTGCTATATCAGAAACGACCTATTTAGCTTGCTTGAACTACACCGATTTTGTGCTCATCTCCCCGCCAATCGAAAATGTCCAGTCTGAAGCCGATCTAAATGACATTGTGCAACCCCTTTTAGATGCCTTTACCCGGCCGATTACTGTTGAATCACGCAAAATTTTAATTAACTGGCATGTGGGCATCGTGACGATGCCCCAGACAGAGTACAACTTTGATCGCTACCTAAATCAGGCAAAGGAAGCGATGGAGCAAGCCCGCACCAGAGGAAAACGAACCTACTATATTTTCAATCCAGACGATAAACAGCAAGATAAAGCATCCCAACGATTACTTGATACAGATTTGTATGAAGCACTCCACCGCGAACAATTGAGGTTATATTTTCAGCCAAAAATTGATACCCACACAGGCAAAATTTTAGGGGCAGAAGCGCTGATCCGTTGGCAACATCCGGAGCTAGGTCTGATTTCGCCCGGACAATTTGTGCCCCTCGCAGAAAAAAATGGCCTCATTAGCGGCATCGGCCAATGGGTATTTGAGGCGGCCTGCCGTCAGCTACAGAAATGGCAATCCCAAGGCTTTTCGGATATTTGTCTAGCCGTAAATTTATCGGGACAGCAATTTTATCAGCCCCATCTTGCGGCAAATTTAAAGGATATTCTTGATTGCTATCAAGTGCCTGCCCGTTGCATCGAGCTAGAAGTGACAGAAACAATTTTGATCTCCGATGTCGATCTGGCGATCGCCAACCTCCAGTCTCTAAAAGAACAGGGTTTTCCCATTGCCATTGATGACTTTGGGACAGGTTACTCCTCCCTCAGCTATCTCCAAAATTTCCCCTTCGATATTCTCAAAATTGATCGGTGTTTCGTGCGTAATATTATGCGGAATGTCACCAACTCCACCATCGTCAAGCACGTCATTATGATGGCGAAACAGCTAGAGTTAACTACCGTTGCTGAAGGCGTTGAGACCGCCGCCGAATTTGAATTTTTAAGGGCACAGGACTGTAACGAAATCCAAGGTTACCTCTTTAGTCCCCCCGTCGAGATTGAGACCTTTAACAAAATGCTGCGAGACGGCCCTGATTTTTTCGATCAGCTCGATCTCCACACTCAGTAGTCCCTCTAATTTTATCAATTACATAGCGGGTCAATTCACCGCCTAGTAGACGATAAAAGCAACGGAGTACGATAGGATTAAGCCTATTAATATCAAAAATTTCGCACAGCTTAATTTAGCAATGACTTCAGAGCCTAATTCCTCAATTGCTTTCTCGATGGACGACTTTGCGAGCGCCCTCGACGAACACGAATATCACTTCGAGCAAGGGCAAATCGTTAAGGGGAAAGTATTTGAGCACACTTCAGACGGTGTCTTGGTAGACATCAAAGGCAAATCACCGGGCTTGGTTCCGACCCGTGAAGCCCTCCTTGCTGGCGAAACTGATGTTCAGGAAATTCTCCCCCTCGGTGAAGAGCGGGAATTTTTGATCATTCGTGGACAAAATGCGGATGGTCAGGTCACACTTTCTCGCCGCAAGCTCGAAGAAAAGCGTGTGTGGGAAGAACTGGAACAGGCCGCTGAAGCGGGTAATTCTGTTCAAATTAGGATTACAGGGAGTAACCGTGGCGGTGTGACGGGTGATGTGAAAGGATTACGGGGATTTGTGCCGAATTCTCACCTTACCGACAAAAATATTGAAGGGTTGATGGGTGAAACGCTCACCGTTAATTTCCTCGAACTAGACCAAGAGCGCCGTAAATTAGTGCTGTCCCAGCGTTATGCTGCCCAAGCAGAAATCATGCGGAAGCTCAGTATTGGTGCTTTGGCTGCGGGCAAGGTGGCAAATATTAAACCCTATGGTGTGTTTGTTGAGCTGGATGGCATGACTGGTCTATTACACCGTAGTCAAATTAGTGATAAGCAAGTGCCGCAGCTTGAGGATTTATTCCAAGTTGGTCAGGAACTACGGGTTTTGATCACTGATATTGACGAAGGTTCGAAGCGGATTTCCCTTTCCCTCAAGGCTCTGGAAAAGTTCCCCGGAGAGGTCATTGAGCAATTTGATGAGCTGCAAAGTAATGCTGATGAGCGTGTTGAATCCGCGTTGAAGAAACTCAATATTGTGGTTTAAAACATTCAAAAAAAAGGTTAGTAATCTATATATTTAGCGAGAACGTTAAATATTGATCCCCCTAAATCCCCCTTAATAAGGGGGACTTTTTTTATTTGATTTGCAGCTGGGAAGAAGTGGTGCGCCCAAAGGTTTCGGGGTTGTACTGAAGCGAAACTTCTGCGCCGGGATAGTCAAAGTTGCCGGGAGTCACCGCTCGAACTAAATAGTGGAGATTGTAAACACCTGCATTGAGGCGATCGCCATAGGCTATGACTTTATCTTTGTGGATTTTTTGATAATTCAGTTGCCAGCTATCGCTTTGGGGTTGGTAGTAGGTGGTGGCAGTTTGGAAATCGGTGTCAATGGCTTCAAATCCGGCGGGCAGCGGATCGCTAATTTGCACATGATCAACGGGGTGATCGGTGATAATTTCTAAGCCAATATCAAAGACTTGTCCAGCTTCGACATGGAAGGGTTCGCGCAGATCGTAGAGACCATATTTACGAGCGACTTCCGCTTCATTGGCGGGTCGAATATTGCGGGTAATGCGTAGACCATTCAGTTTGCCGGGTTGGTTGCCCGTTAAACGATATTCTAATTCGCTGAGATAGTGCAGTTTGCCGTCACCACTTTTCTGAATAATCAGTTGGCGATCGCCCTTCGGCAGTTCCTGCATGGGAATGTCGAGGGTGGCACTGGGTTTTTCGTAGCCGCGAAATTCAAAGTTCCCCAGATTTTTGCGATCTAGCTTAACGGTGCTGCTTAGGTTGGGGGGAATGGATTCAGTGTCGCTGTAACGGGTTAGAGCTGTGAGGGCTTGAGCATTGTCGTAGGTGGTTTGCCATGTGCCATCGCGCCGTTGATCCAGCAGGCCTTGAAGCATTTGGCTAACGGTTTCAGGCGTTTTTTCAGTATCGATAAACAGTTGCAAAGCCTGAGCTTGAGCGGTTGTGTTGGAGTGATACCAGTACCACCGTTGGGGCAAATTAATTTGGGCGGTGCGTCCGGACTGATAAATAATTTCATTTACATCATCGGCGATCGCCTGGGCTTGGGTTTGCCAATCAGGTAATTTCGCTAAATGACGCGCCAATTTAATCTTGCCGACGGTATCAAATTCTTCACGGGCATTGTAGAGATCTGAGACAAAATCTCCACGAATATTTCCAAATTGATCCAGCGCCAAAAGATTTCCTAAACGGACAGTATCTTTGCAACTTTCCGATTCGCAGGTGCTGAATTGCGCGGGATTAACAAGAGTTTGATCAAGATAGGATTGCAGACGATTTACCATGTCTGACGGAACATCGAGGTTCGCTTTCTGGGCAAGGGCGATCGCCTCGGCTGCGTAGGGATTGACGTAGGGATCAGGGGTTTCGTCGCTGGGAAAAGATCCAAATCCACCGCTGGGCAATTGCAATTGGGCTAAGTCATCAAGGGCTTGGCGAGCTTCGGCTTGAATATCAAAATTCTCAAAAGCTTGACCATATCGCTCTTGTAAAATCGCTAAGTTCGCGGCAATCGTTAAACGACTCGCCGTCGGTTCGAGGAAGGGAAAATCGCTGTTGTAAAAGGTTTCCTTTGCGGGTGCGGTTAACTCTGGAATGAGGGTGCTAGCAAAGGTCAGCGTTAAACCCCCTTGGTCTCGCAGCATTTCACCATCAATTTTCAAAGGAATCGTTGTCTCATCCTCCGTCAAAATTCCCGTGGCGATCGCCTGTTCTCTTACGGATAATGCCTTTACTTCAAGGGGTACTTCAAAGGAGTCTGCATCACGCCCTTTTTGAGTAGTGAATTTTAGAGTGGCAGTACCAGCTTCGGTGGCGACTAACGGTAATCGGAAGGCTTGAGAGTTATTGCCAATGTCTTCTTTTAGGGTTTGGCGTTGTTTGCGACCTTTGCCAAATTCCATCGCGCCATCCACCTGGGCTTGGATTTGAATCTTGCCTTTGCTGCCTGTGGTATTCGTGACCAGCACTCCTCCTTCAAGGCGATCGCCAACCCGCGCAAATTGAGGCAAAACAGGATTAGTTAAGAGTGGTTGGGTGGCAATAAATTCTGCTTCAGCATTGCCAAACCGAGTAGCTTCATCGGTTGCTACAGCCAAAACTCGCCAAGTGGTGAGATCGTCTGGCAGCGTAAATTTCACTTCTGCTTGACCTTGAGCATTCGTTAAAACCGAGCCGTTGTAATAGGCGATCGCCCGAAAATCTGTGCGAGTTCTAGTATTTGCTAAAGCCGAGGAAGACCCACCGCCATAACCCCAGCCCTTTTGTTCGGAACTGTCGAGGGGCGCAATGGTGACATTGGGTCGGTTGTCTGCCCAGCGGGTCGTGATCGGTTGATCGCGATACACTTCATCTAACAAATTCGGCGGACGATAGCCATTGAGCTGCAAAATCGCGTCATTCACCACCATTACTGTCACTTGTCCGGCAACGGGCTGACCCTGTTGATCCTTAAGTTCTAGCTGTAAGGTTTGTTCGGCTCCGGGTGTGAGTTTCTCCTGTTGGGAATTGATTTCGACCGTTAGCTCCTTGGATTTTAGGTCAGTGCCAAAATCTGCAAAGCCAATTTTCATCAGCTTATCTACACCATTTTTTCGGGCTTCCTCAATAGATTCTCCCTGTCGAATGAGAACCGCTTCCACTGCCGCATTGGGCATCATATCGGGCGTAATAGTAAAACTAACTGTCGGCGCAGCCCCAGAAACAGTTTGCTTCGTTTCATAGAGAACGCCGTGGCGAATTACAGAAAAATATAGCTCGGCTTGTTGGTAGGGCGATTGGATTAGTGCCGTTGCAGTGTCGCCGATTTCATAATCTTCCTTGTCGAGGGTCACTTCGACGCGATTATTATCGAAGTGATCGCCCCAATTGACCCAGTTACCACCGCTCACCCAAATAAAACTATCCGTTGCTGCGGCTTCGTCCTGACCACGCACTAACGCATGGATTCGGTAGGAACCACTCTCAGGAGCGGTGAGCTTAAAACCCGCTGGTCCAAGGATCGATTTCACTGTTTCGGTAGCAACCGTCTCGTATTCCACTTGGGGACTATTGACGCGGCTGCCTTCAATAATTTGGGTGACGCGACTGTAATTAACCTTCTGCAACTCCACATCCACCGTTTGCCCGGCAATAGGCTGTCCTTCGGGATCACTCACGACAAGCTTGGCATTAAAAGGTTTCTCTGCTTCTGCGACAAAATCATGGCTCAATCCAATCAGGCGATCGCTCGGTAGAGCCGTAAAGACTTGGGTATTGGACACCGACAAATTCGCCGCATCGGTAACCGCAGCTTCCACACGATAGGTGACAGGATAGGGCAAATTATTGTCTACCGAAATGTCCAGAGACCCTTCTCCTACATCGGTTAGCTTACGTTCCGTTTGCAACACCTCACTGGTAATTGACGGTTCCGTTTCTGACCAATGCCATTGCCGCCCAAAGGCAAACTCATCCCACCCATCCGGTTGAAAGAAGCCTCTGGTGCGAGTCACAAAATAATCCACTTTGCTATTACCTACAGGCGCACCAAAGAGATAATCTGCGCTGGTATTTGCCACAACGCGATCGCCCATTTCGGCATATTTTTTATTGAGTGCGAGATCGACTTTAAAGTTTGGCGGACGAAACTCAGCAACCCGAAAATCACCATAAATTTTGTTGCCATTGCTGGCTTCAGCGCGGAGATAATAATTACCTAAATCTTGATTCTCCGGCACATCCCATTCCACAGAAAATGTCCCAAATTTATTGGTTTTATAAGTGCCAAGCGTTGTTTCCTTCCCTTGGGGATCGCTAAGAATAACGTTGTAATCTTGGCTAAAGTCCCGCCGCAGTTTGCCATTTTTCAGGTAGTAGGCAACGCCAGTAAAATAAGCCTTTTCGCTGGGTTGGTACAGTTGGCGATCGCTGAAAATTGTGCCCCGCGACTGAATCTCGCCATTATCCCAACTTGTGTAGATGCCATAGCCATAGCTGCCGCTGTATTCGTGTGTGCGCGTGAATGCCCAGTCGGAATTTTCCTTCGCAATAACCAGCAGTTGAGGCCCATATTCCTGACCTTGCAAGCATCTACGCCATTGACTATTCGCCAAAATCAATGTCCCTTCACCATCTGTCTTACCCGTCGCGCAAGCACTAGGATTCCCTTTCGACTTGCTATTTAACTGGGATTTATAAACTTGGATATCTGCGTTGGCAACTGCTTTGCCTGTATCGAGATGATGCACTCGCACAATGCCCGACTCTGGAAACCATTGCGCAAAAATCCCCAAATTCGTGAGCTGCACCATGCCGTAAAATTCCGGCGATCGCCATTTTTGTTGACCATCAGCAAGGTAGCGATTTGTTCTAGCTGTGACGCCATAGGCTAACATTCCCGTTTGATTAGTCAGTTTGTCGCGAATGTTGATGGGCGTTTTAACGAGGGCATTTTTGGTTTGCTCAACTGATTGCGTTTCCCAGCCAGATTTGTTGGGCACGAGGTCAGTATTATTGCCGCGCGGATAGGCAAATTCTGAATAAACCAAGTCCGTGGGCTGCACTTCTCGATAACCCACCTGAAACTTGTTATCCGGCAAATTAATCGTTTCCACATCGAGGCTGAGGTCAGTTCCCGCTGGAAAAATATGCAGATTCTGTTGCGCCCAAATATTTCCTGCGACATCGCCCGTATTAAATTTCACAGTTTCTGCTGTGCCGAGACGTTGTCCAAACTCATCCTCTAAATTCGCGCCGAGGGTCAAGGTATATTCCGTCTGGGGTTCCAACACCCAAGGGTTAATTTCGACTGAACGACTGCCATTGTACGCCCGCAAAAATAAGTCTTCGTTGTCCTTTAGCTCCGGACTAATGGAGATGTGTTTAATCGCCGAATCAGCATTCACACCATTGTTGAAATAGAGATAGGGACTGCCCCGCTCGAACCTACCAAATGCCGAACTTGCCCCCGGTTCGCCGTAGAACTCCATCTTGTCGTAACGGAATGGTTCATAGGTTTTGAAATGGCTGGCGATCGCCTGTTGTAGCGGTAAATTGCCCTGTAATGGCTTTAAGCCTGGCTGTGCTTCGAGACGATAATGGGTGGCTTTATTCAGTTCTCTCTTCGGCTGTACAACATAATGCCATTGCTCCTGATCTGGCATAAATTGCCCGCTGCTCACCTCAGCGCTGGCTTCAAGGGTCACATTGGCTTTAACCGCTTGAGTCTCATCAGCATCATTAATAAATAGCAGGCGATCGCCCGCCGTATCGAGGTTGAGGGGAATATTACTGGTAATGCGAGTTTCGTCCTGTAGACCGAGGGGTTGGGAGGTTTCGTCCAGTTGATTCGGTGTCCCCGGTAAACCGTTGAGCTTGATTTTTTCCGTTTCAAAAGTCCACTGCACATCTTGGGTGAGTTGGTGGTCAGCCAGATCCTTTAACCCGGATTTCAGTGTCACTTGGTAGCGCGTTGCCTTGGGAAGCGGCTGGTCAGCTTGGAAACCGATCATCTTCGGCGTGAGAAACCGAAATTGCCCAGACATAGGCGGAATCAGCTGAAACTTTTTGAGAATCTCTTTTTGCTCAGGGGTATCAATGCGCTCAACTGGGATTAAAGGCTCTTGAAAAAGCACCCGAATTTGCGCCAAACTTTCCGTTGTACCTTGGGGGCTAATGGATGCGATCCAGTCCGGCAACTCCGGCTGCGGCAGCGCTTCTACAAAAGGGAGTTCGAGGGGCTTGTCCGTCACCTGTACTTGATTAATGGAGGCCGTATTCTGACAACCCACCAGACCGCTCACCACGAGGATGACAGTCATCCCAAAAATCAAAAAATATTTCCAAACACGCCGACGAAACCCCATACAATCCCTCAGACTCTATTTCCTGTAATAACGAATTGCTGGAGGGGTTAGCGCTTTTTTCTATATTTCTTAAAACGTCTCGGGCAAAATGCGATCAGTAAATATCCGAAACGCATCATATCTTCGGGATTTCACTGCGGGAGCAAGATGAATTAGAGTTCTTTAGTCAATGTCCAGCTGCCACGGGAAAATCGCATAGACCTGCTTCGGATCATTCAGGGATCGCCACAACTCTAGACTTTCTTGAAATTTCAGCCATTCTTGGGAGACCACATCATCCCCGAGGAAAGCCTCTTGATTACCGAACAGACTTTCGACAAATTCCTCTTCCCAGCTTTGTTTTTGGGGATATTCTTCCACCATAAAGTCATCACCCAGCTCCGCTTCTTCTGCCGCATGGGCGATCGCCGCATCAAGACCACCAATCTCATCGACAAGCTTCACGTTTTTAGCATCTTCCCCAGACCACACACGCCCTTGGGCAATGGCATTGACTTCCTCCTTCGTTAGACCCCGCGCCTTAGCGACACGCTCAAGGAAATCGTCGTAAATATCGTTCACGAAGCCTTGGAAAATTGCCAGCTCCTGCTCCGTTTTCGGGCGGGAACCTGAACCCAAAGTTGCGAGCTCACCAGTTTTTATGGTGTCCCACGTAAAGCCGTTATTGTTACCAACTTCCTGAATATTCGGCAAAATCCCAAATACACCGATAGAGCCAGTAATGGTGTTGTTGAGGGCAAAAATGTAGTCACTTTCTGTAGCAATCCAGTAACCACCTGACGCAGCAATATCACCCATTGAAACGATGACCGGAATACCAGCCTCGCGAATGAGCTTCAATTCACGCAAAATAATATCCGAGGCGATCGCGCTACCGCCGGGACTGTTCACTCGCAAAACGACAGCTTTTACTTGATCATCAAGGCGAACTTTCCGCAACTCCCGCGATAAAGAATCACCGCCAATGGAGTTGGGTGTGCCTTCACCGCCAATAATGCTCCCTTCTGCGTAGACAAGCGCCACAACATTTTCAGAAAAGTCGCCCACATCCAAGGCGATCTCCTCGTGGTAGGCCGAGAGGGAAATCTGCGGAATATCATCCTCTGGGTCAGTGCCTGTAAAGGTTTTTAGCTCGTCAAGAACTTCATCGAAGTACGCGAGACGTGTCACTAATTTGGCCGATTTGGCCGCTTCTGGCTCGACTACCCCTTGGGTATTAGCGAGGGTCTGGAGGGTATTGGCATCGAAAGGGCGATCGCCAGCCGTTGTATTTTTAAACTCAGTCCAGAGATCCCCGAGAAATGCTTGGGTTTGTTCACGGTTTTCAGGACTAAATTCTTTACGGGTAAAGGGTTCGACCGCACTCTTATAGGAACCCGCGCGCACCACTTGCACACCGATGCCGTATTTCTCAAAGGCGCCAGTCCAGAACATTTGCTCTGCACCAAAACCATTAATCTCCATCGCACCGACGGGGTTAAGCCAAATTTCGTCGGCGAGGGAGGTCAAATAGTATTCCCGCTCCGTTAGATTGACATCGTAGGCATAGATCTTTTTACCTGCCGCCTTAAAGTCTTTCAGTGCTTGTCGTACTTCTTTGAGGGTGGCGTAGCCGTTAAAGACACTTTGGCGACCATCAATGAACATCCCCGTAATTTTGTCGTCTGCGGCTGCTGCACGAATGGTTTCAGTGACAGCCCGCAGACTCATAATGTCTGGGCCATCTCCCGCCAGCACGTCCCCAAAGCCACTAGACGGTTGACGATCTTGAATGATCAAGCTGTTATCAAAAACCAAGATTGACTCATCTTTGATGCCGCTGGGCGAATCCTGGGAGGAAAAAATGGCAATTAGGGCAACAAACGCAGTGACGGAAAGGGTCGAAAGTAGTCCAAGGGCAAGCATTGTCCCAAGACAGCTACTGAAAACCTGTTTAAAAAAATCTTTCATGCTGACAGGCAAAAAATGAAGATGAAGACGACGGCACTAGTTAGCGAGTTTTTGCAAACAATGGGATTCTTGAAGCTCAGCAACATTGGCATTGCCTGTACAAAACAAGACTGTCGTAAGTTCCGCTACTAATAGTTGTAGCAATTCTTCGAGGGCTTGGGGCGATTCGATGGCGGCTTTTAGGAAAGGATAGGCAAAACCGGCTAAATCAGCTCCGAGGGCGATCGCCTTAGCCGCGTCTAAACCATTACGCAGACCACCGGAAGCAATTAAAGGTATTTCAGGGTCGTAGTGGGCAATACTAGTGACACATTCAGCAGTGGGAATGCCCCAATCACCAAAGGTTTGGCCGAGTTGTCGTAATAATTTATTTGGCGATCGCTCACTTTCAACCTTTGCCCAAGATGTGCCCCCGGCTCCAGCCACGTCAATGGCCGCGATACCCGCCTCTTGAAGTTTTTGCACCATTTTGACGGAGATGCCGTTACCTACTTCTTTGGCGATTACGGGTACCTCTAGTTGTTCACAAACTTGGGCAATCTTCGTAAACAAATCCTTGAAGTTCGTATCTCCCGCAGGCTGAATACATTCTTGGAGGGGATTAATATGCAAAATCAAGGCATCGGCTTCAAGCAAATCGACCATGCGGCGACATTCATCCACGCCATAGCCATAATTAAGCTGTACCGCACCGACATTGGCAAATAGCAGCGCATCGGGGGCATATTTACGAATGGCAAAACTCTGGGCTGTTTCTGGCTTTTCGATCGCCACCCGCTGGGAACCCACTCCCATTGCTAATCGGTGAGTTTGGGCAAGTTCAGCAAGGTGCACATTAATATTTTCTGCTTGGGTTGTGCCCCCTGTCATCGAGGAAATTAACAGGGGAAGTCCAAGCTTTTTCCCGAACAAAGTAGTACTGAGATCAATTTCAGCGCGATCTAGCTCTGGCAAGCAGCAATGTTCAAATCGATAGCGCTCAAAGCCTGTAGTATTACGGCGAAACTGGACATCTTCTTCAAGGCAAATACGAATATGGTCAGCTTTACGAACTTGGGTGTTATCGGTCATTAGGGTGGCGTATGGATGAGATTAAAAAATTGTACAAAACCTCTTCCTAATTCTTCCTATCCAGTCACCTATTGCAATGTTTATCAACACGTCAGGAAAAATATTAAAAAGTCACCAAAGCTTTACGGAAACGGGCAATGGGGCGATCGCCCTTCACAAAAACAAAAT
The DNA here is from genome assembly GCA_964638765.1 of uncultured Synechococcus sp. Lineage (GTDB taxonomy): Bacteria > Cyanobacteriota > Cyanobacteriia > Cyanobacteriales > MRBY01 > MRBY01. The sequence goes on along the minus strand of CAZXBK010000107.1, from coordinate 3,027 downwards.
ATAGTTTGCGGGAATCCACCCATGCCATTTTTGAGGCCGCCACCAGATAATAGAAGTCAAGAAAGAAATTGTTGCACTGATTCCCAAATGTCGTTGATATGGACGCTTGGGGATTTTTTTTGTGCGTGTACACTCTATTCACTTCAATAGAGACTTGCGATTACCGAGCGTGGAAAAAGGCTCTCAGCAAAGCATAAGTAAGAGGCGATCGCCCGGTCTTGAGCCGTGGAAAAATACAGTAAATGTAGATGCTGTGGGAGAAATAGCCCGATTAATTTTGCGGTAGTTATAAAGACAAAATTAGCTTTTTTCTAATGCAGCATGGAGATATGATATGTTACGTTACATAAATTATCCTCATAAAACTAATTGTATATCCTAGTTTTGTGTCAGCAGGAGACCCATAAATATGCTCACCCTTAAAATCGCTGTTTACATCACGGTTATCTTTTTCGTATCTTTGTTTATTTTCGGTTTTCTATCTAGCGATCCCACTCGTAACCCCGGTAGAAAAGATTTCGAATAAAAAAGTAATTTTTTAGTAACGCACCTCTTCTGGAGGACATAGCTTATAGGCGTTTGCGAGTGAGGTTTATCCTAGGGTAGCCTCACTTTTTTGTAGGAAAATCTATCGCAGGAAGACAGAAAATTTCGGTATTGTAGTGGGAACGTTTGATCGAGGAGATTGTAGGGAAGTGGGCAAAATAGCTTTAGGTCTAATGATGAGCTTATTCGTCGCGCCAGCCGTTGTCAGTTTGCCGCCACCGGAGGACATACCAGAAGAGATTTTACGGACTGAGGTCGTCACAGAGGGGCGATCGCCGGAAGATGGTTCCGTGCTTACTGCCGCCGAATATGCCACATTACAAGCCGAGCTAGCAGAGCGGGAATTTCCTCCAGAAGTCAATGAAGATATTCAACACACAATATTTTTATTGCGCCTATTAAAACTATTTAGAACCGTTAATCCGCTCTAGACAAGATTCAGTGCAATGGCTGAGGGGATCAATGGAAACTCAGCAATTTAATCGATGTTCCCACTAGGAAGAAATTATTAATATTAAAGTACGCAAACAAGTATCAGTGCGCTTTGGTAGAAATTTATCTTCGCGTAAATTATTTTGTCTCTTTCTCCAACCGCCAAGCCTAAAGTTCTAGTGGTCGACGACAGCCGTATTAATCGTTTGCTGCTATTGAAAGTTTTGTCCCTAGCCAATGTCCAGGTAAAAGAAGCCCAAAATGGCATTGAAGCAGTAGAAATTTTTCGAGCATGGCAGCCAGAAATGATTTTTATGGATTTACTAATGCCTGAAATGACAGGTGAGATTGCCATCAAAAAAATTCGTAAAGAACCTCAAGGCAAAAAGACTACGATCATTGCCTGTACCGCCAGCCTCCAAATTGAAGAAGTCGGAGATATCGACGTTCCCGGCGCTGATTATGTATTGCGTAAACCCTTTCGCACAGAAGAAATATTCGAGCTTCTCAAAGCATATTTAGAAGTTGCGCCAGTACGTTCATAGCTTTTAGTTGCCCGCGCCATTGATTTCACTGACATCCTCGAATTTCCGATAAATTGATTCACTGAATCTGTAACGGGATCGGTAATTTCCCGATGAGGATAAAAGCCCCAGACTAAAATAGAACAAGCAACTGTCATTGTGTGGTGGGAAGATGAAATCAATTAGCTATATCGGCATCTTGCTGTGCTTGAGCTTGTTGGCTTTAGGCTGCGATGAAAAGGAAAATACGTCAACGACAACAACGAGTCAGTCTTCACCGACAACGACAACCAAAGAAAGTGAGCGCCCCGAAGGCATTGCCGACAAGGAAGAAAATAAGACCTTAACACCGCCGACAGGGGCCGCCCCAAAAACATCGACTCCTCCAGCAGAAGATCCCCTTGCTGTACCGCCAGCCACACCGCCAGCGGCAGTGAGATCTGTACCCCAAGATGTCCCCACAGTTAATCCTATTGGTGGCAATGGGGCGATCGCCCAGAATTTTGACTCGCCAGATATTAGCGGCACAATTATCCCCTACTTGATGGCAAACAAAACGCAAATTAATGCCTGCCAAGATATCCGCTATGAGCCAGATTTTACGGCATCGGCTTCTAATGTTTATCGGGTTGGAGAAAATAAATATTTAGCCCACTTTGTCTGCGGCTCAACGGCATATCAAGTACTCCAGGAATATTATCTCTACGAAGAAACAACCGATGCACCTTTAATTACGGTGTTGCCTGTCACCCATTTTTATACTGATCTCAACGGCAAACTTATTGAAGAATCTGAGCGACTTATTGCCGGCTATTCCGAATATGACCGACAAACGGAGACCCTCAGCATTTTCACTAAAGGTCGTGGTCTGGGAGATTGTGGCAGTGTCGGTTTTCACCGCTTGGAAGGATCACAGCTCGTTGTACAACGGTTTCTCTCAAAAGATGAGTGCGACGGTAATTATATTGAGCCAGTTAATTATCCACAGGTTTATCCCTAGAGCGTGGCTGATGCGTCGATGTTTGCCTTAGGACTGGTCTGAGATAATGACGCGGTGAAGGGGAGAGTGGGTGAAGGGGGGATTTTTTCATTAGAACCATTGCTGGCATCAAAAATACGGGCTACAACTGGCTCTCCGTGTCTCCCTTTCCCGAAATAATCTCCGCGTCTCCCTTGCTCTAGGGAACTCACCCAAATTTCATCTAACAAAAGAGGCGATCGCCTTTTAACTTTCTCAGTTTGCAGAATAAAGATGCACATCGCGTTGTGGAAAAGGAATACCAATACCAGCAGCATCGAATCGCTTTTTGACCATCTCGGTAATACCAAAACGAATCGTTAAATAGTCCTTACTTTCAATCCAAACCCGCATCGTAAAATTCACGCTACTATCTGCCAGCTCCGACAGTTCGATTTGGGGCGCAGGTGCACCGAGGATTCGCCCATCAGCTTCCGCGATCTCCATCAAAATTTGGAGAGTTTCAAGCAAGTAACGTTGTAGCAAAATAGAGTGAGTAGTCCTTTC
>CAZXBK010000106.1:0-16421 GCA_964638765.1 uncultured Synechococcus sp. | reverse complement strand
GCTCCATTGATTCACTTTGCTACTCACGCCTAGCATTACTCTCTTGAAACTCTCTGACAATTAAATCCGATGATGCCGTTGTTTTTGACGGTGGTGATAATAATGGCTTGTTCACTGTAGCAGGTAGCCAAGTAGTAGATGGAGCAGAAGGTAATGCTGGCGAAGTATTGATTGAAGCAGGTTCTCTTGATGTTCTGAATGGTGCTCAGCTTAGTGCAAATACTTTTGGTAAAGGTAATGCGGGTAGTGTGACAATCAAATCCGATGGTGCTGTTGTTTTTGATGGTGGTGACAAAGGCTTTTTTACTGTAGCAAGTAGCCAGGTGGGACCCGGAGCAGAAGGCAATGCTGGCGAAGTATCGATTGAAGCGGGTTCTCTTGATGTTCTGAATGGTGCTCAGCTTAGTGTAAGTACTTTTGCGAAAGGTAATGCGGGTAGTGTGACAATCAAATCCGATGGTGCTGTTGTTTTTGATGGTGGTGAAAATAATTTCCCGACTAGAGCGTTCAGCGCTGTCGAACCTGGAGCAGAAGGTAATGCTGGTAGCATATTAATTGAAGCCAGCTCTCTTGATGTTCTGAATGGTGCTCAGCTTAGTGCAAATACTTTTGGTAAAGGTAATGCAGGTGGCGTGGGAATTAAGTCTGATGGTGCCGTTGTTTTTGATAGTGGTGAAAATAACTCTTTCACTGGGGTATTCAGCCAGGTAGGACCCGGAGCAGAAGGCAATGCCAGCGGGATATTGATTGAAGCCGGTTCTCTTGATGTCCTTAATGACACTAATCTTAGCGCAAGTACTTTTGGCAAAGGTAATGCAGGTAGTGTGACCATTAAATCCGATGGTGTTGTTGTTTTTGATGGTGGTGATAGTGGCTTCGGCTTCTCACCAGGAGTATTCAGTGAGGTAGAATCTGGAGCAGAAGGCAATGCTGGCGGGATATTAATTGAAGCCCATTCTCTTGAAATTCTCAATGGCACTCGGGTTAGTGCAAGTACTTTTGGCAAAGGTAATACGGGTAGTGTGACAGTCATCGTTAAAGATGCGGCTGTTTTTGATGGTGGTGAAAATGAGATCTTTACTGGGTTATTCAGCGTCGTAGTACCTGGAGCAGAAGGCAAGGCTAGTGGGGTCTCAATAAATGCGATTTCTCTCGCCGTGGTTAATAACTTTTTTATAAGTGCGAGTACTTTTGGCAAAGGGAATGCTGGTGAAATTCTTCTCAACCTAAATACTCTAAACATAGCCAATGGAGGAGAAATCTTGTCCCTCACTGATAGTAGCGGTGATGGTGGAACAATCATGATCAATGCCTCCAGTGGAGTCAATTTAGGTGAAGGTGTTCAAGATTCTGCATCAATCATTTCCGTCGAAACTCGTAATTCAGGAAAAGCAGGAGATATCATAATCAATACTCCTAATTTCTTCCTATCTGAAACAGCTCGTATTACAGCCACAGCTACTGAAACAGCAACAAATATCGAAGGCGGTGGCAGCGTTATGATTAGCGCAGATCAAGTGGATCTAGCTGGAGTTGTGGGCATCTTTGCCGAGACCCAAGGAGATGCTCCGGCAGGTCAATTGCTATTCAAGCCTTATCAAAATCATCCGAATCTCGACATCGATTTATTTGCAGGTTCTAAAATTTCTGCGGCGACATCTGGTAGTGGCAATGGTGGTAACTTGGTAGTGACTGCACCAAATAATGTCGATATCAGCGGTGCAGGAATTCTGTCCGTCGAAACAAGTTCTAGCGGAGATGCCGGAACTATTGCTATCACTTCAAGAAATCTTGATCTTCGCGATGGTGTGACAGTTAGTGCCTCTACTGCGGGTAAAGGCGACGGCGGCTTTATAAAATTTACGATTGCGGAAGATATCAATATTTTTGACAGTTTTGTTGAGGCGATAACCAGACCCGGTTCTACTGGCCGAGGGGGCAATATCAATATTGACCCGATCAATACAAATCTTGTTAACTCAAGGGTTGCTGTCGATTCTCAGGGTAAGGGAGTGGGCGGTGATATTTTGGTGGCTTCTAATTTTCTAGGCATGAATAATTCGGCGATCGCTACTGAGACATTTAGTAGTGATGGTGGAAACATCTTTCTAAATATTGGTGATCAATTATTTCTAGAAAAAGGCAGTAATGTTACTGCGACAGCTGGTCTCGCCCAACAAGCAGGAAATGGCGGCAACATCACTATATTTGCACCATCTATTGCTGCAAGGGCCAATGAAGATAGTAATATTTTTGCCGATGCATTCAGTGGCGCGGGGGGACGCATTTTTGTTTCGGCAGATAAATTAATAAATATTGGTTTCCAGCCCGAAAATATTCCAGTGCGTAACGATATTACTGCCTCGTCAGAAATTCAATCATCACGTTTAGTCTTTTCTCCAAACTTAATCTCTTTTTTCCAAGAAATATCATCGTTAGGTAGTTCTCGGATTACGGATGTGTTGTTTGCCTTACTCAATATCTCTTCTGGTTCTGTGATTATTGAGTCCGAAGTAGAAGCAGAGAACGAGACTCCTGACCCTTTGATTGATCCTTCGGAACAGATCGATCGCCGCTGTATCGGTTCCGCGCCGGGCAGTACAAGTCAGTTTCGGCTAGTGGGAAGAGGAGGCCGATCGCCGCAACCGACAGATATTTTGGATGTGGGCGAATCCTTAGAAGATATTGGACCGAATTATATAGAGATGACTCCTGAAAATGCAGCTATCTCTTTACCTAAAACATCCGAGATAGCGGATTCCGAAATTACTGGGATAGACGGTTGGCACATTACTGAAGAAGGAATTATTCAGTTACAAAAGGCGATCGCCAAAAATACTCCCCAACTTCATTCCCACAACTTTTTAGATTGCACTCAGCCGTAATCGAAAACTTGCAGTTTCCTAAGGAACTTTTTTAGACTTAGTAGCTCACTGCAACCGCATACTTACGTAAAAATCATCCATAAGTCAGAAATTTGTGCACTCATTATCGACCTAGAATTGTAAATGTGTAAAATCCACAAAAACAGGGTGCCATTGAAATGTTTGGGATTGACTATCGTGTCACTGTAATAACCGCTCATCTAACGCTATTCATGGGTGCGCCGGTGGCGATCGCCCAAATCACCCCAGACAATACCCTAGGGGCAGAGTCCTCTTTCATCACGCCAGATATCGAACTAAATAACCTGACTGTAGACCTGATACAAGGTGGCGCGGCGAGGGGAGACAATTTATTTCATAGCTTTCTCGACTTCAATATTGATGCCGGGAGAAATGTTTATTTTGACAATCCTGCCACTACCCAAGCAATTTTCAGCCGCGTCACAGGCAATAACATCTCCGAAGTTTTTGGAACCCTCGGCGTAGCCGGTAATGCCGACTTATTTTTACTGAATCCCAACGGCATCCTTTTTGGTGAAAACGCAAAATTAGATATTTCTGGCTCTTTCTTGGCGACTACAGCTGATGCCTTTCAATTTGAAAATGGCTTGAGTTTTAGTGCAACTAATCCGCAAGCAGCACCCCTGCTAACCGTTAATATACAGCCGGGTTTGCAGTTTGGTGAAGCACCTCCGGCTAAGATTAGCAGTTTCGCTCAATTGCAAACGGGCGGAGACCTAGCTTTCACTGCTGATGATTTAGAAATACAAGGTCAGCTTAATACAGGAAATAATTTAGTCTTAACCGCTCGAAATACCGCCACTTTTAGGGACACGACAGCCGCCCCGCTCATCATTGAAACTGGACAAGACTTAGTTCTTCAAGGTGATCAGCTAGTTGATATTTTCGCGTTAAATCATCCTGATAGCGGCCTGTATTCTGGTAGCAATCTCATCCTCAGAAGCAACAACGAAATTATCGGTGATGCTCAATATTTTAGTGGTGGTAATTTTAGAATTGAAAATCTTGACTCAGAACTAGGCGCCCTCAGAAGTGATAATGACCCTACCATTCGGGCGATCGCAGACGTACAAATTAGTGACTATTCCGGTGCTTCGCTCCATATCATTGCCGGTGGCTCCGTTGATCTTCCTGGACTGATTTTTATTAATGCCCCCGACCCAACTAATGGACTCGTCGAAACCATAACCCTTTCCAATGGTGAAACAGTAGCAATTAACGGTCGAACCCAGCCGACTCTCGATGTCCGTGCAGGCGTCAAACCAGAAGCTATTGGACTACCCGCAAATATCCTTAATGATCCGAACAATCCCGTGCCGAGCAGTGCTGAGATCAATGTGGGAAACGTCTTCTTCATTGATGGGGATACCTTCCTTGCTAACCTTCCCTTCGACCTTGTGATCGCGCGGCTCGGCTTTCCCAATGATGCTGAATTTCTTGAATTCAATGCTTTCCGTACCCAACAAACAGGCGGCAAATTTCTTTTAACAAACCAATATCAGCCCAATCCCGACCTAATCACAACTTCTGGCAATATAACCGCAGGCAATGTTTATAATCGCAGCCTCGCTGATGGTGGCGTTTTCCTCGATGCCCGTGGTGATATCACTCTAACGCAAGAAGTACTGGCATCGTCACTCGGCACTTTGTTACCACCGTTTTATCTAGGTGACGGAGGTGATGTGACCTTACTGGCTGACGGCAACATCACTTTAGAGCAAGGGGCAAACATTTTTACTGAAGGTGTAAACAGCGGCGATATTCTGTTAGCTAGCCAAGGGGATATTCGCATTACAAATAATGTGTTGGGCAACAGTGTTATTAGTCCATTAGGTAAAGGCTCTACCCTGAGTCTCTTCGGTAATAACATCATCCTTGATGGCAGTCTGCTTACCACCCAAAACATTACGCCAAGCATTGTTGGGGTTTCTGATGCTGGCAATATCACCATCGAAGCAGCTGAGACTCTAGCACTCATTAATGGCACAACAATTAGATCAGAAACGCCTCAAGGTACTGGTGGTGACATCTCACTTAAGGCAGACGAGTTGATCCTGTCGGGTACAAACGTGTCGGGGGTGGGAACAAATGTACAGTTGGGTGCACCTAGCCAAATTTCAAGTTCCCTTAAGAACAATCCGATCTTCCCGCCAGATGAAAATACACAAAGCAATGCTGGTGCAATTGATATCACGACAAGAACTTTGACAATTAATGACGGTGGACAAATTGCGGCTAATGTCGATGGAATAGGTGATGGCGGCGACATTAATATCAATGTCTCAGAATCTATTCGTATCGACGGTGAGATTGTTCTCAATGAATTGAGTGGTATTTTCAGTCAGGTGACAGAAAATTCAGAAGGAAATGCTGGAGAAATTGATATTACTACCGGGCGTTTAGAAGTTTTCAATGGCGCAAAAATTGATGCCACAACCTTTGGGAAAGGAAGTGCAGGAAAAGTCACAATTACTGCCACAGACACTATTCTCTTAGACGGTTCGGATTTTTTATTAAATGGCGTGAGTGTTTCTAGCGGCATTGGCAGTCAAGTCGCCTCCACTGCTACCGGGAACTCCGGCGGCATAGAAATTACAACTGGGCAATTAAATGTGTCTAATGATGCGCAAATTTCTGCGAGTACTTCGGGTCAAGGTGATGCAGGAGATATTCAGCTCACTGTAGTTGATCTCGCCCTTACCAATGGTGGCGAAGTTTTATCTTTCACTGAAAGTAGTGGTAATAGTGGCACTATTACGGTCAATGCCTCAAATAGCGTTAACTTAGGTCAAGGTGTTCAGAATTCAGCCCCAATTATTTCAGTAGAAACGCGTGGTGCTGGAAAGGCAGGTAATATCGAAATTAATACGCCTCAATTTACACTCTCTGAAACAGCTCGTATCACCGCCACAGCAACTGAAACAGCAACAAATCCCGAAGGTGGTGGCAGCATTACGATTAGCGCAGATCAAATGGATTTAGCAGGAGTCGTGGGTATCTTTGCGGAAACTCAAGGAGACGCTCCTGCTGGTCAGCTATTACTTAAGCCTTATCAAAATAATCCGAATCTTGATATCGATTTGTTTGCGGGTTCTAAAATCTCTGCGGCGACATCTGGTAGTGGAAAGGGGGGGGATTTGACGGTGACTGCACCAAACAATATTGATATTAGCGGCGCAGGTATTCTATCCGTTGAAACAAGCTCCAGTGGTGATGCGGGAACGATCGCCGTAACATCTCGGAATTTGACTCTTAGCGATGGTGTGACAATTAGTGCCTCTACTGCAGGTAGTGCGGATGGTGGCTTGATCAAATTCACAGTTGCAGAAGATATCAATATCTTCGATAGTTTTGTGCAAGCCATCACCAGACCCGGTTCTACTGGTAAAAGTGGCAGCATCGATATCGACCCTGTCAATACAAACCTTGTTAACTCAAGGATTGCTGTCGATTCTCAGGGAGAGGGTATTGGCGGTGATATTTTGGTCACCTCAGATTTTCTCAATCTCACGAATTCGGCGATCGCCACTGAAACATTTGGTAGTGATGGTGGCAACATTTCTCTCAACATTGCCAATCGACTATTTCTAGAAAAAGGCAGTAATGTTACGGCGACTGCAGGTTTAGCTGAACAAGCGGGTAATGGCGGCAATGTCAGTGTCTTCGTGCCGTCGATTGTAGCGAGTGTGGATGAGGATAATAATATTTTTGCCGATGCATTTAGCGGTGTCGGTGGACGAATCTTTGTGTCCGTCAACGAATTGGTGAATATCGGCTTTCAGCCGGAAAATATTCCTGTGAGGAATGACATCACAGCCTCCTCAGAAATCCAATCGTCACGCTTAGTTTTATCTCCCGACTTAACTTCTTTTTTGCAAGACATTGCAGTCAGTGGTTCTGGCATTCCAGATGCCTTGTTGTCGTTGTTGGGTTCTTTTTCTGGTTCTGTGGTGATCGAGTCGGAAGTGGAGGAGGACAATGAAGAGCCAGAGACTTTGATTGACCCTTCGGAACAGATTGATCGCCGCTGTATTGGTTCTGCGCCGGGTAGTGCAAGCCAATTTCAGTTAGTGGGTAGAGGCGGGCGATCGCCGCAACCGACAGATATTTTTGATGTGGGCGAATCCTTAGAAGATATGGGTTTCACTTTTAAAGACCTGTCAGATCAAGATGATCTAAATGTTTCAACACCTTGGATAAATTCTTCTAAGTTGGATAGTGTAAATGTAACTGCCACGGCGATTCAGCATGACGAAAATGGCAAGATTCGGCTGATCGCTTCTGATCCATCTCCCCATACCCAAGGGGCGATCGCCTCTATGTCCCATAACTGTCTGTAATTCTTTTTGGAGCATCGCCATGACTAACTTTTACCGTCAACTTTATCTGGCTCTATGTACGCTGAGTCTTGTCATCTCGACGACTATTTTGCCCCATCCAACTATGGCGAAAAGCCCTGCGCCGCAGCAAGTCGAGACTTCTCCCAACTTAGTTGTCGAACAAACCGCAGTTGATGCTTTGAAGATCGGGCGACAACAATATCAGGCAGGGCAATATAGTTTGGCGATCGCCACCTTAGAAACAGCCATTCAACAGGCGGAAAATGAACCTTTGCTTCGGGCAAGTGCTTTGACAAATCTTGCCTTAGCCCAGAGACAGATGGGTCTGTGGAATGAAGCTCAAAAATCCCTTGAGCAAGCAAAAAATACCTTACAACCTTTAGATCTCACCACATCTCACAATCGCATCTTGGCGCAAATTCAAAATACCCAAGGAAATCTTTATCTCGAACAAAGTCAGTTTCAGCAAGCCCTCAGTGCCTTTGAGCAGGCAGAGGCATTCTACCAAAGTCTTCCAGTGGGTGCTGAGCGTTCTCAAGGTCTGATGCGCAGTCAGATCAATCAGTCAAAAACTCTTCAAGTTCAAGGCTTTCATCGCTTAGCCGTCGATAAACTAAAACAACTAGATGAGGCGATCTCCACAGAACCCGACGAATTATTAGCCGCGATTAGTTTAAGAAGTCTGGGTGAAGCTCAAGCGAATTTAGGCGAGTTCACAGAAGCTGAGGATAAATTGAAACAGAGTATTGCCTTGGCGACAGCTGCCGATGCCCAAACAGAATTGATTCGTTCTCAACTAAGCCTCGGACGTGTTTATCACACCCGTTGGGAAAATAGTCCTGATAGACAAAATTCAAGCGATGCACAACAGCTTTTTATTGACGCAACGTTAGCTTACGACAAGGTCTTACAAGCTGATCCTTCTCCTCTCGTTCAAACTAAGACTCTACTTAATTTATTTCAACTAAACCAAGAGGCAGACCTTGATCGCTTCGCCTTAAAAAAATTACAACAACAAATTGAGACAAACCTTGCTACGCTACCCGTCAGCCGCTCTAGCCTGAATGCTCAAATTAAATTTATTGAACTTCAGCTTGATGCCTCTGGCAACCGAAGCCGTCACAGTGTATCTCAACAAGCAGCAAAATCATTGGTAAAAGTAATCAGTCAAGCGCAACAACTACAGGATGCACGGGCAGAGTCCTACGCCTTCGGAATTTTAGGGAGGCTCTATGAACAATCTGGTCAATGGCAAGATGCCAAGCGTTCAACAGAAAAAGCCCTAGCTAAACTAGGTACTGCTGATAAAGATATGGATTATCGGTGGCAGTGGCAAATGGGTCGCATTCTTAAAGCCCAAGGCGATCGCCCCGCAGCGATGGGTTCCTATGACACAGCTATTGAAATATTGAACGGATTACGTAGTGATCTTGTTACCCTAAATCCAGAACTACGATTTAATTTTCGGCAAGGAATTGAACCGATTTATCGTGAGGCTGTCAGCCTACTGTTTGAAATCGCGGATGAGTCTGGCATTAAAGCGACAGATAAATCTAATCCTGAATATCAGAAATTATTACAACGTGCTCAAACCTTGGTCGAGTCTCTACAAGTTGCAGAATTAGTGAATTTTTTCCGAGCAGATTGTGTGCTCGATCTACAAACAACCGTTGATAATGCCTTACAAGCAAACGAAGCACTTTTTTATCCAATCTTGTTAGGCGATCGCGTCGAAATTTTATTAAGCCGCCCAAATCAACCCATAGAATGGAAAACTGCCGCCCAAGGAGTAACAGAGAAGCAAATAGAAGACACCGTTCAAGCATTTCAATTTACTCTATCTAATCCAGCAAATCGCAGCCGTAGCCGTAGTACCGAACAGGCAACTCAACAAACCCCTGTAGAGTTACCGGATGTACTGCCTAGTGCTACAAAACTTTACGACTGGCTGATTCGACCATTTGAAGCAACTTTAGAAGAAGCCAAAATTGATACTGTGGTGTTTGCCCTAGATGGCAACCTACGTAATGTACCAATGGCAGCTCTCTATGATGCACAAAATAAAGAGTACCTTGTCGAAAAATATGCCGTTGCTATTACACCCGGCTTGCAGCTTATTAAACCAGAATCTCTTGCAAACAAAGAAATCCAAGCAGTTGTTGGCGCGTTATCAAAAGAGCGATTTGGCTTCTCTCCTTTACCTGCTGTTGAGGACGAGGTCAGGCAAATTCAACAACAAGTTGGCGCAGAAGTATTGATCAATGAAACCTTTAAAAAATCAAGTTTAGAAGAAGCTGTTGGCACAACTCCCTTTCCAATTGTGCATTTAGCCACTCACGGTGAATTTAGCTCAAGTTTGGAAAAGACATTTATTCTTGCTTGGGACAAAAAAATCAGTATCAACGAGTTAAGTCAACTTCTCCAATCCAGTGAATTTACCCGGGGTGGAGTGCCCATTGAACTACTCATTTTAAGTGCATGTGAAACAGCTACGGGCGATGAACAGGCTGCCTTAGGGCTAGCAGGAGTTGCAGTTCAAGCTGGTGCGAGAAGTACGATCGCATCTCTTTGGAAAGTGAATGACGAAGGCACATCGGTGCTAATGAGTCGGCTTTACGAGGAACTTGGGCAACTGCAAACAACAAAGGCAATGGCTTTACGTGAAGCTCAATTAAAACTCTTGCAAGAAGACAGTACTTATTCTCATCCCTATTTTTGGGCTCCCTTTGTTCTAGTCGGTAATTGGTTATAAAAACACAGAGGCGGTCGCTCTCTTTCTACTTGTGCGAGATTTGGTATATGACATCAAATTGTTTTTTCTTGTAGGAACTATATTTCTTGTCTATTGCTCCTAGAGCAGCAAAGCTTTTAGGGTTTATGAAAAGGTGTTCTGAAATAAGCCTGAATTTAGCTTTTGAGTTGAAAAAACATTGGTTGGATCTAAGGATGATGGCAGTTGGGATATACTAAAATACTGTGCCAAAATCCAGTACAACCCAAGTTATGACTGTTTCTGCCGAAGCTTTAGTTGCCCTCGATAACGAATATTCTAACCGTCACATTGACCTCGACCCCAACGGTTATTTCCTCATCTACCTCGACCGAGAGCAGGGACTAATTTGCGCAAAACATTTCACCAATGCGATCAATGATCAGGGTCTTGCGACTGATCCAGAAACTGGCGAGGTTTTGTCCTGTAAAGGAGATTTAGGGCGATCGCATACCACTGTTTATACTGGGCGCACGGCTAAAGAACTCGGCATGAAAATCACGGAAGAGGCTGATCCATGCCCAGTTTCAATGTTTGACCATGCCCTATATCTCGGGCGCGAATTTGTTCGTGCGGAAATAGCGCTGCTCAATGGTACAGAATATATACAAGACTAAAATCGCATTCTAGAAATCATGCCTCAATTCCTCACAACCTCAGGCACTTCTTATCATATTGAGCGAATTATCACCGAGGCACAAAAAAATGTTGTTCTGCTTTCTCCATATCTAAAGCTGTCAAAAATATTTCTAGATAGGCTTAAAGATGCTGATCGAAGAGGAGTTAAGACACTCATCATCTTTAGTGAAAACCAGTTAAGTGCATCAGAGTCTAAATTACTTGGTCAGCTAAGGCATTTGCGCATCAAATATTTTGAGAACTTGTATTTCAAATGCTATTTCAACAGAAAAAATATGCTGATTACTTCAATGGATTTATCCAGGATATATGAGCAAAGTAATCGCGATATTGGGGTCTTAATTAATCAAAGAAAAAATCGAGTTCTTTACAAGGATGCTTATCGTGAGACATTATCTATTTTCAACACAGCATTAAATTGTGAATTCATCGAAAACACTATTGTTGTACGAAGTCAGGAAACGAAAGAAAAAATTAGAGTTGCAAAAAATGCGTTTTGTATTAAGTGTCATAAAAGTATTCTTTTTCGACCGTCGCGCCCCTTTTGTCCAACATGCTATTTTCAATGGAGTCAAAATCAGAGTAAATCTAAAGAACCGAAATACTGCCATGAATGTGGCTTAGAGAAAAAGATTTCTGTTTCTAATCCCCGTTGTAAAACGTGTTGCACTCAAAATAATATTTGTATTCTTCATTATTAAACTAACCATTATGCAATCGATATTATTCCAACTTAAAAATGCTGTTTCTGATGCTCTTGTGAAAGCATTTGGGGAAGACTGCAAAGATACAGACCCCCTCGTTGTGCAGGCTAGTAATCCAAAGTTTGGCGATTACCAATCCAACGTCGCTTTATCACTTACAAAAATACTAAAGAAAAATCCTCGGGTCATTGCCCAAGAGCTAATTGATGCCCTTGATGTTGCAGAACTCTGCGAAACACCAACGATCGCCGGACCGGGATTTATTAACTTCACCCTAAAGCCTAGTTACCTCGAAACATTATTAAAGGAACTCCAACAGAGCGATCGCCTCGGTGTTGAGACGGTTAGTGAGCCACAAAAAGTTGTGGTGGATTTTTCGAGTCCGAATATCGCAAAAGAAATGCACGTGGGACATTTGCGTTCCACGATTATTGGTGATTCCATTGCACGGGTGCTGGAATTTCGGGGACAAGATGTGCTGCGCCTTAATCATGTGGGCGACTGGGGTACACAATTTGGGATGCTGATTACTTATTTGAAAGAAGCCTATCCCGATGCACTCACAAAAGCCGATGCCCTCGATATTGGTGATTTGGTGGCATTTTATAAAAAAGCAAAAATTCGCTTTGACGAAGACGAAGCCTTTAAAGAAGCTTCCCGTAAACAGGTGGTTGCGTTGCAATCAGGCGATGAAGAAAGTCGCCAAGCATGGCAACTGCTCTGTGACCAATCCCGCCGGGAATTCCAAAAAATTTACGACACCCTTGATATCAAAATTACTGAGCGGGGCGAATCTTTCTACAATCCCTACCTCGCAGATGTAGTTAAGGATTTAGACAAGACAGGTTTGCTTGAAGAGGATGCTGGTGCGCAATGTGTCTTTCTCGAAGGCTTCAAAAATAAGGACGGCGATCGCCTACCGTTAATTGTGCAAAAGTCCGATGGTGGCTTTAACTATGCAACCACTGATTTAGCTGCCATTCGCTACCGCATCAAAGAAGACGGCGCAGATCGGATTGTTTACGTAACGGATTCGGGACAGGCGGGACATTTCGCCCAAGTTTTTCAAGTGGCAAAACGCGCAAACTTTTTAACCGATGATGTGGATGCTGTCCATGTACCTTTCGGCTTGGTGCAAGGTGAAGATGGCAAAAAATTGAAGACTCGTTCTGGCGAAACCATTAAGCTCAAAGATCTGCTTGACGAAGCGGTAATTCGTTCCCGTGCCGATATCGAAAAACGCTTAAAGGAAGACGATCGCCAAGAGTCGGAAGAGTTTATCGAGCAAGTCGCCAAAGTTGTGGGGATTGGGGCAGTGAAATACGCCGACCTCAGTCAAAACCGTACCAGCAACTATATTTTCAGTTTCGATAAGATGCTGGCGCTACAAGGTAATACTGCTCCCTACATGCTCTACGCCTATGTGCGGGTTCAAGGAGTGAGTCGCCAAGGGGATATTGACCTCGCCAATTTGCCGACCGACACACCGATTGTTTTATCTGAGCCAGCGGAACTCACTCTCGCAAAGCACCTCCTCCAGTTGGGTGAAGTTCTAGAGGTAGTCGAAAAGGAACTAATGCCTAACCGTCTCTGCGAATATCTCTACGAACTTAGCCGTAAATTTAATCAGTTCTACGAAGCTTGTCCCATCCTTAAGGCAGAAGGCGATCGCCGCACATCTCGACTAATTTTGGCGGACACAACAGCACGTACATTAAAGCTGGGCTTATCCCTTCTGGGCATCGAGGTTCTAGACCGAATGTAGGGCGTCATTGACTAACTTAACCAACCAAAAACATTAAGAGACGTAAACAACTGATTGTCTTTTCTGATATCTCTGATAACTTATACATAAGGTACAAATAAGAGCTTTGAAACAGCCCTTATCCATCGGAGAGATTGATGACATGTACCTCCTGATTCGATCTCACTCAGCAACCCTTCTTGATTGTTTGAACTTTTTTTGAGATAGACTCGGTTATACCACCTAACGGTATCGGGTAATTGAGCTATGATCACTGCCTGTTAGGCACATAAAAAAGAAGCGTTTCCTGAGTTCGTGTAAACCTCCATTTGTTGTTTGGTAAATCTTTTTTGTTAGTTAAATCAAAACGTTAGACCTACTCCCCTTGAGTAGGTTTTCGCTTGTTTGGGGATATTTTTTCGTTTCAGAAATATAGTGATTTCGGTAGGTTTCGAATCCCACGGAAGATCCCCCCTAGCCCCCCTTTGTAAGGGGGGAATCAGAAAAAGTCCCCCTTCGATAAGGAGGATTTAGGGGGATTATTTTGAGACAGCTTTTCCAACTAGCCAGTTAATCACACCGCCTTTGTAGGGCTTACAGATTTTGGCGATCGCCTCTTCTGAGAAAGTACCTTCTCGGAAACTGATGATATTGCCGTAGAGGGCATTTTCGAGAAATACTTCGTCAGGAGTGAGGGTCTGGGTTTGAAGGTCAAGGATTTTCGGGGCGGCTTCGTGGGCATAGTCGATCAAAATGCTGAAGCCATAACCGCAATTTTTTAGGGTTTCGAGGCAGAGCATTGTGCCTTCCAGAAAAGACTCCGACCAACCTTTGCCGCCCTGACTGCGGGGACTACCGCCACCATATTCGAACATCAAAATTTGGGGGAGTTGCTCAGGGGAAATCTCAGGTAATTGTTTCATCACAACGGGTTCCCAACCTTCGATATCGAGCTTGAGGCAAGTCAGTTTTTCGATGTTTGTATCACTCAGAAATGTCAGTAAATCGAGGGCTTTTACTTCTTTTGTGTCGGGGGAAGAGCCAAACCACGCGGGTTCGAGGGAGTTAAAGTTTTCATTGGCCATGCTCGCAAAGTTGCCCATATATAAAGTCTGGGTGCCATTTTTGTCGGACAGGCAGGCTTCGACGAGTTTGATGGGTTGCCGCTCACACAATTTTTCGAGCTTTTTCACTGGGGAAGGTTCGACGGCGATCGTCTGAAAGCCGAGCTTGGCAAAGAGTTCGCAGTAGAAGGCGAAAGTGCCGACCCCAACATCCACGCAAACTCCTTTTCGGTCGGGATCTATCTCCGGCAAAATCTCCTTCAGGAGCGCCTGACAACAACTTTCGACTTGCATAGATGTAATTTTGCTATCCCGATGCGGACAGCTTGCCATGTTTTTCGAGCACGAACATTGTAGGGGATGATGTCATCTCAGAGATGTTTACAAGAAATTATTAAAAGAAGTGAATTCTAAATGTAATTGTTAAGCTATGAGTAATAATTCAGCTTTCCTAAAAAACAACATGGCAGATCAAAAATCTTCAAAAACTCAAATGAACTTTAATGGTTCAGTTTATGGAGTTGCAGGGACTGTAGAGGGCGACATGATTGTTAATCCAAAACAAAATCTTGCAGAATCAGCTTCAGAAATTCGGGAATTATTACAGGTTCTTCAGAATTCAAATGAGCAAGTAATACTTAGCGAGACTCAACAGCAGAAAGTTGATGATGCAATTCAAGGTATTGAAAGTAACCCAAAATTACGAGACCGTATAATGGGAGCCTTTAGATCAGGCGGAATGGAAGCTGTAAAAGAAATAACAGATAGTCCATATCTCAACGTATTGCTTGCCACCTATGAAGGATTTAGAGAGCCTTAATAATGACATCAGAAGAGTTTTCAAAATCGATAGACAACAAACTAGATTTCCAAGCTGATACAGGAGCAGTAGCTGGTTCGGTTAATGGTAATCAAGTATATATCAAGCAGCAAGTCGTCCATAATTATTCAAGTGATTCTGTCGAAATATCAGATTATGACACTTCCAAGAAAATCGTAAAAGTCAAATCAATGATGATTATTTCTGCTTTAGGGAGTCTTGAAGATACTCCTATTAATAGAGCAAAATTAAAAGCAATTGAAGCACAAATGCAGGAGCTTACTGGTGACTTTAATTTGAAAATCATGAACATTGATGAGGGTAGTATCAAAATAACTATTCAAGGTGCTGAAGATTCGATTGATAGACTGGAAGAGCTATTTAGGTCAGGTGATTTGAAAATAATCGAAGATATTCCAATCACTGAATTGAGAAAACTGTCAGAATTAGAAAAAATTCAGTATCAAAGAAAAAGGAAACTAGTCAGGCAAATATTAAACAAAAAAATACCTAATTTAGTTAATGCAAATCTTGTAGGAGCAAATCTTGTTGGGATAAATTTTACGGGAGTAAATCTTCAAGGATGTAAGCTTATGTTTACTAATCTTGAAGAATCAATATTTTCTCGTGCTGACCTTGAAGGTGCAGACTTATCTGGTGCCAATTTAGAAGGAGCAACTTTTTCAAGAGCCAATTTAGAAAAAGCACGTTTAGTTAAGGCAAATCTACTAGGAGTAAACTTCTACAAATCTGATCTTGAAAAAAGTAATTTAGCTAAAGCTAATTTGACAGGAGCTAATTTATCGGGTGCTCGACTTAGTTCTGCGAATTTATCATCAACAGTCTTGACTGAAGCCTGTTTTAATGACTGTCATACTAACGATGAAACGAATTTTGAAAATGTTATTTGCGATTATATTTATCTAGGATGGGATCAGGAAAAGAAACTACCGACTAAGCGCATTCCTTCAGACTCAGACCGAAACTTCGCCCCAGGCGAATTTACTAAGCTATTCCAGGAGAAACATAAAGTTTTAGATTTAGTATTCGAGGAAGAAATTGACTGGCAAGCTTTCACAAATTCATCTCAAAATATTCAACTTGAAAGCGAACACGGAGAACTCGATATCCGTGCCATTGAAAAATCCTCCAATGGATCTTTTGTCATCCGTGTTGATGTTCCAGAAAATGCAAATAAGGCTGACATTGAAGCCAAATTTTATAAGCGTTATGAGCACGAACTAAAACAACTTCAGGAAGTACATCATCAGCAATTAGAAGCTAAGGATCGTGAGATTGAGAGTTATCGTCGTGAGAGTTTGAATATGGCTGAAATCGCTAAACTTCTTGCAAGCAAAGTTACCCCGCAGAATCTTACTCAGGCCGCCGAAGATATTAGAGTCCTAATCGACCAACTTGAAAGCGATTTTGACG
>CAZXBK010000105.1:0-16628 GCA_964638765.1 uncultured Synechococcus sp. | reverse complement strand
CAAGAATATCAATGGCAACAGTTATCTATTGCGGTAAATCCCGATTTTCGTCGCCTCATCGATAATAATCAAGGCAAAATTACCGTCGCAGACCTTGCCCTCGAAACGGGTTTGTCCGGTGGCTCTGCCCGTTGGTTTCTTAACCGTAAAGCGAAAGAATATGGTGCTCAGGCGATCGCCTACGAAAATCGCGGCATCATTTACTATTTCCTTACTGTCAGCGCTTTGGGCAATATGTTTGACGACAGTGACCCGGAATTTGAATTAGACGAATTTGAGCTAGCCGATGCAGTTCAGCCGGAGCCAGTGGAATCTTCCTCTTCTCCCAATGACATTGCCCAGCTCCTCGACATGGAAGATGCATCGCGGGTCAGTAATATTTCGTCGTTAGTGGATTTGCATTCTGCCCAAGCCCTAGAGCCAATGATTCAAGCGGATCTTGCCAAGCGTTTAGATGTCCATCCCAGTACCCTCCGCAAACGTCGCCAAGAAGAAGGTTTCCTCGAATGGAGTCGCGATAAAGATCCCCAAAATGTTAGTTGGGAATTTGATGCAGACTCGCGCCAGTTTTTACCGAAAATCTAGTCGGCGATGTAGTAGGAACTACCGCGAAATCTATAATGGGTGAGTCTTAAGTTTCCTTTCGTCTTTTTTATGGCTCTTTCCCCCACACCAGCCAATGACCTGCGTTCTGCTTATCGTATTTGTAGACTGGATCCTTTAAAAGATGAGGATCTTCAGTACTACGTTGAGGTCAAATCCGTTAGAAAGGATGAAGATATCAGGAAAATTAGTACGCTACTTGATCTTCAAGATGAAGGCGAAAACTCCACTATCCTATTTACTGGACATCGCGGTAGCGGTAAAAGCACGGAACTTCATAATTTAGAGCAGCGGTGGCGACAGTCTTATCACGTCATTTACATGGAAGTTGACAAAGAGATAGACATCAATGATGTAGCATTCACAGACTTGTATCTCCTTGTGTTGAAATACGTCGAAGTAGATCTACGTCGTGAGGGCATCAAACCGAATACAGCAATTATTCGTGACATTGAACGTTGGTTTGCAGATGTTACCAAAGAAACGACCGAATCTGTTGAATCTTCTGTCAGTATTATTGGGGAAGCCTCTTTGGGGATGGAAGCTCCTTTCTTAGCTAAGTTGATGGTGAAACTCCTAGCGCAGATTAAGGGCAAAGCAGAAAATAAACAAACGATTCGCCAAACCCTAGAGCGAGATTTTTCGCGGCTCAAAGCCAATGTCAATTTATTTCTGGATGATTCTCTCAGACGTTTGCAAACAGTTAAGCCTGACTGCAAAGGCATTTTATTGATTTTTGACAATATTGATCGTTGCCCACCACCTGTTTCTGAACGGCTATTTTTTGAATATGCAGCGCAGTTACAAGAACTTCATTGTTCAGTAATTTACACGGTTCATATTTCAATGTTGCATTCCCCTAAAGGCATTACGAACTACTTTGATCAGACCTACATAGTACCTATGATGAATGTCTATCAGTTTCAGAAAGACATATTAGAAGTATCGTATCAGTCAGAAAGCCTACAAGCAGTGGCAGAGATTATTCGTAGGCGAATGGCTGTTTCAGAAGTTTTTGAAGACGAGGCAGATTTGCTGGAGCTTGTCCAAGCAAGTGGGGGTCACATGCGTCACCTAATGAGAATGATGCAGGAAGCTTGTTTAACGGCGATTGGTCGAGGTCACGACAAACTTCAAAAAGATGATTTGCTCTCTGCGATGAACGAATTACAGTTTGATTTTGAGCGGCAAATCTTAGATCAACATTATCCTGCCATTGCTGAGACTCAAATTACTAAAAGAGTTGCTAACAATGAAATTGGGCAAGCAGCGCTTTTTGGACTTTCTGTGCTGGAATATATTGAGTTTAATAGCTCCCAGCGTTGGAATTATCCTCATCCACTTGTTAAAAAAATTGAGAAGTATCAGGAAGTATTACAAGAGAAGTTAGCGGCTGATCCGGAGCATGACTAGCGCAGCGTTTACCGAGAAAAATGAGTTTGCCCTGCGGAAGTTAGTGGCGTTTATGACGATCTCCGAAGGGTTTACTTTGGCGATGGTAGAGTCGGCGTTGCCGCAGGATACAGACCAGCTTCTAGAGTTTTTGCAAGAGCATCCGGCTTGTGTTGATCATAAAATATTGGTGCTAGAGGTAGATGATTCTAATTTGCGGTTTCTATTGGATGAGCTTCAGGCACGGTTTGGGGAAGCATTGCGGGATGAGACAAAAGAAAAAGTTGTCATTGTTCGCGGTCTAGAGCAGGCAATTGGGGTAGATGAGTATCCGCCTGTTTTAGTCGATTTAAATTTTTCGCGGGATGCCTACCGTCGTCGGGTTCCTTGTCCACTGGTGTTCGTGTTGCCGGATTATGCAATCACTCAGATGGCAAGATATGCACCGGATTTCTGGGCATGGAAGTCTGCGGAATGTCGATTGGCCGCGCCGGAGAAAAGTGCAACGCCACCAAGTTTTCGGGATCTTGTGCCAGATTTGCCGAGCGACAGAAAGGTTATTCCTGTGCCACAAGAGCGGTTTACGCTACTCAATCGTTTGTTGGAAGATGACTACAAGGATGAGAGTCGCACCCGTGCTGATTTGCTGTTGGAGCGGAGCCGAGCCTATCAGTCCCATGCACAATTTAGGTTGGCGGAAGCCGATGCTGTTGCAGCTTTAGAGCTATATGAAAAACCACTGGAGCCAGATGATCTTGATATTGCGGAAGGTCTGTATCAGTTAGTTTCAGTACGTCTCGATCTCGGAGAATTTAAGGAGTTAGAGCCATTAGTACAAAGGTCACTAAGTATTCGAAAGGACAAACTCGGTGATAAGAATCTAGATGTTGCGAAAAGCTTGAATAGTTTGGGTAACCTTTATCGAAATGTAGGTAGATATCGAGATGCAATCATTTTCTATCAGCAATTTCTAGAGATTGCTAGAGAACTCAAAGATCGCAAGCGCGAAGCGGTTTCCCTTGGTAATTTGGGCAGTGCTTACCAGAGTTTGGGGGAATATCAGCGGGCGATCGCCTTCTATCAGCAATCCTTAGAAATTGATAGAGAAATCGGTAACCGACGGGGAGAAGCTTCTTCCGATGCGGGGATCACCAATATCTACAAGAGTTTGGGGGAATATCAGCGGGCGATCAGCTTCTATCAGCAATGGTTAGACATCGCCAGAGAAATCGGTGACCGACGGGGAGAAGCAACTTCCCTTGGTAATTTGGGTAATGCTTACGGCAATTTGGGAGAATATCAGCAAGCGATCAGTTTCCATGAGCAGGCTTTAGTAATTGAACGAGAAATTGGCGACAAGAACGGATTAGCGAGAAATACTTACAATAGTGCACTTTCATGGGCGAAGCTCGGTCATAAGTTGGAAGCCCAGCAAAATATCCTTGCCGCAAAAGCTCTGTATGAAGAAATGGGCGTTGAGTACATGATTGAAAACTGTGAAGATGCCCTACGTAAAATTCTTCAGATTGTAGACGCAGAGACTGTAGAGCCCCTTTGGACTCCGGACTCTCCCACACCTCAGAGTGCTTTCATTGAGCGTCCCGATTTTTCTGTATCGCCTGACGCGCCGCCTGGTTCGGTTGATCCATTACCATCTGCCTTTCAAATCCAAGCCCCAAAGACCCGTCGTCGTTCCCCATGGCAGAGATTTTGGCAAGCCATTAAACGTTTTTTGCGCAATCTCTTTAGTAGGATGCAGTGACGCGAGGGAGATGGATATAGTCTTTTCACATATGTTTGAGACTTAGGATCCCCCTAAATCCCACTTTCAAAGGGAGACTTGAGCTTGCTCATAGAGCAAAACCCATCAATTTTCAAGATTTTGCGATGGCAAGAAAGATGCGTTACGACGGACAATAAACTATTGGTTCTTCCGTTGGTTTTTTACCGTCTCCACATATCCTACGTAACACCCTTTTGTTTTTTCTTCCAAAAAATATGGATCTCGAACAACTACGCCTCCAATTTCCCGCCCTCACTGATAAAGGCTATTTCAATTTTGGGGGGCAGGGGCCGCTCTCCAGAAAAGCACTTAATGCAATCATTTCCAGCTACGACAAAGTGCAAGTGCAGGGGCCTTTCTCCATCACGGTAAATGCTTGGGCGCAGGATGTGATAGCAGCGACAAAACAGGCGATTTGTTCCGAAGTGGGCGGACAACCGAGAAATATTACCCTCACAGAAAATGTGACGATGGGCTGCAACATTGCGCTGTGGGGCATCGAGTGGCAAGAAGGCGATGAAATTTTAGTGGGAGATTGTGAGCATCCTGGCATCATTGGGATATTGCAAGAATTGGTGCATCGCTTTGGTGTGAAGCTAAATTTTTGCTCAATTTTTGACACGCTCAATGAGGGTGATCCCACAGAAGTTATTTCCCAAGCTTTAACGCCGAAAACCCGTTGCTTGGTGATTAGTCATTTGCCCTGGAATACGGGTCAGGTATTACCGCTAAAGGAAATTTGCGACGTTTGCCATAGCCAAGATGTACAAGTAATGGTCGATGCTGCCCAGTCCGTGGGTGGTTTAGACCTTGATCTAGTTGATATTGGTGTAGATTTCTATGCCTTTACTGGGCATAAATGGTGTTGTGGTCCCGCAGGAGTCGGGGGATTTTTTATCTCTGATGCGGCAATGGAAACTCTACGACCGACTTTCATTGGTTGGCGCGGCATGAAAACATGGCCGTCTCCAGAGGAAGTAACGTTAAAAAATGACGGCAATCAGTACGAGGTGGCAACTTCTGCCTATCCTCTCCAAGTGGGTCTAACGGAGGCGATCACCCTGCACCAGAGTTGGGGGACATCGGCAGAACGTTACGCCAAAATTTGTGAGATGAGTGCCTATGCGTGGGAAAGATTAAACGCCATTGATGGGGTGTCTTGTCTAAAGAATTCTCCACCCAAATCTGGTTTAGTTTCCTTTAAAGTTGACTCTCCGAAGGGTCACAAAAAACTTGTTGAAATTCTTGAAGGAAAAGGCTTTTGCTTGCGTACATTAACCTACCCAGATTGTATTCGCGCTTGCACCCATTACTTCACTACTGAAGCCGAAATCGATGCCATGGCGATCGCCCTAGAGTCTGTTATTTAACAAGAGTTTTTTTCTGTGAAAGTTGTGATTGCGTTAGGAAAATAGAGGATTGGCGTTGTAGGGCATAATATGAGGGAAGATTCCGCGAAACAAATACGTTTCAAGACCTGTAACCCCATGCCTATTCACCGAGCGATCGCCTAGATTATTGTTATGCGCCCCAGTCTCCAAACGGTTACTGCTCCTGCATCTGTACAGGATTTGACCCTGACCCGAACTCCCGATGGTCAGCAGCTGGAGAATATCAAAAGTCACCTCGACCTGATTCTGTTGGCGTTGGAATCCCTCTCTGGAATCGGCTCGGAAGCGATGTTATTGGCAGCAAAAGAACTAGACCTCGAAAAAGTGATCGGCGATCGCGTTACCTTGTGGCGGTTGCGCCAATCGAATCCTTTGCGTAAGAGTAGTGGTGGGCGCAAAAAACTAGATGTCGAAGAAGCACGATCCCTTGTTTTGATTATTTGCCACCTCGCCCAACAAGAACAGGAAAATATCCGCCGGGCTTGTTCATTGCTTGAACAAATGACTGAGCAAGGTAAAGAACCTCACCGGGCGGCATTGCTAGGGGATTACCTCGACAACTTTAGTAATACTTATCAAGAGCGGATGGACGAAGAAAGTCCTGCTCCTCCAGAATTTTTGGTGCGTCTGGCCTTCAAGCTTTTAATCGATTTGCTCTTCTATGGCGCAAATAATGGTCATCGTCGCTTGTGGCTCGCTTTAATGGATCACGCAACGGAATAAAACGAATTTAACTCAAACCAACCTCTATTACTCAACCTTCTTGATTTGACCCACCGCTAAACTCTATGCTCTCACCCACCCTTATCCGTCGATATACACCGCCGACTTGCAGCCTCGAAGTAGTTGCAAAGACTTCTGCGTTGTCCCAATGGACAGGAAATCCGGTGATCAAAGAATTGCGGTTTGAGCTGAGCCTCGATGACCCCCGCCTCGTTACGGAAAACAAGATTTTATTAAAGGGCGATCGCCAACAGTTAGAGGATTTAGTTGAAGTTGTCACTGATTACGTGCAGAACTTTCTACAGCAAACGAATCCGGTGTTTGACTTTGCACCGACCCAAAATATCTACACCTATCAAACCCAAGGTAGTACTGCCGCCAACATTGCAACCATTGCCCGTCCTCAACTAGAAACAAAGGGTTTACTTTCCCACCGATTACATTTGGGCAGACTCGCTAATGAGGTTTCGGGACAAACAATTCAGCTAAGTGCGACGCAACTTTATGATCTCGCTAATGCGCTGGAATCCTACAGTGCGGAAATGGTGGCGCTACCAACTCTCACGGCGAACCAAAATCGTAAAAATGTGATGCGTTGGGGGGCGATCGCCGCGTCATTTTTAGTGGTGATTGGCATCAGCAAAACCGCCTTTGATATGCAACAGGCCGCGCAAAATGAAACTGCCGCTAGCCTCGAAGCTGTGGAAGAATCCCCCGCTGACTTTGAACAGCAAGTTGTGCCGCCCAATCTCCACTCTTCCTATAGCTTCAGTGAAGTACCCGAGCTAGAAGAATCTCTCACCGCTGAGAAGGCAGACCCCACAAATGTGAATCTTGCTCCTATTAACGCCAACCAAAGACCTGCGGCATCTGGCAACAGTAACGATAGCTCTACGGCTTCATCCTCTGAACCTTCCCCAGAAACGGGTGCATCACCCCAACCTCGCGTCAATGCCCCACAACCGCCGGCGATCGCCAGTTCCCCCACAGCAATTATTCCTCGAACTGCGGGTAGTGCCCCCGGAACCTCATCATTAGCTCCAGCTTCACCCGTACCGTCATCATCAGTTCCCCAAACCAGTCGCTCGGCTGCACCACAAGAAGCGCCAGCCAGTTTTGACTTGAGTACAGGAGCGGATACTTATAGCGGTGAATTAGCTGCTACCCCAGTTTTGACGGGCGATCGCCTGAATCAAACTCAGCAATTTTTCGACGCGAACTGGCAAACCCCAGAAGGGCTAGGTGAAACCCTCGAATATCGTCTAAATATTGACGAGTCAGGTACATTGCAAAGAGTTGTGCCCTTGGGCAAAGCCGCGGAACTTTACCAAAATCGCCTTAGTTATCTCACTACAGGTGAACAGATCGTTAATCCAACGGGCGTTGCTCCCCAAACAATTCGTCTTGTGCTCGACCCGGACGGCACAGTCCAAACCTTTGAAGAACCACCGATTAATCGTCCATAAATTTTCCGATTGCATGACACTTCAACCAAGTGCTGTAATTCTAAGCAAAGCGACTGGATTGGCCTTGATCTTTTTTGTACTGGATTAATTGTTTCTGGATAGCGCCCTGCAAATCTTTGCGGTGAACTTCTGTACCTGCATTTAAATCACCGGAAGTTTCAAGGAAGACAATGCTATCGAGTTGTTTTAGGGCAAAAAGCTGAAACAAAATATGGGTGACCGGAATGTGTTGCACCGTCAAATCTGGGTCAGGGCGATCGCCGGACATCTCTTCAGACAATGCTGCATCTTCAGCGGTGCTAAAAGCGTAAATTACTTTTTTTTGTAGAAGCGGATCACGACGATTGCTGAGAGTCGTTAGTTGCCAACTGCCTTGGGAGGATTGGTAGGCAAAATAGTCATTATGCTTAAGCTGGGTTGCAAAGGTTTTAAGGACAGGATTGACAGCCTTGGCAATGACATCGGGGGTTACGCCATCCTGTGGTGCTTGGTCAACGAGGATTTGCAATTGTTGCTCTAAATTCATCGCGGACTCCGAGGCGATCACTACAGGGGAATAGCGCCATTATATCGATTTAAGGCTGCTCCCAGATTGCTAAACAGAAGGCGATCGCCTACTTTTTTTCCTTTTCTGCGGTAAGTAATAACGAACCTGCTGCACAATATGCTTGATAAATCTCGTAGGATGGAAAATAAGCGGAGGAGGTAAAATCCTTGGCTAAAATCTTAGGCGGCAAAGCTACGCGGCGAGAGACAATATTGCCCCAACCAGCAGTTTCTAAAAGCTCTGTCCATGTCGCCACAGAAAAGTTGTGCGCAGTAATGGGTAGGGCTTTCACCCAATGGTTGGCAGCAGGATTGTCTTGGTACAAATCAAGTACTAAACCTAAACGCCCACCAGCTTTAGTGATACGCTGCCATTCTTTTAAGGTGTCGAGGGGTTTGGCATTGTAATACAAGGATTCGACGGAAATAATGTGGGAAAACTGCCCGTCACTAAACGGTGTTTTGGCACTGTCGGCAGCTAGAAATTCGAGGTGAGATAAGGTTTTTCTAGAGGCGGCGATCGCCACCATTTCTGGGGATAAATCGATACCAACCCCCTCTGCAATTTGTGTCCCGATCAGATTATTTAAAATCCAGCCAATGCCGCAGCCTGCATCGAGAACAACTGAATCTTTGGCTAAAGCAAAGTCCGCCAGTAATGTTTGGGTCGCATGGAGATGTCCCTCTGCCATCGAATCGCCTCGCCCCACTGCTGCCCACTGATCGAACTCGGCAGAGATTTCATCGAGCGGTGAAAAAGAGGATTGAGGTTGTGCAGTCATTGTTGAGGAGCGGAAAATAATTTAGCGATTGGTTTGTTTAGGATTTAAGTAATCCGAGTAGTGATTGTATAGGAAGGCCGTTGGGATTTTTCGCGGCGACTCAATACCAGACGAAAATCTTTATCGATATACAAGTGTTCTAATTGGGGTTTGGCTTTATAAACACCCTCGTATTTTTTGCGAGTGGCACGATCCGCACTTTCAATCTCTAGGGGATTGTCCTGTTTTTCTTTGTATTCCGCCATCGCCTGGTCAAACCAGTTTTGGGCATTGGCTGGACTCAAGGCGATCGCCCCGACTTTTAGTTTTTGTTGAATACCAATATTTTCAATTTCCCATGTTTGTTGGGCTGAGTCTTCTGGAGTTCCCTCACCAACAGCGTAAGTCTGCAAAATCATTAGGTCATAGCTCAGCAATCGTTTGGCAAACCAACTGAGAATCGGGGTTTTGCGACCGGGACGATAACGGGCAAGATTGGCGTAATAGCCATTGTCGGCAAAGATTTGGTAGGACTGGGAACGCACTCTGCCGGGCAAAATATCTTGGAAGGGAATGGTTGACCAAACTGATAGCCAAGTTCCCTGCACCAAGGGAATTTGCTCGTGGACATCTGGGGTGGGGTTACGTTTTTCGAGTTCGTCAAAGTAGGGGGCGAGTCGCTCCTTAAAAAACCGAACTTTTTTGCTGACTGATAGCTCGTCTTGACCTTTCACTAAATCCAATAGCCGAGTTTTTAACTCGTCTGTGCTGAGGGAAGCTAGGGACTCGGGGGTTGAGGTTGTTTCGACGGAACTCATGGCAAAGAAAAAACGAATAGTGACAGTATGCCTGAATTAGTGGTTTTCAGCCTGTACCATTCGAAACCCCTTCCGCCTTCGGCACCTTCCCCAAGGAAGGATTTTGGGTTGCGACCTGCTCTATTTTTGCCAGAACTCTATTGGCGATCGCCCTAAGATAGGAAAAGAAAATTTGTTTTTCTATCAGCTAATCATGCGTCGTTTTGCCCACTCTTTCCTATCCATCTCTACATTTCTCGGTTTGAGTTTTGGTGGCTTGCCCGTAGCCCACACTGAAACTGAGCTGCTGCAGTCTTATCGCTGGGAAAATCGCATTTTATTGGTGTTTGCCGAAGATAGTGATGATGTTCGTTATCAACAACTCAAGCAAAACATCGATCAAGAAGCCTGTGAAGTGGGCGATCGCGATTTGTTAGTGGGATATCTTTTTGCCAATGACAGCAATCAACCGAGTACTTTTGCCGATCAGGTTCTCAGTCAAAGTGATGTAGATAGGTTAGGCGATCGCCACAATCCCAATGATAGTGATTTTGCAGTTGTTCTCATCGGGAAAGATGGTGGAACAAAACTACGCAGCTCTACTTTGATTAATCTCAACCCTATTTTTTCTGAAATTGACTCCATGCCGATGCGTCAAAGAGAAATGGGCGATCGCTCGGTAGAATGCTAGTTAGTATAAGAAAATAGGTAGGCTTGAAGATTTTCACTTATTTTATGCAAGAAAATTATTTTTATCTATTGAAATAGCTGTTTAATCAAATCAAATTTTACTTTTCTTGATAAGACTATGAGTATCCAAAATGTAGTATTTCATATTCCAGCAAAAATCAAGGCTGGTCTTGAGTCTGGCATTTATACAAGAGAAGGCGGAGTTATTAGAGATGTTTCTAATGGCCAACTTGTTGCCTTTTTAAGGGAAAGCTCCAATAAAGTTGATCAGGCTATCCCTAAATTGAATCAAATTAATTCCATGGCGAATATCATTAATATTGGAATTAGTACAGTTGGCTTTATTACTGTTATATCCAAACTTAACGCACTTGATTCTAAAATTGACCATGTGATTTCAGAATTAAGCAAAGCTAATTTTAATATTGAGCTTGGCTTTCGCTCAAAGCTCAAATCCGCATTTAAAAATCTGTCCAGAATTTCGCTCATCCAGGATCAGAATATTAAACGCGATTTACTTACTCAGACAAGTAAGACCTTTTCAGAAAGCTATGAAATTTTCAAAGAAAAATTTGAGCATGATGAGAATATATTTACGGCTTCAGAACTCCTCTATTTATCAACTTTCTCAGGTCTTGGAGAAGTATTTGTCTTCTTAGAGTTAGAAGAAATAGATGCAGCAATTCATGTACTTGACGAACTCAATGATTATTGTAAACAAGCAGAAGAGATATATAAAAATAAATATGAAAAGCAGAAAAAATCTCTAGACTCTTCAAAGGACAAAAGAAAAAGAAGATTCTTAGGTGTGAGAGCGATGGCTGGAGCTGGAGCTTTGGCTGGAGCTGCTTTACCTTTTCTAGGATTAGCTTTTCCACTAGTAGGTGGTGGGATGTTAGCCATGAAAGCGGCATCATCCAGATCAAGTAATCAACCCAAGCAATCGAAAACAAAAAAAGGTTTGCCTGAAAAATTAAGAGCTCTAGAAAATATATTTCAAATTGATCATCTTGAAATAAGAAAAATACAAATATTAAATTCTTCTCTATACTCTGAAATCAAATATATTTCTGAAAATAGTATTTCTTGGAAGCAATGGAAAGGTTTAGCTCCTAAAGACGTTAATGAAAATGCAAAATATATGACTATTCAAGTTATGTAAGAACTCACACTGATTACAGAGGAGTCAAGACAGTCAAATCCTCTGAAACACACTTGAATTCAACTAGATTCACTTAAATTATTTCGCTACTGACGACGAGTCGTTGATGTTGCTTAGTTGTAACTTTTGAGCGATCGCTAAAGTACTGATCGCCTAAACAGTGGAGAGAGGCGAGAATACGGTTAAACCTTTTGGTACGCAGGTAAATTCGATGGGATTTGCCTCAATGATTTCGCCATCAACGACGAGGGGTTGGGCAGGTTCCGTTGTGACTTTAACCTTTTTTGTACGTAAACAAACGAGATCACTGTCTTCCACTTGCTCTTTCTTTTCTTTTTCGTTTTGGGATTTAGAGAAAGCAGAAGCTAGTAATTTCAATGACGAATTTAAACTTTCCAGCAAAGTACTCGAAGCCGGAATTGTCACCTCCAGCAGACCATCATCAGGAATCACTTTGCCAAAACCTTGCGCCATCACGGATGTGGAAGGCGCTGCATTCGCCACGGTGACCGCTCCTGTTTTAATCTCTAGGACTTGACCGTCTAGCTCAATGGTTGCGTCAAAATCTTCCTGCGTGAAAAATTGCTGTGCGCCAGAGAGAATATAGGCCAAACTACCTAAGCGATTTTTTAGTTCACGGTTAGCATTGTTCACCATCCCCGCCTCAAAGCCCACACCCGCTAGCAGCACCATCGGAATGTCGTTGCAATAGGCAGCATCCACCATCCGCGTATTGCCCGCCGCAATATTTTCGCAAGCTTTTTTTAGATTGGTCGGTAAACCCAAAGCCACCGCAAACGCATTGGCCGTCCCCCTCGGAATTACCCCCAAAGGAATGCCTGTTTCAATCGTAGCTCCGGCGATCGCCGAAACAGTACCATCACCACCGGACGCAATAATGCAGCCCTTTTCGTCATCATCAGCTTGGAGTTTTTTGATCGCCGCAACCGCATCTTTCGCTTGGTCTACTGGATCGATATCAGGCTTCGTGAAAATGATGTGGAGATTCATCTGCGGCTCCAAAATCTTTCGGATTAACGCAAGATCTTGGTCTGGATTGCCCTGCCCTGCCACCGGATTGAAAATCAGATATGCCTCCCGACGTTTGGCGATCGCCTCAATAGAAAGCTCTGCCGTGGTTAAATTTGTGGCGAGGGGAATATTGTAGAGATTACAAACCCGTAGCAAAGCCCGCTGATCCACATCACTAAGCTGGGGTGTGGCAGAGTCCATGAGGAAAATTACCCCCTCAACCTCACCCGAAACCACCCGAGCCGCAATCTGTAAAATGCCCCCTTGTATTCCCTTTTTCAGGCACTCAACTTCTAGCTCCGTTGCTTCTTCGATGCGTTTACCAGTGTCGTAGGTCGCAATTAATTCGTAACGCGAAAAAACAGATCGATACTTTGTTGCTAGTTCGATAATCTCTTCTTTTTTACTGTCATGGGCGATAAGAGCCACACATATTGACATAGATTTTCTCCCTAGAAAAACATTTTTCTGAGCATTTGCAACGAATACATGTAGGCATCAGGATGGGCATAGGGAATTGTGAAACCTTTCCGATCAAGTTCCTTTTTCACCTGTTCGTTAATATCCGCACGAACCTTGCCAAAATTGTAATTATCAACCCAAATTTTTACCTTAAATTCAACACCGCGATTAGATAGATCGGTGACAACCCATTTTGGTTTAGGCTCTTTTAAAATTCGAGTATCTTTTGAAATAACATCAGCAAAAATTTGCTTTGCTTTATCAATATTATCTTCGTAGCTAATCGTAAAGATGAGATCGATACGACTCGTTGGGTAGGCCGAAAAATTAATAATATTGTCGTTATAAATTTTGCTGTTCGGAATAATAATTTTGCGATTATTTGAAGCAGTTAAAGTTGTCGTTAGTAGAGAAACTTCTTGCACATCGCCCTCGACACCAGCTACTTCGACGCGATCGCCGATTTTAAAGGGACGAAAAATCACGAGTAAAAAGCCAGACGCGAAATTACTGAGCGACCCCTGCATCGCTAAACCAATTGCCAAACCTGCCGCACCAAGAACTGCCACAAAAGAAGTCGTCGCAATACCAATTTGTTCAAGCACCACAATGACGACAACAGCAATGCAAGCAATGTAGGTTAAGTTCCCGACAAAATTAATAATCGTCAGATCGACCTTCGCCTTCGACATGATGCCCTTCACGGCACTACGGATAACCTTGGCGACAAACAGACCGATCGCGAAAATAACTAGGGCGATCAGGAAGCGAACCCCAAACTCTAAGCCGAATTCGATAGCTTTATCTAAATATTGTTCCACGGCGATCTGACGATGTAATTTTCTAAAATTGATGTGGGTATTGACTCAGCATATCGAAAAACCTCCAGCAAAACCCATATCTGGGGAGGTTCGTTATCGCTTGTCGATTGTTAATTCATGAAAATATGGATGGGCTTACTGGGGCGATCGCCGTATTAGTTAATTCCCCAGCAAGGCTTGGATATTAATCGCAATCTGCGGGAAGGCTAAGGACGTAATATCACCTGTTGAGAGGGTCTGGATTTGTCGGTAGCGATCACCTTTTGGTTCACGCATCACTACCATTTGCTGCTGTGCCAAATCTAAGATCCAATATTCTGGAATGTCTGCCTGGGCATAGATTGTCGCTTTGACCGTAAAGTCTTTCTGGAAACTTGTTTTTGCGACCTCCACTACCCAAAATAAATCCGCTGCCCCCGGATGCCGCTCGTCATAATTGGATTCTGGTAAACGGGCGATCGCCAAGTCTGGTTCCGGCTCCGAATCCTTTAAGGTAATCGGGCCATTAAAGCGCACATCCGCCAAGCCCACCAGCAGCGATTGTAGATAGCGAGTGCCCCGCTTTGCCGTGTTGTAATGCATTGGAGTTTCCGGACTCATTGCGACAATATCACCCTCCAAAAGTTCAACTCGACGATCCGCGAGAATGCCTGCCGCCACCATGCGATGGTAATCCTGCACTGACCATTTCACTGGTGTTTTTAGCATCTTTTGCCCTCTGCAACCTCCTAAATCGCACTAGCTTAATTTTAGAGCCTCACAATAAAAACCTCCCCTAAAGATGAGTTTTAAGGGAGGTGGTGACATTGATCGTTATTCAGTAATTAAGCGAGTTAATCTAAAAATTGGTGTGATTAGTATTTGCCTCAACTAAACGTTGAGTCACCTCTGCCATGGGCAATGGCCCCAATTCACCAGAAGCGCGGGTACGAATGCTCAGGCTATTTGCTTCAACTTCCTTTGCACCAGCTACCGCCATCACCGGAATTTTCTGCTTCTCCGCATTACGGATCATCTTGCCGAGGCGATCGCCGGATGTATCAGCCACCGCACGGATGCCTAAAGCCTGAAGTTCAGCGGCTTTTTCTTTGGCATAGGGAAGGAAATCATCACCGACCGCCAAAATGCGAACCTGTTCAGGGGCTAACCACAGTGGGAAATCGCCGGCATATTCTTCAATGAGAATACCAATGAGACGCTCCAAAGAACCAAAGGGCGCCCGGTGAATCATCACAGGACGTTGGCGATCGCCATCCTCAGAAACATACTCCAGCTCGAAGCGCTCAGGGAGATTGTAGTCCACCTGAACAGTACCAAGTTGCCATTCCCGCTCTAGAACATCCTGGAAAATGAAGTCCAGTTTAGGGCCATAGAATGCCGCTTCACCTTCAGCTTCAAAATATTCCATATCGAGGTCAGTCACCGCTTTACGGATGGCACTTTGCGCCTTTTCCCAAACCTCATCCGAACCAATGTATTTGTCAGAGTTGGGGTCACGGAAACTCAAACGCGCCTTAAAGTTCTTCAGTTGGAGACTCTTAAAGACCGTCAAAATCAGGTCAACAACATTAAAGAATTCCTTCTCTAATTGGTCGGGTGTGACAAAGAGGTGGGAGTCATCCACAGTAAAGCCGCGCACACGGGTTAAACCGCCCAATTCACCGGATTGCTCATAACGATAAACCGTACCAAATTCCGCGAGACGCATCGGCAAATCCCGGTAAGAACGCAACTGATCCTTATAAATCTGGATATGAAACGGACAGTTCATCGGCTTCATCACAAAACCCTGTTCCGCTTCCCGCGCCGCATCGTCCTCAGCCATCATGGGGAACATATCTTCGCGATAGTTCTGCCAGTGACCAGAAACTTTAAACAAATCCACCCGCGCAATGTGAGGGGTAACAACCCCCTGATAACCGCGTTTGGTTTGCTCAGTTTTGAGGAAATTTTCGAGGGTAGAACGGATCAAAGTTCCTTTGGGAGTCCACAGTGGTAAGCCGGGGCCAACTTGATCAGAAAAGACAAACAGACCTAGATCCTTGCCGAGTTTACGGTGGTCACGTTTGAGGGCTTCTTCCTTACGACGCTTGTATTCCTTAAGCTGCTCAGGAGTTTCCCAAGCTGTGCCGTAAATCCGTTGGAGCTGTTGATTATTCTCATCACCACGCCAATACGCACCTGCCACAGATTCGAGGGCGATCGCCTTGGGATTTAGGTCGCCAGTACTTTCCACGTGGGGGCCAGCACAAAGATCCCACCACTTATCTTCGAGGTGATACAGCGTAATCGGTTCTGTGAGACCTTCAAGAATTTCGAGTTTGTAAGGCTCATTAATTTCCTTGATGCGCTTTTCCGCTTCTTCGCGAGAAACCTCTTCCCGCACTACCGGATATTTCTTTTTAATGATCTTCACCATCTCTTTTTTGATGGTTTTGAGATCTTTATCAGTGAAAGGCTCTTCCTTATCAAAGTCGTAGTAAAAACCGTTTTCCGTCCAAGGACCAATCGTGACCTGAGCATCAGGGAAAATCTTTTGCACAGCCATTGCCATCACGTGGGATGCCGTGTGACGAATGCGCTTTAAATTCTCCGACTCACTGGTTTTCGGAAGTTTCATGGGTTCAAGTTGATCACCATTCGCTTCAGCCATGCTCGCTTTCACTCCTTGGATACTTTTTTCTACAAAATTATTCTGAACTTATACATGGTATCCGCTCTGTGCAATCACTATCCATGCTTATGAGGTTTTTCTTGAATTTCTCTAATCTTCGCTACAGACAGACTGTCCCTAAGATGTTTCTGAGCAAGCAAAAACAATGGAGAAAAGAGTTAATGGGTCGTATAGGCTAAAAAATAATCAAATGCGGCGGCGATGATAGAGCGAAAAGGTCACCTAGAGGCGTATTGGGAGCAGGGTTGGGAAGGTCGTATCGAATTTTGTTTTTTTGAGAGTTTCAAGCAAGTAACGTTGTAGCAAAATAGAGTGAGTAGTCCTT
>CAZXBK010000104.1:0-16865 GCA_964638765.1 uncultured Synechococcus sp. | reverse complement strand
GACAAATGTGCGGAGATGTACTACCGCGGCAAGATGTTTGGTTTTGTGCACCTCTACAACGGTCAGGAAGCGGTTTCTACAGGTATTATTCGCACCATGAAGCCCGGTGAAGACTACGTTTGTAGCACCTACCGTGACCACGTCCATGCTCTCAGTGCTGGTGTTCCCGCCCGTGAGGTGATGTCTGAGCTATTCGGTAAGGAAACGGGTTGTAGTAAAGGCCGGGGCGGCTCGATGCACATGTTCTCTGAGGAGCACAAGCTCCTTGGTGGCTATGCCTTTATTGGTGAAGGAATTCCCGTTGCAGCCGGTGCAGCACTACAAAGTAAGTATCGCAAAGAAGTCATGGGCGATAAGTCAGCGGATAATGTGACGGCTTGTTTCTTCGGTGACGGTACATCTAATAACGGTCAATTCTTTGAGACCTTAAATATGGCGGCGCTGTGGAAGCTCCCCATCATTTTTGTTGTAGAAAACAATAAGTGGGCGATTGGTATGGCCCACGAACGTGCGACGTCCCAACCTGAGATTTACAAGAAAGCTAGCGTCTTCAATATGCCCGGCTATGAAGTGGATGGTATGGATGTGTTGGCAATGCGAGACGCGGCGCAGAAGGCCGTTGCTCGCGCTCGTGCTGGTGAAGGCCCGACATTAATTGAAGCGTTAACCTATCGTTTCCGTGGTCACTCCCTTGCGGATCCTGACGAGTTGCGATCGCCTGAAGAGAAAGAGTTTTGGGCAAAGCGTGATCCCATTACTCGTTTTGAGAAGTTTATCCTCGGTCGTGAGCTGGCAACGGCTGATGAACTGAAAGCAATTTCCAAGAAGATTCAAGAAGTTGTCAACGAGTCCGTAACCTTTGCTGAGAGCAGCCCTGAACCTGATCCTAGCGAACTCACTAGATACATTTTTGCCGAATAATCATAGATCAAACAAGCTATTCGATTTTGTTGGTATTGTTATCCCTTACTTCTCTTGTAGATGTGAGGGATTTTTAGTTGTGAAACTATCCAGTGGTTGCCAAACTTCAAAAATTTGGAATCCTAATAATAAACTTTGTTCCGCGGTCAACTAATGACTGACATTCAAGGCTGCCATTATGTTTATCGTTAACAATTTGATAGCTAATAGCCAGACCCATTCCAGTGCCTTTGCCGATAGCTTTGGTTGTAAAAAAAGGCTCAAAAATCTTACTCTGCGTCTGTTCAGAAATACCTATACCGTTATCTTCAAAGGATATCTCTATCCAAGGCTGATCATTGAGGGTTATGGCCTTAGTTATGATTTTCAGCATTAGTTGCTGGCTGCCTACCTCAGTATTGGATTTCACTGCAATATTTTCTTCTAAAGCTTCAATACCATTGGCCAAGAGATTCATAAACACTTGGTTTAGTTGACTGGGAAAACATTTCACTTTTGGGATATTGCCATAATCTCGTATAAGTTCAATGGCAGGGCGGTAGGGTTGGGCTTTCAGGCGGTGTTGCAAAATTAAAACAGTATTGTCTAAGCCCTTGTGAATATCAACTACTTTTAGCTCTGCTTGATCGTGATGGGAGAAATTTTTTAGTGACTTCACTATTTCTTGAATACGATTTGCCCCGATCGTCATTGAGTTGAGGATTTTATGTAAATCTCTTTGGAGAAATTCGTAGTCTATTTCTGCTTTGTATGCTTCGATTTCATCTTGATCAGCCTCAATACCCTTCTCATATAAGCTAATCAAGCTCAATAGATCACTGGCATAGGTCTGAATATAATTCAAATTGCCGTAGATAAAATTCATTGGGTTGTTGATTTCATGAGCAATGCCCGCAACTAACTGACCAAGGGCAGACATTTTCCCTTGCTGTACTAACTGCATCTGGGACGTTTGTAGTTTGTCTAAAGCAGTTTGTAATTCTAATGTTCGCTCGTCAACTAATTTTTCAAGATTTTGATTGGTCTCTTCAAGGGCAATCACTGCACGACGGTTTTCTGTCGCAATACTCGCTAAATGTGCTGCTGTACGAAGAATTTCGTAATGATACTCCGTCGGTTGACAAGCAACATTATGGGAGATAGCAAAGGTTCCTAGCACTTGCCCCTGACTATTTAGAAAAGGAGTCGACCAACAAGCACGAATATTGTAGCCAAGGGCAAAATCCTTAAAAGGAGCCCACAGGGGATCATTGGCAATATCAGTTACAAAAACCGCTTCACCACGGTAAGCTGCTGTCCCACAGGAACCAGAACAGGAGCCAATCATCAAGCCATTTACCCCTGCCGCATAGCCTTCTGGCAAACTTGGAGCGGCCTCACCTCTGAGAGTTTGTGAGCCTTCATCAACCGTCATGACGGAACAATAAGCTCCGGGTAACTCCTGTTCCAATAGCAGACAAAGACTATTAAAAATATCGTGAAGATTCTCGCCTTTTGCAACTTCTTCCAGCACCAAAGTTTGAGCTTTAATCAAATTTTCATTGCGATGACGGATAATCGCACTGCTGAGAACATTGGCGATCGCCTGTAAAAAACCTAAATCCTCAGCATCAACTGCCCAGTCTTGTTCACCGAGAACCTCAAGTACACCAAGGTTTTTTTCTTGTCCCTGAATAAAGATAATCGCTTGATCTTTACCCTGGTTATGCTGTGCAAAAGCTGTTGTGCCCAGATCATCCCCTGTAACGACGGATTTTGTAATGACCTCCGCTAAGTTAGGCACAGTTAGGGTTGAACCTAATGGTAAACAAGAACCGGTTGCCGCAATGGTTTCAAAGGTCACACTATCAGAATGTAACGACCAAACTCTGCAACATGCAACTTTAAGATGATCAACAATAGTTGTGACTGCTTGTTCAAATAATGTTTGGAGAGTGATGTTAGATAAAGCTTTATAACCAAAGTCAACAATCGCTCGCTGACGTTCGACTGACGGGGAGTTAGTAACTTTAGAAAAACCTAAACCTATATTCACAAGCTATAATCCTCAGAGTTTCATTTCAACGAAAAAGTGATTGCACAAGGTTTGTAATATATGACAAAGTTACTAAAACTTAGTAGAAAATCCGTGCTTCCTCTTTAAGATTCTTTTGAAGATATGGTTACCACTATGGCGATAGTTATTTCAGAATCAAAATGCCATAGCACATTTTGCCAAGGGAAAAAAGGTAGAAGTTCGGTATTTTTTGCGCTTCATTTCATTGACTAATGTTAATGTCACTTTTACGAGTAGTGAGATGTGTAGAAAGGATTTTTGTTACCATCTAGTTCACATCGAACTATACGATCCAGAAAAATAGATGGGCATTACACCGCAGGAATATCAACAGCGTCGCCGTGAGGTGATGGCGAGAATTGGTCAGGGGACAGCTATTTTCCGTAGCGCACCCCATGCGGTGATGCACAACGATGTCGAATACAACTTTCGTCAAGAGAGCAATTTCTATTATTTAACGGGTTTTAATGAACCGGAAGCAGTGGCTGTTTTAGCGCCTCACCACGAAGAACACCAGTTTATTTTGTTCGTGCAACCCAAAGATTTAGAGAAAGAAACTTGGGTTGGCTACCGCACTGGAGTAGAAGCGGCAAAGGAAAAATATGGTGCAGATATTGCGTTTTCGATTACAGAACTCGCAGAAAAATTACCGGAATATACCAAAGGTGGCGATCGCCTGATTTATCACTTTGGGATTGACGAGAAATTTAACCAAACCATTTTGCGCCATTATCAATGGTTGTTAGCAACCCGAGGCAAAAGAGGCACTGGCCCCACATCCCTCGTTGACAGTAAACAAATTACGAATCCATTGCGGATGGTCAAAAGTCCAGCAGAAATTGAGATGATGCGCCGCGCTACCGCCATTTCAGCCAAGGCTCACCTGCGAGCGATGGAATACACCGAACCCGGAAAATACGAGTACCAAGTTCAAGCAGAAATTGAACATACATTCCGTAAAGAAGGTGCCCAAGGTTTTGCTTATCCTTCGATTGTGGCGGGGGGCGCCAATGCCTGTGTGTTGCACTACATCGACAATAGCGATCGCCTCAATGATAACGAGCTGCTTTTAATTGATGCTGGCGCGTCGTTTAAGTATTACAACGGCGACATTACCCGCACTTTTCCTATTGGTAAAACTTTCACACCAGAACAGAAAATCCTCTACGAAATTGTGCTTGACGCCCAGAAAAAGGCGATCGCTGAAGTCGTCGTCGGAAATTCCTATCGCGCCTCCCATGAAATGGCCGTTTGTGTCATTACCCAAGGATTAATTGACCTTGGACTGCTCAAAGGTGAGCTTGAAGAATTAATCGAAAAAGAAGCCTATAAACCCTTCTTTATGCACGGAACCGGCCACTGGCTTGGTCTCGATGTTCACGATGCAGGCACCTACAAACTCAGCGCCGAAAAAGACGACTGGACAACCCTAGAAGTCGGCAACATAATTACCGTCGAACCCGGCATTTACATTTCGCCCTACACCAAGCCGGTTGAGGGACAACCTGAAATTCCCGAACGTTGGCAAGGAATTGGCATTCGCATCGAAGACGATGTGCTTGTGACTCCTGACGGCAACGAAGTTCTGACCGCTGCTGTTCCCAAAGAAATTGATCAGTTAGAGCATCGGTAGGGGAGAATATGTCGGACATTTTCTGGTCGATATTATTTTTTCTTGGCCTCGTGATTTATTTGGTGTGGTCAGCGAAAACTGAGATGGGAACGACCCTTTTTCAACGTTCAAAAGACGACGAATAAGGCGATCGCCGAAACTGTAGTGATTTCGCAGAAGTATTAGGAAATTCCCCAAGAAGGGTCAATAGAACAGGCTAGAACTTGCTGAAATCACCATAAATTAATTTCGCGCAGGTGCTTGAGTATGAAATTAATGTTGTTTTGAGAAAGCCTCTGAGGACTCAAAGTGTTTAAAACAAAATGCTTTGAGCATAAAAAAGATGATAAAAACTCATCACTTAAAGTTGTTTTGAGACTCTTAGTTCAAAGGCTATTTCCACCGAAACATTTCCTTGATCAATAATCGTAATCCGTTAACAAACGAGCTAATTCAACGTGCTGATCAATGTGATTAGCTAAATTATCGATAATAACTTCGCGTCTTTCAGTGAAATCAGCAATACCAGTCGCAAGGGAAGATAAACCGCGCTTTTGACGAAGTTGGTTGAGCCAAAATCTCCGCCAAGGCCCATTGTTAAAGAGTCCGTGGAAATTAATTGCCCAAATGTTGTGACCTTGATTGATTAATCCAGCATCTAGCTCTTTAAAAAGTTGGTCAACAACCTCTCGGTTAAAGACTAAACCTTTGCTGTACGCGCACCTTTGTCCACTGATGGGCAAGTTGGGAAATAGCGTTTCTGAAAGGGTTTGGAATGAGTCTAGTTGCGATGGCTTGCCTCGAAATTCATTCTTCGTCGGCAGTAATGATAGGCCGGGATGTTCTGTGGCAGGTGTATTAACGCCGAAGGATTTTTGGGTGATTTGCTTACCGAGCATCGCCGCGCCATTACACAATCCGAGAATGGTTCCCCCTGCTGCTGCGTAGTTCTGAAGTTGAGTATGGAATTTATATTTCAGGAGATAGTCTAAATCGGCGATCGCCTCGGAGGTGTGGGGAATAATCACCGCATCGGGATAACCAAGTTGATTCGCCGGGTCAAAATAACTTAATTCAACACTCGGTTCACTTTCGAGGGCATCGAGATCATTATGGTGGGAGAGATTTGGTAGTCGTAACACGACGATTTTGAGACGATTTTGGGGGGAGTGGCGGGACTTTGTGTCAAAGGTGAGGGGGCTTTCTGGATGGAAATACTGGCTTGTAAGCGTCGGTAGGTGGCCGAGGACAGGTCGCTTCAAATGCTCTTGTACCCAGCGGTTCTCCACATCACTAATGCGGCGATCGCCTTCCCATTGATTGAAAATAACCCCACGAATTAACTTCTTATTTTCTGCCGATAACCGTTGCCAAAAACCATAAAGTTGATTCAGCGCACCACCTTGACGACAGTCAACAATAATTACCCCAGCCGGATGGAAAGAAGAGGATTTTAGTAGTTCAAAATTTTCGTCCGTATCGCTTAAAAAAGGATTGTGGAGACCGTGACGATAGGTGTCGAAGACCATCAAATTATGGTCGGATTTGTACAGTTGCTCTAAACATTCCTGGACTAGCGGTTTCGCAATGCCGTAGTAATTTTGATAATAGTCAGAGCGACTAACTGTACCGATACCACGCCCCTCAATAAAAAGCTGATATTGCAAACTCGTACTGTCGGATAGCCTTAAAATTACTGGATTTAGCGTCGCTGTTGTTTTCACCCCAGCAGCCCAAGCCTGCCATGCCACCGAATGGCTAACCGTTACATTGTGGTCGATTGTATATCCCTGGGAGATATCCGCCTGCGCTTGAAATGGCGTAACATTCCAATCTTCCCGTGTTAGCCACCGACAAAGGGCTGTTGCAAACCAAGATTTACCAGCGCCACAGGTCGGACTAAATACAGCGATCGCCCGCATGGGTATTCCTCAAATTACGTCAATTAGCTTTGAAACAAGGCATTTATACACTTTTCACAATATAGCCAATCATCTCAGTAGTTACAAAAGAATTAAACCCGCACCGGATTCGTCGCTAAAACGGCCTGAAGAAAATTCTTTTCAACGCTCCATAATGTCCAATCCTGTCCCAACTCCATAGAGAGAAATAAGCCGCTAGATATATCCGTCTAACCCCTGCCAACTCAACGAAAGAAGAGTGTTAGACTTGGAGGACACTTCACAAAAATTCACATAACATGACGGCTACTTCCCCCTCCACAACAAAGTCTTACGATCAGACCGCTTGGCAGCGGGGTTATGAGTCCCAACGTAGTGAAATATCTTATGAAGTGACGGACATTGATGGTCAGATTCCCCAAGAGCTAGAAGGCACACTATTTCGTAATGGCCCCGGACTTCTGGATATTGGTGGGTTTCCCATTAAACATCCCTTCGATGGCGATGGCATGATTTGTGCGATGACCTTTAAAGATGGGAAAGCTCATTTCCAAAACCGCTTTGTGCGCACCGAAGGATTTGTCAGCGAGCAACAAGCAGAGAAGCCTTTGTATCGCGGTGTGTT
Organism: uncultured Synechococcus sp.; assembly: GCA_964638765.1. GTDB lineage: Bacteria > Cyanobacteriota > Cyanobacteriia > Cyanobacteriales > MRBY01 > MRBY01. Next base: position 9,750 of record CAZXBK010000104.1, on the reverse strand, counting down.
TGGGACAGAAAAGCCCGGCGGCTTGCTCAATAATATTTTCGATTTACGCCTAAAAAATATTGCCAATACCAATGTTATTTATTGGGGTGATAAACTATTAGCCCTTTGGGAAGCAGCAGAACCCCACAGTCTTGACCCCGAAACCTTAGAAACTAAAGGCATTGATTATTTACAAGGCATTTTGAAATCTGGTGATGCTTTTGCCGCTCACCCCCGCGTTGACCCTGCCTGTATTTGGGATGACGGCGATCGCTGCCTTGTGAATTTTGCCCTCAAACCGGGATTAAATACAACGTTAGTAATTTACGAAATCAGTCCTTCAGGAGAATTGCGCCGCTACAAAGAGCATCAAGTTGATGGTTTTGCCTTTATCCATGATTTTGTCATTACGCCCAACTACGTCATTTTCTTCCAAGCGACGGTCAGTTTTAATCCCTTGCCCTACGCTTTGGGTTTCAAAGGCGCTGGAGAATGTGTGAATTTTCAAGCCGATAAGCCGACATCAATGGTGGTGATTCCCCGCGATCCAGAAAATAACAATGTCCAAACCCTCAAAGCTGAAGCTGGTTTTGTCTTCCACCATGCCAATGCTTTCGAGAAGGACAACAAAATCTTTGTTGACTCAGTTTGTTACCAATCCATTCCTCAGGTGCAGGCGGAAGTTGACTATAAAAATGTTGATTTTGATCAGCTTGACCCCGGTCAATTGTGGCGCTTTGAACTTGACCTTGAACAGGAAAAAGTAACCCGTGAATTGTTAGACACTCGTTGCTGTGAATTTCCGGTCGTGCATCCAGATTATGTCGGTCGTGATTATCGTTATACATATATCGGCGCGACCGATGGAAAAACGGGCAACGCACCTTTGCAGGCTTTATGGAAACTGGATGTCCAAACGGGTGAACAACAGCTCTATTCCTTTGCGCCCGATGGTTTCGCTGGAGAGCCAATTTTTGTGCCCCATCCCAATGGTGAAGCTGAGGACGAAGGTTGGGTACTATTGATGACTTACGACTCGGCTCGCCATGGTTCTGATGTTGCGATTTTTGATGCAAAAAATATCGATCAAGGGGCGATCGCCACAGTGCATATCAAGCAACATATTCCCTACGGTTTACATGGCAACTGGACTCCGAAAACCTTTGTTTCTTTCTAGACCCAAAGTTACTTAAAGCAATATTTTTAGTCACCCACCAAAGAAAGTCACGACCGACTTGATGAGGTGGGTTTTGTTTTGACGCAATCATAAATACTGCCGTAATAGCCTGCTTGTCGGGTAAGTTGCTCGTTGCTACAGAAATCTGGAGTGAAGGATTCTTCTAAATTCACAATCCATAATTTAAATGTCTCGGGTTCAAATGTTTTAAGCAGTCGCTTAATATCGCCTCGATAGTTATCAGGACTACTTTGAAAAGGCACAAGGGCAAAAGAAATATCGGTAGGACTCGATGTCTGATATTGTTCCCAGGCGATCGCCATCATCTCTCCAGTTTGAACTGTACTTTTATGGGCTGTTAAAATTAATGCTGGCTGATTGTCTATTTCAATTTTCTGAATAATTGATGTTGGGTCGTAGGGCTTTTGATAGGCAAGATTAGTAACGACGCTAATGCCTCCTAAAAAACTACAGCAGAGAATTAAGGCGATCGCCTGGGAGCCAGATTTTGAAAAGGGCAACAATATGTTTTGAAAGGGGAAATAAATATTAATTTCCTTTTGCCAAAAATAACTCAGCGTTATGGCGGCTAACAAAATAATGGCTGGAAAATAGACAAAGCTATAACGTGCTCCGCGCGTAATATCGTAGCCAAACCCATAAACAAGAATTCCAAATAATCCCCATATCGTTACAACAAACCGATTCAGAAAAAACACTAAGGGTTGATGTTGAATACTAATCAATTTATTTTTGAAATTTTGTCGCCACAAACGAAAAAGCTGAATACTGAATATTGCTAGTGTGACTAGAGAGACAAGAATAATTGGTAAAAAATCAACTTGTATTGGCAACAAAAAAACCATTGTTACGAGAGCAGAAAATAACTGCGCAATAGGCCACACAAAATCTAGCCAATCCGAGGCATCTACACGAATCCAATCAGTCATGGTGCTGCCGTAGCTTGGCGGCAAAACCTGCGTGATCCAAATAAGACTAAAAACTCCGACTCCAATCACAACAAAACCTAGCTGTAAAAACTGTTGTTTATTGACCGATATCTTTTTGCGCCATAGTAGCCACATCAAGGCGATCGCCTCAGCAATTAAAGTGAGACTAAAAAAATAATGAATTAATAACCCGCAAATATTTAGCCCTACCCAACTGAAAATAAAAAGGGATGAAAATTGTTTTTGTTGAAGTAGGCGATTAATGCAGTGGAGACAATAGCCAAGGGAGAGAATGACAAAAGTAATAATTAAAGTGTAATGGCGAGCTTCCTGAGATAAGTAAATATAAAAAGGGGAAAATGCCATTAGACCTGCACTAAACTGTGCAATTTTCTCAGACTTAAATATTTGTTTCGCAACCCAATACAAACTGAATATACCGACCACTCCAAACACTACAGACAAATAGCGCACGCCACTAATCGAGATATAGCCTTCTGAATCTAAGGGAAATAATCTTTGCCAAGTATTAATAATCAGAAAATAAAGAGGGGGATGATTGTTCTGCTGGATGAGAAGCTCTGATACCTGTTGCCAACCATGAATTGGATAGCCTTGGAGTGGTTCTAGAAGTTCCGATGCTGAGATGATTTGATTAATCGGAATTGAACTGTAGTCATCGCCACGGGCATATAAAACTGTTGCAAATTCATCTGTCCAAGGTGGTTTCGAGCCTAGTTTGAATAGACGTAAAGTAGCACCAACAATTACCCAGAATGATACTAATAAATGAGATTTTCGTTCCAACAAATCATTCATAATTCATCTAGCAAATAAGCCTGAAGCCGATGGCAAAACAATCAAATGAATACGGAAAGATTGTCTGCCGAAATGTTATTACACCCAACAACTTTTGTATGATCAGCAACAAATGTGGCGATCGCCGCGAGGGTAGCCGAGCAGAAAGATTAGGCTGATACAGTAAGATATCCTGTGTTGGAATACCACAAACGCAGATTGATATTAAGTTACGCAAGTTTTATGGACGCAAGAATTCGGGTTGAGTTGGGAGAAAATAGCTACGATATCGCGATCGCCAATGGCAAATTAGCACAGCTTGGTTCGGAACTAAGTCAACTAAATCTTGGCAAAAAGATTCTAATTATTTCTAATCCCGAAATTTTCGGTCATTATGGCGAAATAGTCGTTGGTTCTCTCGTCCAAGCTGGCTTTGAAGTTTGCACACACCTAATTGCGGCTGGAGAAGAATACAAAAATCTGGCATCAATCCAACAGGTTTACGACACTGCTTTAGAAAATCGCATTGAGCGCTCCTCTACATTTTTGGCGCTAGGTGGCGGTGTTATCGGTGATATGACAGGTTTTGCGGCAGCAACGTGGCTGCGGGGCATTAATTTTGTGCAGGTGCCAACGTCTTTGTTGGCAATGGTTGATGCGTCTGTCGGGGGCAAAACGGGCGTTAACCACCCCCAAGGCAAAAATTTGATCGGCGCTTTTTATCAGCCAAGGTTCGTGATGATCGACCCGACTGTTCTCAAGACTCTTCCCCTGCGAGAATTTCGGGCGGGTATGGCAGAAGTGATCAAATATGGCGTGATTTGGGATCGCGAACTTTTTAAGGAATTAGAAATTGCGCAGAATATTGACAGCTACGAAACGATTAGTCCTGATTTACTGGACTTAATTTTGGAACGGTCTTGTCAGGCGAAAGCAGATGTTGTCAGCCAAGATGAGCGGGAGTCGGGCATTCGGGCCATTTTGAACTACGGTCATACCCTCGGCCATGCGGTGGAAAGTTTGACCCACTACAAGCAATTTGTCCACGGTGAAGGGGTTGCGATTGGGATGGCTCTAGCTGGGGCGATCGCCATGAAAATGAGTTTGTGGACAAGCGAAGAGGTTCAGCGACAAGATGCTCTAATCAAGAAAGCTGGTTTACCGATTGAATGCCCCGATCATCTCCAAATACAAGATATTTTGCGGACATTGCAAAGTGACAAAAAAGTGCGGGCTGGGAAAGTGCGTTTTATTTTGCCAACAAAGATTGGTGAGGTTTTAATCACCGATCAAGTCAGCTCAGAATTAATTGAAGATGTTCTAACTCCCGTCGCCGCATAAAAACACTTGGCGATCGCCTCCAACATTTTTTTGATGATTAGCTAATGAGAAAAGCTGCTATTGCCAGCAACTTCGCTGCGGTTGGGGAGAGGTTGCCCCTATAATGACAGTTTTCAAATAACGCATCCTGTCAAAAGATTGTTAAACCTTTGGCTATCAGTTTGATTGATGGTCAAAGTATTTGCGCGTTCTCGTTTTTTCCTGAATTTTTACTTTTGCTCAATGTCTACAGCAACCCTCCTCGTCTCTTGCCCCGATCAACAAGGTCTTGTCGCTAAAATCGCTAATTTTATTTATTCCAATGGCGGCAATATTATCCATGCCGACCAACACACCGACTTTAGTGCAGGACTATTTCTCACGCGGATTGAGTGGGAATTAGAAGGGTTTAATTTGCCGAGGGAAGTGATCGATCCAGCCTTTGGGGCGATCGCCAAGCCGTGGAATGCCACTTGGAAGCTACATTTTTCTGACCAAATTCCTCGCATTGCCATTTGGGTTACTAAACAAGACCACTGCTTACTGGATCTTTTATGGCGACAGCAGGCAAAAGAACTACCCGCTGAAATCCCGTTAATTATGAGCAATCACGAAAAATTAGGGGCGATCGCCACACAATTTGGCCTTGATTTTCACCATATTCCGATTACAAAAGATACAAAGGCTGAGCAAGAACAAAAACAATTAGAACTACTGGAAAAATACAATATTGACTTGGTAATTTTGGCTAAATATATGCAAGTCCTTAGCCCAAACTTTTTGCAGAAATTTAATCGCGTCATTAATATTCACCACTCCTTTCTACCAGCTTTTGCGGGCGCTAAACCCTACCATCGTGCCCATGACCGTGGCGTAAAAATCATTGGTGCAACGGCCCACTACGTCACCCAAGATCTAGATGAAGGCCCGATTATTGAGCAAGATGTGGTGCGGGTTAGCCACCGAGACGATGTGAAAGATTTAATCCGTAAAGGTAAAGATTTAGAGCGATTTGTCTTGTCCCGCGCCGTACGATTACATTTACAAAACCGCGTTTTAGTTTATGGCAACCGAACCGTTGTTTTTGCCTAGGAAATTTCACGGCTTTTCGCTTTAATTGGGATTTCAATGATAAATTCAGTCCCTTGCCCTTCCTCAGAAAAACAAGTTAATTTCCCCCCATGTTTTTCCACAACAATCGAATGGGAAATTGATAAGCCCAAACCTGTGCCTTTACCCACTTCCTTCGTCGTAAAAAAAGGTTCAAACAGGCGTTCTTTTACCTTGACTGGAATGCCAGGGCCATTATCAGTGATGCGCACAGTAACCCAACCCGGTAAGTCAACGGCGGATTGATATTGCTCCGTTGTAATCGTAATGCGACTCGGTTCTGCTCGCTTTTCGGCAGGCGATCGCCGGGCATTGTATTCATCTAGAGCATCAATGCCATTACTCAGGATATTCATAAATACTTGGTTAAGCTGTCCCGCATAGCACTCCACCAATGGCAACTTGCCGTATTTTCTTTCGATGGCGATCGTTCCACGTTCCTGGCTTTTTTTAAGGCGATTTTGCAAAATCATGAGCGTACTGTCGATACCTGCGTGGATATCAACCTGCTTCATATCCGACTCATCCAAACGTGAAAAAATGCGCAGTGATTTAACGATTTCCCGGATGCGCTCTGCTCCCACCATCATCGATGACAACAGCTTCGGTATATCCTCAATGACATAATCCAGCTCGATCACTTCAATTTCAGCTTGGATTGTTTGGCTAGGCTCAGGATATTCCGTACGGTACAACTCAATTAGCCCTAACAAATCACTGATATAGTCCCGTGCGTGATTAATATTGCCAAAAATAAAATTGACCGGATTATTAATCTCATGAGCAACCCCTGCCACCATTTGCCCAAGGCTAGACATCTTTTCACTTTGCACAATCTGGGTTTGGGTTTGCCGGAGTTGCTTTAGGGTTTCCTGAAGCTCGTCTGCTTTTTGGCGTAGTTCCCCCTCCGACTGCTCTAGGGCTTCAAGGGTTAAATGGCGATCTGTAATGTCCCTTGAAACTCCCAAAATACCGATAACCTTTTTGTTTTCATCTAACAAAGGCATTTTTTGGGTATCTAAAACGTATTGAATGCCGTGAACATCAGTCACGTAGTCACTGGGATTATGGACTGTATTACCGAGTAACACCTCTTCGTCTTCTTGACGAATAATCTTGCGATCTTTATTGTTTACCTTCTCGCCTAAATCCTGCGTAGATAAAATTTCGGCAATATTTTTACCAATGATTTCCTCGCGGTTTAACTCGAAGTGACTGGCAAAACTATCGTTTACAAGGACAAACCGAAAGTCTGTATCTTTCACAAAGATCCAGTCGGGTGTGGCATCGATAATGCTTGAGAGAAGTTGCTGTGATTTTTTTGTATCTTCGAAGATACGACGTAATTCTTCTTCAATAACTTCGCGTTTGAGAATTTCGTCTTTTAGAACGGCGTTTTTTTGCTCGATTTGGGTGGTACGCTGCGCCACTTTAATTTCGAGGTCTTCATAGGCGGTTGCGAGGGCATCGGTCATCCGGTCGAAGGTGTGGGCGACACGGGCTAGCTCGTCAGTGCCTTGGATATTAAGGCGATGTTCAAAGTCTCCATTACTGAGGCGTTCTGCGCCTTTACTCAGACGATCTAGGGATGCGAGCACAGGACTCACGATCGCCTGATATTGCAGCACCATAAGCAACACGATGAGGAGAACGACAATCCAGATCACCTGGGCAAAAAGTTGGTTTAGATCTTTCTTTCTGGCGATCGCCGCACTAAGTTCTGTATTGACTTCCTGCTCTAGCTCATCGAGATAAAGCTCAATATCACGGCGAAAGAAATTAATACTACGGATATCCTGCTGCAAAATCGAGTCATTTTCGACCGTATCACCGAGGCGATCGGCAATGACGCGGATATTTTGATAGCGTTGCTCTAGGGAAATGAGGGCTTCTTTTTCTGGATATTCCGCCCGCAATTCCTCAAGGGTAATCACAAAACCAGATTTTGCTTTTTGGTACCGCTCAATTTCCTCTGGGTCACGATTTAGCACCAAAAAATCCTTGAGGCCAATAATTTGTTCATCGAGAAAAAGCTGGAGCTGGGTATATTTCTCGTGTCTTTCTCGAACCGCATCTTCCCTCGTTTCAATGCGTAGTTCCTGTAGCTGCACCCAAATACTTGCACCACCGACCAACGCGATAATCAGAGCGCCAAGACCAAGGGATGAACTAAAGAATTTGGTGGAGATTTTCATAGAGAATGGTCAACCGGACAGCGGGGCTAGGCTTCTGGATCTGGCTCTTGATTTTGCTGTTGGTAATCTTGATATAACTGGCGGATGGGTTCGTAGTCGCCATCTTCCACAATAGTGTAACCCTGAGCTTCTGAAACACTGATGCTGACTAATCCTGCCGGGGCATCGACGAGAGCCTTCTGCAATACTGGTTTAAAGCTTTCTGGGACTGTGCCGGACACTACAATCGGAGCATTAGTAATGGGATCTGACTCCCAAATGATGCGGAATTTATCTGGGTCGAGGATGCCCGTCTCTAGGGCTTTATTGTAAGTGGCACGATTGATGGCGATCGCCTCTACTTGATCTTCGAGTAAAAGCTGTAATGTTTCGTCGTGATTACCGCCGTAGCTCACCGCCGCAAAATTTTCTTCTGGATCAATCTCAAGATTTTGAAATTCGTAGCTCGGCATTAAAAAACCAGAAGCCGAAGCCTCGTTCACAAAGCTAAATCGCTTGCCCTTTAGATCCTCAAGGGTTGTAATATCTGTCCGGCCAATCACAACGCCTGTATACCAAGGTCGACCGCTATTTTTATCAATGGGAGCGGCGATCGCCTCAATACTAGGATTTTGCTCCTTTGCCTGAATATAGGTCAGAGGACCCAGATAGGCCATATTAACTGTGCCATTCACAAGCTGCTCAACGGCATTTTCGTAGTCACTGGCAACGCTTAACTCAATGGGAATACCGAGAGTTTCCGCTAGATAAGCTTTTAATATTTCAATTTTTTCGTCGCGCTCCGCACTAGAGCGATCCGGCAAAATGGTAATGGTCAATTCCTCTAGCGTTTCATTTTCCTCTGCCATTGCCTCAGCGACCGACCCTTGACTATCATCGACATTTTCTTCCTGAGAAACAGAAGGAGATGGGTCAGGATTTTGGGCGAAACAGCCATTGAGCAACAAAAAGGCGATCGCCCCTGTGCAAAAAATGTGGCGCATATATTTGGGCAGTATGTGTGGCAATTGTTTTGGAAAAGCAGCAATGGAGTGAACTTTAACTTGTCTACACTGACTTTTTGCTCTAATCCGTAGCAATCCGGAATAATTATACTTACGGGTCAAATCCTGTCGAGTTAAGGGTTTTACTACACTTCTGCCGTGGCATATAGAGAGCCAACCTCTGTAATGGGCAGGCGAGATTGCACCGCTAAATCGAGGGAGCTGCGATCGCCCCGATCAAAATGTTCTGCGGCGGCACAGGCAATCATGGCAGCGTTATCGGTACAAAACTTTAACGGCGGAAAATGTACGGCTATACCTTCTTGCTCAGCGGCGGCAGTGAGCATCTGACGTAATCCGCTATTGGCAGCAACGCCTCCTCCTACCACGATATTTTTTAGCTGGCGATCGCCTGCACAACGCACCGCCCGTTTGGTGAGAGCTTTCGCGACAGTATGTTGAAAACTTGCCGCGATATCATTAACCGGAATATCTTCGCCGGCCTTTTCAATTTTTTGGGTTAGGTACAGAACCGCTGTTTTTAAACCACTAAAACTACAGTCATAGGGATGATAGCCGCCCTCTGGCAGAGAAATACGTCCCTCTGGTAATTGAAAGGCTTTGGGATTTCCTTCTTTCGCTAATCGATCAATAACTGGGCCACCCGGATAACCGACACCTAATAGCCGCGCCACCTTATCAAAGGCTTCCCCCGCCGCATCATCACGGGTTTGTCCGAGCAATTCGTAGCTGCCGCAGCTTTTCACCTCAATAAAACTGGTATGGCCGCCAGAAACTAATAAACACAAAAAAGGAGGCTCTAGATCCGGCTGACTAAGATAACTGGCATAGATATGCCCCTCTAGGTGATGGACACCAATAAAAGGCTTTTGTTTTAGCATCGCCAAAGTCTTTGCCGCCGAAGCTCCGACCAATAGTGCCCCCACTAATCCCGGTGCACAGGTCGCGGCGATCGCCTCAATCTCATCCCAACCGAGACCCGCTTGCCCAAATGCCTCTTCAATACAACCATTAATACTTTCTAAATGGTGACGAGAAGCCACCTCCGGAACGACCCCACCAAATTCACGATGTATGTCGATTTGTGAAGCAACAATATTGCCCAGAACTTTACGATTTTTAACAATTGCAACGGCAGTTTCATCACAACTTGTTTCGATTCCTAAAACAATACCCATATATCGGTATAACTTAGATTTAAGTTAATAACTTTAACC
>CAZXBK010000103.1:0-16993 GCA_964638765.1 uncultured Synechococcus sp. | reverse complement strand
CCAATCGATGTAGAGGTAATTGAATGAAGATTGCTTATTTTGTGGGCGGTGGCTTAGGGGCGATCGCCTTTTCTAATTTCCTAAAACTATTCGTTCGTATCTTCCCACCATTCCAGATGAGCGGCCTGATTATATTGGCCGTCGTTTTGGTCATTGGTTTGGGTGTGGCGATGTGGTTTTCAGAGGATACCGAGGAAGGCTTGACAGCTTGGTTTATTGGTGTTGGTTCGTTGTTTATGGGAGTGATGTTAGGTGCAATTTAATAAGTCGCTATATGAGTCTGACCATACTTGGAAAGACTGGTTAATCGTTGTTTTGCTCTGGGGATTCAGCCTAAGTTGCCTCAGTGGTAATGCTCTGAACTTCGACAAGTACAAATATCTGCGCTTGGCGTTATCGGGAATGTCGGTGGCTTGTGCTGCATTGGGAGTCGCTAAAGTCAGACAGATTGACGTGCGATCGCCCTACATTGCCCAGCGGGAAATTATGCGGAATGATGCATTCTTAGAAATTCAAGCAACGCAGCTCCCATCATTTCAACAGCAACCCGTGATAATGCAGCAACAACAGCCGGGGCTTATGCCCACTGAAACTGGTGTGATGCAACTTGACCCCATCGCATTGAAAAAGCAGAATACAGGGCTTTTAGTATGTGGTAGCTCTGGTTCTGCCAAGACCACGATGGTGCGATATTGCCTCCCTTATTGGGTAAATGAAGGCTATCAGGTGATTGTTTTAGACCCGCACGGCGATCGCAGTAATCCCGAATATCCTTGGGCAGATTTTCCCTATGTGGTGACAGAGCATGAGGACATCTTCGAGCAAATCAAAATCCTTATGCAGCTCATCAAGGCAAAGGATAAACAGAAGGTTATCTGCATCGCTGATGAGTGGACTGATTTATTTGGTTACGCTGAAATGGAGGGAAGCGAGACTGTCAAACTCCTAAGAAACTTCTTAATCACTTGGGGTACTGGTGGCCGTAAATTCAAGAAATTCTTAGTCGGTATTGGTCACACTGATAATGTCGAAATGTGGGGCTTAAAAGGTAAAGGTGGCCTAATCCGTAACTTTGGTTTGATGCGATTAGGTGACATTGCAACACGCCATGCAGAGAACCAAGGGAAGGGAGGCGATTTGCACGTTTACTGTCAGCAAACAGCCTATCCTTTGTTAATAGAAAATCAGCCATATTATCACCCGACCCACAGCCATTACTCAGTAAAGGAAAACGAGCAACCCCCAGCCAATATCCAGCCGCTTAATTTCCATCAACTCGGTTTTGAGTATGTAGGCGATCGCCCATCACTTCCGTCTACGACCGTAGACACACCACCAAACACAGATATAAATCAGACACAATGGCTGAATCACTTATATCGTCTTGATTTTCAGCCAGTAGACACACAGACACAGGGACACAATCAAGCTCTCATCACCTGCCCTGAATGCGGTTCCACAGACACAAAAGGGAATGGCTATTACAAGGGGCAACCCCGCCGCCGCTGTAAATCCTGTGGGAAATCTTGGGTTATGGGTTAGAGGCCGATCACCGCTGATATTTTGATTGACGACCAAAGCTCTAAACGCTACGCTCAAAATAACAAAACCCGCTCAGGCTAGTGCGCCAGCATCCTCAAAGTAGCGGGTTGTTCTGTATCCATCAGATATTTAAAACCTGATTGACTTCCGCAAATGCGAAAATAGAGTTACGGAGTCAGTGAGCTTAAGGAGCAGTCAGAATGTACTCAGCTTCAGAAATCGCTAAATGTTTTATTCACTATGCCAACCTCGAAGAGGACGGTTTAGTGACTAATCTTAAGCTGCAAAAATTGCTCTATTACGCTCAGGGTTTTCACCTTGCCCTATTTGATCAGCCGCTATTTCCAGAAAGCATTGAAGCTTGGCAGTATGGGCCTGTTGTACCTGAGATTTATCACGATTACAAATCCTGTGGACGTAACCCCCTCCCAGAGCCTACAGACTTTAATCCTGAAACTATTGAACCTGAAATCCATGAACTATTAGATGAGGTCTATGGAGTCTTTGGGAAATACACAGGTACAGTCCTAGCAAATCTCACCCATCAGGAAAAGCCTTGGTTAAGCACCGAACAGAATCAAGTGATTAGCCATGACCTCATGCGAGATTATTTCAAAACCCAGCTCGTTACCGCTGCTTAATGGGTAAGGGGAAAAAGAAACGGATTAAATCACCTTCTATCCCCAAATCACGGGTAAAAGGTCGCATTGGTGAACCGTCTCCCGAAAAAATTCTTAATTATGATGATTGCCATCCTGTTTTCTGTCTTCGGTATCTACAGGATGGTTTTGATTTAGAAGCCTGTGACCAACGTCAGCAAGCGGATTTTGCTAAGGCTCTCAGGAAACGCAGTCAGATGACATGGCGACAAATTTGGGCAGCGGATCGTCATGGTCTAGGAGCTGAAAAGATTTCTAGAGACAGCATTAAAGCTCCCATCCCTTCACATATCACCGAAGATGTAGGCTTCTTTATTGCCCTACGATTTTCGGGTAAAGCCCCGATGGTCGGTTATCGCATTAAAGATATTTTTCACATTGTTTGGCTAGATGCTAATTTCACTCTCTACAAACACAGCTAAATTAGTTTTTCTCATTCAGAGCAGGTAAACTCTCCACAATCTTCACTGTCTCTAGACTCACCCGCACAATCCGTTTCACCAAATCGACAATATACCGGGGGTCATCGCTCCAATCATTCGGGTCATTGACGATGCCACTCTTTTTATCTTTCTTGACTTGGTAGCGTTCGATAATCCACTCCAGAGCCGATTTACCATTCACGATGTAGTCATAGGCTTTTTCGGGAATCTCTGACAGGGTGATTTTGCTGTTATAGATAATCGTGGTCTTATCTTTATTCCGTTTACCGAAGCGCATCTTTTCCACTCGGTAATCAGCATCCTCTAAATACAGCTCTGATTTAAATTCCTTCAGGGGGTAGGGTTCTATGGTTTCGTAGTTTAGATGCCAGTGAGCTAACTCTCGTCCTGCTTTACTGAATGCCCAAAAGTACTCGGCGTAGGGGATACGGGGCAACATTTTCTTGAGGTCAGCGGCAAAGCGTTGCTTGTATTCGGGGCTGTGCAGGATGCCGTAAACATAGTAAAAAATGTCTTCTTTGGTGATGGTCTTATCACCGTAAGTCTGCTGGAAATCCCCTAATATCTCATCAGGTATATTTTCTTTTTTGGTGTAGCTTTCGGTTTCATTAAACAGTGAAATCTGGTCTGTTTTTTCTGCTTTCCCATAGATATAAAGTGGGAAGCACTGGCTTTTTTCTACAATTTCTAAGTCCGGTAAAATGTTTGAGATTAAAGTTGAAAACGGTTTTCTAGATCCTGCACTAGTTAAACAAATCACTAAATTATCTAAATTCTCATTAGGGAAAAATCTAGGCATTTGGTAAACCATGTCATTCCAGTGCTTATTAAAATAAACTTTCTGCTTAACAAATGGTCGATAAATACCTATGAAAATAGAGTCTGTTTCTAACTCATATCTCCGGAGTTTTCCTAAATCACTTTTTAATCCCCTTGACCAATTAATTTTTGTAGAGTCATTATTGATAAATTCTTCTATCTTTGGCTTATCCTGCAATGCTTCATATGATTTGACCTGCTCATTATAAAAATCAATCATTCTGCTCATATTGGCAGTAAGCTGAGATTCCGAAAAGTCATAACACCATGCATCTCGACTTGTCGCAATACCACGGGAATATAAATCAAAGATTGTTTTCTGTGTCAGGTCTTTTTTATTGCCTAAAGAAATGAAGTTATCAAAAGCTGGATCGCGTTGATTAATCCAGTCATGGCTATCATTAGGCTTGATTTTTTGCCATTGAATGCCTTGAATGTCTTTAGAGTGTTCAATAATAGTTAGCTTTTTATCACGGCTTAAATAATCACCAATATCATGGTAAGAAATTTTACATTTCCCCTTATGAGATGGATTTTTAATCAGTAAGGTAATCGCAACACCTGTCAAGATATTAAATATATTTTGCCCTTCTTTTTTCGCATCTGCCCTAGATTTTCCACGAATAAAACCTCGCAAATTAAAAACATAGATACGACTAAAATTATCTGTTAATCCTTTTCGTAAGCCATCGGCAACATTACTATCAATAAATTTACCATTGGTGACATAGGCGACGATTCCTTTATTCTTTATACGGTCACTAGCCCAGCGAATACCTCGAATGTAAGAATCATAAAGACTATTTTTGTTCGTAGCAGTAGAAAACTCAGCGTAAGTTTCTCTAATACGATTATCTAGGTTTTCGTACTTTAGATTTTTATTGCTATCATTCTCACTATTTTGACCCGCAGAATAGGGAGGATTCCCCACAATTACCCGTATATCATTTTGCTTTTGACGTTTGACCCGCTTGTTATTCTCAGGAAAGATTTTTTCTAAAAGACTGCCATCCTTTTCAAACATCTGAAACGTATCTGTCAGAACAATCCCATCAAAGGGGGAATAATCCGTATCAGCAAGGAAATGATAAGCCGCTTCAATATTGATCGCCGCAATGTAATAAGCCAACAAAACAATCTCATTGGCGTGTAATTCCTTCTCAAATTTGCGCGTTAAATCTTTAGGCTCAATCAGACCACTTTGCAGCAACCGCACGATAAACGTACCAGTACCCGTAAACGGATCAAGTACATGAACCCCTTCATCCGTTAACCCAACACCAAATTCTTGTTTTAGAGCTACATCCGCACTGCGAATAATAAAATCCACCACTTCCACAGGCGTATAAACAATCCCTAACCGCTCTGCCATCTTGGGGAAAGCATTACGGAAAAACTTGTCGTACAGCTCAATGACAATCCGCTGCTTACCCTGAGCATTATCAATACCCGCCGCCCGTTCCCTGACACTGGCATAGAACTTTTCCAGCTTTGCCGTTTCTTTAGCGATAGACTCACCCTCCAGTAAATCCACCATGCCTTGCATCACCTGAGAGACCGGGTTTAACTGAGAGAAGGGATAATCCTCAAATAACGCATCAAAAACAGGTTTTGTGATCAGGTGCTGGGATAACATCTCAATCGCATCATCCTGAGAAATACTGGGGTTTAGATTTTCCTGCAACCCCTCCAAAAATTCATCAAAAGCCTTACGGTGCTTATCCTCTGGACTTTCCAGTAAAGCCTTAATGCGAGTAATGTGGTTTTCTGCGATGACTGCCACATCCTTAGCCCAGCTCTCCCAATAACGCCTGTCGCCACACTTGACCACGATTTTCGCGTAGATCGCTTCCCGCCATTCCTCCAGATTCGGGAAATTAATTGCGATTTGACGATAGGTTGCCCCCGGCTCCTTCACTTTATTTGGGTCAATTTTCCCATCACCTCTATCTGCACCATCCCCTAGACCATCATCACCACTACCACCACCGGAGACACCGATAACATCGATTTGGGAGGGTTTTGCCTTATTTAGCTCGATTTTATTAACCGTCGCATTAAACCGATCGTCATGTGCCCGTAATGCCTGTAGAACACTCCAAACCACCTTATATTTCTTGTTATTTTTCAGTGCCTGTTCAGGGGACATATCCGCTGGAATCCCGATGGGCAGAATAATGTAGCCATACTTTTTCCCATCTGCTTTTCGCATGACTCGCCCGACCGATTGCACCACATCCACAATGGAATTACGGGGGTTTAGGAACATCACCGCATCGAGGGCAGGCACATCTACCCCTTCCGATAAACAGCGGGCATTGGAGAGAATCCGACAAACTTTTCCCTGATCGCGGGTATCTTCTTTTAGCCAGTCGAGTTTCTGGTTTCTCTGGAGAGCATTCATCGAACCATCCACATGATCAAGCTCACACTCTAGGATTTCCTCATTGGGGTGTGACCTGCGATACTCATCAATAATTTCAGCGAATAAACTGACTACCCGCTTAGAATCCTTGATCGAACTAGAGAAAGCTACCGCCCGCCGCATCGGTGCTAAATCCTCTAGGGTATTCCCGCCAATGTCTTCTAACATCCGCTTCGATAGCCCATTCCAACAGCCCGTAATTCTGACCGCGTCCTCTAGATTTAGCTCATCATCCGCATCCGCTAATTGACGCTGAAAGGTTGTACTCACATACTTTTCATCCACTGCCAAAACTAGAACTTTGTAATCAGTCAGTAGACCCGCTCCCACTGCCTCACCAAAGCCTAGACGATGTAATTCTTTGCCATAGATCGACTCATCATCCATCGAGCAAATCACCGCGTCCCCTTCCTTAGCCTGAGTCTTACTGACATCGCTATAGATTTTCGGAGTAGCAGTCATATAGAGCCGCTTTTTCGCTTGGATAAAGTCCTGATCATGTACCCGCACAAAATAAGACTCATCTCGATTCGCTAGGGTGACCCCAGTGGTGCGGTGGGCTTCATCACAAATAATCAGATCGAACTCTGGTAAGCCTTTCTGTTGAGCATCCGCTACCGCTTGAATCGATTGGTATGTGGAGAAAATGACCGTTAAATCTTTCTTACCCTGAAATGCTTTAACCTGATCGGCGATCGCCTGAGCATCGGTAGTAGCAGGTAACGCCAAATCGTAAGTATGGATATCCTCAGCATCTAATTTTTTCTTACCAACTTTCTTGTCCGAACAAACCGCTACAGAATGTAAGTTCACAGCACACTCCGCAGACCATTCCCGCAACGTTTGGGAGAGTAGCGAGATCGACGGCACAAGGAAAAGAGCTATGCCCCCTTTTGGCACAAAGGTTTCTGTAATTTTCAGGGATGTAAAAGTTTTACCCGTCCCACAAGCCATAACAAGCTTGCCCCGGTTATCTGTTTTAAACCCATCAGCTACTTTCTCTAATGCCTTAGTTTGGTGGGGTCTAAGTTGCTTCTTTGCCCGTAATGTAACTTTGTCGGGATGCTTCAGACTGAAGGCACTCCAATCAATCACACTATCGGCTAAATCCTGAACCCGTAACCGCGATACCGGAATTTGCTGACCTTGTAGAGCTTTTTCAGCGTGCTTACTCCAGTTATCGGTGGTCGAGACAATCAAACGACTGGTATACAGACTTTTACCCGAAGCCGTAAAAAATGAATCGATATCCTGTTTATCAAGAATATGGCTAGGGTGATAGAACTTACACTGAATCGCACAATAGCCGAACCCATCTGCCCGTTCTGCCACCAAATCAATTCCTGTATCCGCTTCACCACCGCGCTTCGGAAAATCCATCCACATCCACACTTCACTGAACTGATCACGGTAAAGCGGGTCAGTCTTCAGAAACTGGAGGATTAACCGTTCAAAGCGATCACCCAAATCACGATTAGAGGTTGCAGCTTCTCTAAATTCTGCCAAGATGTCGTGAATGGTGGTCATGGTTCCAGTCAGCCTTGTGGTTCGTGTTTATTGTCGGGTCAAAGCATAATATCGGAACACTATTAGAACAGAAACTTAATTGTCATGGAAGGCGATCGCCTTCACTTATCATCACAATGTCTTTGCCCGAAACCTTAAGGGTTATGGCAGGTTATTAAGAGTTTCCAGCAAGTTAATGTGCTTATATCGACTTAAGCCCTAGCTAAGTATAGGTATCTGAATCTACGGGTATAGATGAGTGGCGATCGCTATAGACAAAACTACACTACCTTATAAAGGACGTCCCTCCTTTACACAGGCACTAGCGAAATAATGATGCAATCTCGAATATTTGCATCTAAGCTTTGACAAAATGCAACTGCATCATGCGGAGATTTAAGCAGCGGTTCAAGTTCCTGCATTGCTCGAATAACCATGGCCTGTCGGTGTGATGATGAGTTTTCCCACTGGTGCAAAATGACGCGACGGGCGATCGCATTCTCTACAATCACCCGCCCAAACAAACTATTTAATTCAGCTTCACTTCTCATGCAGCTTGTAACCGTTGCTCTCTCTTAATAATGTTACTGACTGTTTTGCCATACCACTTGCCGCCCCGTGCTGTTTTGATGCCCTCGGAGTTCAAGTAGTTAGCAATCGCCGCTAAGGTCTTACCCTCACCCCGTAATCGCTGAATGAGTTCGACTGTTTTATATTCTTTGGTCTTTACCAACTTATTGCCAGTGACGGTGTAGCCATAGCCCGCGCCGCCTACATACTCACCTTGGGACTTCTTATGCTGCAATGCCACGCTGGTACGCTCTCCGATGGTTTCCCGTTCCCATTGAGCAACAGACATCAACATATTCAGAACCAACCGCCCGGACGCTGTACGAGTATCAACTTGCTCGGATACCGACATCAAAGAAAACTTGTCCGCAAAGTAGTTATTCAAAAGCCAATCGAGATCCGCAATAGAGCGGGTGAGACGGTCTAATTTGACCACCACCATCGCTGCACAGTCGCCATTATCGAGCATGGCTAAGACTCGCTTCAGACCATCACGCTTAAGGTTTTTGGCAGATTGACCAGCATCAATGATGATATCTACCAGCTCAATATCGTATAGCCCCGCATAGGCCATAATCTTCTTTTTTTGGGCATCAAGACTTACGCCCTTAGTGGCCTGTTCCTCGGTTGAAACTCTGATATATCCGACTGCTTTCATGATGTTCATTGCTTATGGTGTGTGGTCATGGTGAGCAGTTTTCGTCATGCTCAGGACAGCGGGTTAGGCGATCGCCATCAATGCGGCCTTCATATCAGCATTAAGCAAATGCTTTCCTTTGCCTCGCACATTTCTCCACTCGATGCCAGCAGCGGTGCAAGCTTTGCGGAGTTGGGGCGTTTTCATGATGCTGTAGTCGATAACTGTTTCTACAGCCTCGATAACCTCAAGTTCTGCATCCAATTCGGAGATCGCCTCATCCAATACCTGAACCTGATTGACCATTGCGGCCTTAACCATATCCCGGTGGCGGCGGCAGATAGAGGCCATAGAGTGCTTAACGAACTGTGCAGCGAAAACAGCGGTGAAAAATAGAACTGTAGCGGTGATGAGTGTAGTCATTGTCTGAATCCTTGAAGCGTGTGGTCTGTGTCGGTCGTGGGCTTGTGTCGATTGCCCTGTTGACAAACAGTATAACACTCTGTTATACGCAATGTCAAACAATTGTTAGACGAAATGTTAGACAGTGTTTTACAGCAAGGTATAACAGCGGGCGATCGCCATGACCGCCCTTGAGTCAGTAGTTAACCGAGTTCGCAGTGTGGGTAAATGATGCTGGTTCCCAGTACCTCATCAATGTCGCATTCCATAGCGAGATAGACCCATTGATCCTCAATCTCTTGTGCAGTCAGTGCGCGGGAAAACTTAAGCGTTTCAGTGCAGCGATCGCCATTGTTAGACCAGTACTCAAAGCGATGTTCGATTTGGTCGTGAATGGTTGCACCAGCGGGAACCTGTACCCACTCACCAGTAATCAAACAGAAGTGCTCACGGGTGAGGCTTTCCGTAAACGGTGCGATGTACTGAAGTGCATTGTCTTGGTTTAAAGTAGCTGTAGTCATTTATCTATGTCCTGTAGGTTTTGACTAGAAGCGGCGGGAAGGTAGTAGCTCCTGTCGCTTCGTTGTTATGAGTATAACAGCTTGTATAACACTACGTCAAACAATTGTTAGACAGAATGTTAGACATTGTGATACAACAGGTATAACGACGTTTTACGAACTGTATAACTATGGCTGATAAAAAGCTGACTGCGTTCCGATGCCCGGACGAATTGCTTCAATTAATCGAAGCTGAAATGAAGGAAACAGATGCGAGTAAGTCTGAAGTGCTCGTTAAGCGGCTAATGATGGCCTATGGTCAAACTGATGAGCAGCCGGAACCTTCAGTAGTTGTCGAACTCACTGAGGCGATCGCCAACATTACCGAGCGATTAGAAGCATTGGAAAAGCCACAGGCCGCATAGTTTCAGCGGAACCTGTGACGGCATATATATCGACTCCAGAAACAGCGGTCACTGTTGACCCCAAAGAAGGACTATCGGGTGCTGCATTAGCAAAACGTTTTGGCCTAGACCGCACCGCTGTAAATAACCGTTATGCCAAGGATGCCCCGGACAAATTCAGGCAATGGTGTATCGATAATCTCGGTGGTGTTGCTTGGGAGAAACGCGGACGCAAGTTCTACCAGACAACCGAATAGCAATAATTAACCCCGCGCCATCACTGGTACGGGGCTTTTTATTACTCATGGGCGATCGCATCAAGTTCGGCTTGAAGTTCTGCCAACATTGCATCTAGTTTTGCCTCTAGTTCCTGTTCTTCAGCAGTCTTAACCCGTGGTGGTAGTGGTTCAGGTAAGAACTCGATTATGTCGCGCCGGGTGGGGTTCTTAGGTAGTTTCCGTTTGCGTCGCCAGCTTCGTAATTTACGCGCCATTGTTATTGCTCCATTATTTCAAGGATGTCGTTAATTTGATCCATCGCGCAGATTAGCTCATAGCTCTCTCTAAATCCGCCTGTAGCCTGTCGTAATAGGTTAGCGAGGGTATTTACGTCTCTGATGCTGTAAAGGCGCTCAGATTGGCTCTCTAGTATCTGCTGTGCGGCCTTATCGAGTTCACTACGTACCAACCGGGTGAGAGCAACCGAGGATTTCATAGTTTCGGTTGCCTCCGCTCGTAGGTCGTTGTAGATATTATCTAGCTCCTTTTCGTGGCGTTTAGTGCGATCTATCAATGCCTCGGTTTCGGCGTTTCGCAGTAGCTCGATAGTCTCGACATACTCAGGTTTACCGCGCCATACAGTGATGGTTCTAGGCGTGACCCCATAGAGCTTTGCGAGTTCAGCATTGGTTGCACCATAATGGGCTAATTCCGCGCATCTTCGATAATCGTCAGGTCTAGCCATTTTTGCCTGTGGGTAGAAGTTTTCAGGGATTTCGGAAGTTGTCTAACCCTATGGTGGCGTAATCAATTACGGAACCATCAGCGAAACTTTGGAGGTGGACCGATCGCTAATTACACCGGGGCGAGAGACGTTTCTCGGTAGAACATACCGCCGCCACGCTCATCAATCACGTTGTATTCAGGAATCACGCCTGCCATTGCGAGGTGAACCTTACCGAGCAACCATTGAGCACCATTCCAGAATTGAACTATGTCACCTACTTTAAATTGAGGTTGTTTTACTGCTGGTGTTTGTGGTGTTGGTGCAGGATTTACAGGTGTAGTTTCGGCGATTGCCACGGGTTCCGGCTCGATAATTGGTTCCGGTTCCGGTTCAGGTTGCGTCCTCGCATCGATGGCGGCAATCACAGCACCCACATCGGACGAATCAGCCCCCATTAGCGTTGCACTTTCAGAACCATCTAGGAATGGATTTTCTACTTGCACACACCCCTGTTTATTAGTATTTACAAAGGGTGTGTGCAGCTCGTACAAGTGTTGCGCCCATTGACTTTCAGTTGCAACGACATCAGCGCCGAATTTCTCCTGCAACCGGGGTAACCGTGCCACCAAATCTGCCTTAGTTAATGCGAGATCTTCCTCGTTTAATCGGTAGAGAGACACCCTCACCCCGTCAATGGTTGGTTGTCGTCGGGAAGTCTTTAATCCGAATGTTTTCAGCAACACACCAAAATAGCTATTATCAGGCGCGTTTCTGCCACAGGACAACGAAACACCCATGAGTTTTAGTTCATCGCGCTTAGACCGCAAAATTTCGGCAATCTCTTTAACGATTGGATTATCGTTGCACCACTCCTCACCACTGAGGGCTAAATCAAGCGCTTTACCGATACCAATCTCGTCCAGCGCCTGAACTCTTAAATGATGGTGGGTAATGTCTTGCTGACTCACTCCATCCTGTTGATTACTGATGCTGGCGTTGTCGATGGCGATCGCCATCTTTGGGAATGCCTGCATCTCTAAACGTTCGTGAGCTTTGCGGAGTTTGCCTTTTTTATCGCGCTTGACCATATCGAAAGTGATTTCACTAGGCTCGATATTTTTCCAGTAAGCGAACTCGTATTTGTACAGCGCCCGGCGTTGATCCTCGGTAAGTTCCTTCTCTCTATCGCGGTACTGTTTAGCCTGTTCCGGGGTGAGGTTGTCTGCGTCAACAATCTTTTCGATCCACTCATCACGGTATGCGAGATATAAATCCGAAATGGTCTTGTTAATCGCGTCAATTTGCTCCATGTCTAGCGAGCGATATTGGTAGGTGATGTTTGCCACATCAACCTCGCATCGCGCTAGATAATCCGCTCTAAGGTACGCTTTACTCCAATTAGACTCAGCTTGGTAATGGAAGTATGGATCATCCTTATCGAGCCATACTTCCTCATTGTTGGCGCTGGCCTTAGCCTTAGCCAATCTGTTGGCGAACACAGCATCAACCGTGGTTTGGTCGTATTGGAAACTCGTCTCGTCTAGGTAGGTGTAGTGAGGAACTGTAGGACGATAGCGATCGCCAAACTGCTTGGCACTCTCCGCTGTGATATTCGGGTGGGTGTACTTCATCACCACATCGAAATGATCACCCGTAATACTGAACCCAGTCGCCAAAATCGGACTAACTACCAGTAATTGCGGCTTGTTTTCCTCGCACCATTGGTCTGGGTCATCAAGGAAATCTTGGTACTCACTGGCATTGTCAGCAGTAATGGCGATCGCCTCAAGTCTATGACGGAACATTTCAGCATCAGATTTGTAGCTGCACATCACGATGATGCGCTTGCCCTCAGAGCGGAGCTGTAGGAACTTTGCGAACCATTCGGCTTTGTCCTCGAAGACTATCTCTGTACGCTGCTTTTTCTCACCTACAACCTTCAATACAAAGGGTTTACGCCCTGTATTCTTCCGGAACTGTTGCACCTCAAAATCGGTAATATCGGCACTCATGCTTAGGGTGCGATCGCTCTGACGGGCATCACTCCAAAATTGCTCTGTGTTGAACTTTCGGCGGTGGTCTTTACCGTGGGTGCTGCTGGTAGCGAGGCTCTTTAAACTGTGGTCAAGTTCATCAAATACAGCAATATTTTCATGCTTCAGAATGGCCTTAGCCACTGACTGCATTTGCTTGGATGCCTCATTGCAGAATCCCACACGGGTAACGTAACCATCAGACCCAATCAGTTGCCCTTGCTGCTGGTCTAGGTCGTGGCGGTCATGGAAACCCATACGCCGCCCGCCATCCTTAACCAGACTGTTGCGGCTGAACCGAGCCAAGCCATATTCGTATTCACTGACGATTGCCGCTGCTGTTGTCGTCTTGCCGCTTGCTGTAGGTGCGGCTAAAAATACGTCCTGAGCACCATTGGTCAGCTCTCGGAACCGTTGCGCCGTTACCGCTGGATTATCGTCTTTGAGCGCTCGGAACTCCTCAAGGGTAATAGTTTTATCAGCGGTTAATTTGGTGCTATCAGCCAGTCGCTTACGAGCCGCTTTTAGATGCTTCTCAAACTCAAATAGGCTGAACCAAGTGCGAGGCGATCGCCGCTTATAGCTGCCAAAGTATTCATCACAATCACCCCGCGTTTCGTCGCGCCATTGACCCCAATCTGCAAACTTAACCTCGACTTTGTTCCCGTACTTGGATTGAACGGTCGTGACGAATTTCTTGTACCCGCTTTCGAGGTTCGTTTTGCTAAGGTTCTGGCTATCAGCGTCAGGGAAAAATGTAATCTTTGCCGGGGTAGGTAATGCCCCTAGAACCCGCGTCAATGCTGCTTTATCGAAGATTGCACCAGCAGCACCAACAACAATGACCTGTATATCATCGCGCCAACGAATAAAGGCACGAACCATCGACTTTAAATAACCCTCGCAACCTTCCAAAACATAAGGCTTAGTGGGGTCAAAATCTGGATGCACCCAACAAGCTATAGGGTTGTGATTGGTTTCCTTAAGTTTGTTTTGGCCTTTGAATACGCCCCATGTATATTTGCTCTCTGAGCGGTCATCTTTAGCAACCTGAGCGCCGCAAAGCATCCCGGTCTTAGGATCTACCGCTGCAATGCCATACCCGCCCCAAGTAGCGAATAACCAATGGTTATCGAGTGCATAATCAATCTCTTCTGGCAATAGGCCACGATGCCTTAAATCACTGTGCTGACGGTCGGTTAATTCTGCTTTAAAGCCAAGAATCTTATGGTGGCGATCGCGAATAGTAGGGAGCTGTAGACGTTTTGCCGCCTCCCTTGCCTTATGATCTGCTCTAAGTTTTGCTAACTCCGCTCTATGCTTCTCATGGTCAAAGCCTTCCCCCTTATCCGGGGCATACATTGATTGCTCGATGCCACTCCTACCAACATAAACCCAACCAGTAGGCGGAACATTGTGAGAGTAGCAATGGACTAACTCGCCAGACTTCTTACAATCATTCTTTTTCTTGCTATAGCGATGCCCGCCGCATATAGGGCAATCATCTTTTAATAGCACAAACTCGCTATGTCCAAACCCCTTATTTCGGGTTGTTCCACCACTGTTCTTAGTGATAGAATCAGAGCAGATATCTGCTGTAGTTTCGCTTGGAGAATTGACGCTACTTTCTGGATGCGATATGCTAGAAGAGTTCATCGGAAACTCCCCAGCGGATAACTGATTTACAACAAGGCTTATTCATTTTTTCCCCTAACCAAGGAACTGTGTAAGCAAAGAAATTAGAAGACCTCGGAGATTGCAGTCTCTGGGGTTTTCGACTTTCTGGAAATATTATAGAACACTTTTGGCATTATACCCATGTATAATGTAAATAGTTAGTTACAGGTAAGCGCAGGAAATGCCAACCCCGAAACAAAAGCCAGCAGGTCGTCACGCCATTCATGGCACAAGAAAAAGAAACCGCGCCTTGACAATCACGGATGAAGGTTGGGCAGGTGCTAAGGCGATCGCCAAATCTCATGGGCTATCTACATCAGAATTTCTCGAAAGAATTGGTCGTGGTGAATTTGTGGTAACCAAGGTTAAGCAGGAACCTGAGCAAACAGCAGCGTAATCACTGTATACATATCGAATTAAGAACCCCGCGTCGTAATGATGTGGGGTTTTCTGCATTGTTTATTCGTCAGTGCCTAAAAATTCAGCCTCTAGCTCTTCTATAGTTACGCCCCGGTGTCTAGCTTCTCGCTGTAGCAACTCTTCAATTAATCCTGCATTAGATTCGATCCGTGACTCTAAAATCTGGGCGGCGTAGGATGCCTTTGGTTTGTTGTGCAAAGCTGCCCATAGGGTTAAGTTGCGCCATGCAAATGGAGAGAGAGTCACCATGACCCGGCTTTCATTTTTTGCCATTTTTGTTAGTTCGCTTGTTTTGCCTCCATTCTTACAGAATCGCAACTATCCAGAAAGGATCTGTAATCTTTACGCCTATTAAGATACGCCAATAATTGAATAAATAATTTCTCGATAGTTGCTTGACAGTTACTATTCAGTTGCTATCATACACTTATCGAACAAATATTGAACAGATATCAAACAAGTATCACTGATATGGAGGTGATAGCTAAATGACAGCAGTTCAAGTGGAAATCGATGAGTATCCGCTAGGTATTGCAGCAGAGCTTTTAGGCGTTGCTCTCAGTACATTGCGAGTGTGGGCAAGGCATCTCAGAAAGGCAAAAGTTTCTGGTTTTGACCACAAACCCAATGAGCGAATTATTTCCGCTCAGGCAATGAAGGTCTATGTCGCATACAAAGATTTGCTTGATCGGGGTTATGGCCTCAAGAAAGCGGCGGATCGACTCAGAGTTTACGGGGTTTAATTCCCGGTTCAACACAACAAAATTCACCATCTACAGGAATAAAAATGGCTACTATTTCCGCAAATCGTAAACAAGAATTTATCGCTGCACTTCAGAAGCATGGAGTACAACCCACAGAGCAGGCGATCGCCGGAATCATCGAAATTATGAAGGGTGATCAGCGTATCTCGGTAAATACAGCGGCAAAGCGTTACGCCGAAACCGTTGGTGTGAAGCATCAAGCCCAAACCCGCACACAATCCAGAGCAACCCAAGGCGCAAATATCCAGAGTCAAAGCCTAGACAATGCAGCTCGGAACCTTGCTACTCGCATGAAGCAATATGTCGGTGCAAAAGCTGTGGATTACTTGATGGAAGACTTAGCGGCTGGTGACTTGGGAGAGTACTTTGACCAAACCCTTGATGAGGCTTTTGGAACATTCGGTGCAGTACTTGATGCAGAGTATGTGGCGATCGCCGGGGGTGGGCAAAGCCCTTTAGCCTTGCCGCAATCTACAACGCTGGAGGAAGCCGCCTAATGTGGAAATTTATTCAAGCCCGATTGTTTAGAGATAAACCCTATGAATGGGAACTAATGCCAGCGGGTTGTCTAGTCATGCTCTAAAGGTTTGGGGATAAAGATTTGGTCGTCGCTATCCCCTCACCTAAACCACGTAAACGCAGTCACACAGGAATTTTATCAAATGCAAATCACACCACGGACAGCTATTCCAGTTACCGATACCAAGATTATCGACACACCGGGAAATGGCAGCATCACCCAAAACAATTATTTTGGCAGCGGGGCGATCGCCGAATCCGTAGCCACAGTACCCACTCCACCACAAGGTGGTTTCGATTGGTTAGGTTTATCAGTTTTCTTGGGTGGCCTAGGTATTGTTGCCGCCGCATTCATTGGTTTTGCTTGGATGTGGGGACAAGCTGTTAACGAGTGGAATGCAGAAAAAGAGGTTGCCGCGCAACTCGAATTGCAGCGTTTACAGACTTGCCTCAATCCAGCGAATTATTAATCAAATTACTCATGGAGGTGGCGGGCAATGAACCGCCATTATTTTTACCAATGGCAGTATTTACCATCAGACGAAAGAATCGAGCATTACGGGCACTCGATAAACTGAACCGACAAAAACAGCTTGCTCGCGAAACCTTGGCACTAGAGGGTCAAATCGCTATCGGTCGCGCACAAATCAAGCTAATGGAACAGACCCAACAGAAGCTAGTTAAGGCCGAAATCAAAGGTTTGAAGGCAGGCGTAAAAAAGAGTTTGC
>CAZXBK010000102.1:0-17041 GCA_964638765.1 uncultured Synechococcus sp. | reverse complement strand
CTCAACCATGTGGTCACCTACAACGGGAATAGCAGCGGGTACACCGGATACGATCTTGACCGCCCAGTAACCAACCTGATCCCAAGGAAGGGAGTAGCCAGTTACGCCGAAGGAAACGGTAATTGTCGCCATGATGACACCAGTGATCCAAGTCAACTCACGGGGACGCTTAAAGCCTCCAGTGAGATAAACGCGGAAGATGTGGAGAATCATCATGAGAACCATCATGCTGGCAGACCAACGGTGAATGGAACGAATGAGCCAACCGAAATTGACTTCATTCATGATGTACTGAACAGACGTAAATGCTTCTGCTACGGTGGGTTTGTAGTAGAAGGTCATTGCGAACCCAGTCGCGAACTGGATAATGAAACAAGTTAAGGTAATGCCACCCAAGCAATAGAAAATATTGACATGGGGGGGAACGTACTTGCTAGAAATGTCATCAGAGATTGCCTGAATTTCTAGCCGCTCGTTAAACCACTTATATAATTTTGAGTCGGTAACTTCTTTTGTAAACATGAAGCCTGATTAGAAACGAAAAATCTCTTTACAAAAATGTAACACAGCTTGATAGCTAGAGCTTCCATTGGTGGGGAATGTCACGGAATTTACCGGATCTTGTAACAATTGCCTGATGTTAAGACCATGATTGAAGGCTGTTGGCTCTGCTAAATGGTGAATACAGCAATGTATTAGGCGCTGGGCCTAGGGAATAAAATCCGACCGATCGGCTATATTGTTGAGAATATTAAAGTCTTTTTCATAAAACTCGACGAATGCTGAGAAAACGCTTTTGGGTGATCGCCTGTGGTCTTTTACTAGTTTTAGGAATGGTGTTAGCACCGGTAGATGCGGCATCAGCCTTTACTGATGAGCAGAATCTATTACTACAGGCGTGGCGTTACGTCAGTCAGTCCTATGTTGATGACACCTTCAATGACAATAACTGGTGGATATTACGGCAAAAGTTTCTGAAGCGTCGTCTCGAAACAAAAGACCAAGCCTACGAAGCGATTACGGAAATGCTGGCTGTTTTAGATGATCCCTACACGCGTCTGTTGCGCCCAGAGCAATATCGCAGCTTGAAGGTTAGTACTGCCGGAGAGTTATCAGGCGTTGGTTTACAGATCAATATTAATGGTGAATCTGGCAAGCTTGAGGTGATTGTGCCCATTGCCGGGTCGCCAGCTGATGAAGCGGGTATTGAGGCAAAGGACATTATTTTGGCGATCGACGGTATTGATACCCAAAATATTAGTCTCGACGAAGCGGCAGCAAGAATGCGCGGCAAAAAGGGGACTACGGTCGATTTGACGGTGAAATCAGCAGCAACAAAGGAAGTCAAAACCGTTTCAATGGTGCGTGATACGATTTCGCTTAATCCGGTTTATGCCAAGCTTGAAGAGCACGAGGGTCAAAATATTGGGTATCTGCGCCTCAATCAATTTAGTGCGAACGCAAAATCAGAGATTGAAAGCGCTTTGACGGATCTCCAAAGTCAAGGAGCAGATCGTTTTGTGCTGGATCTTCGTAATAATCCCGGCGGTTTATTGCAGGCAGGAATTGAGATTGCACGGTTGTGGCTTGATCAAGAAACCATTGTTTATACCGTAAGTCGGGAAGGGATTTTTGATAGTTACAGCGCGACTGGTCATGCGGTTACAGATGCGCCTTTAGTTGTACTGGTTAATCAGGCGACAGCAAGTGCTAGCGAGATTTTGGCTGGAGCGCTCCAAGATAATGGTCGTGCGCTTTTGGTCGGTGAAAAGACCTTTGGTAAAGGACTCATTCAATCTTTATTTGAGTTGCCTGATGGTGCTGGTATGGCGGTTACGGTGGCGAAGTATGAAACGCCATTGCACCATGACATTAATAAGTTAGGGATTATGCCAGATAAGGTGATCGAACAAGATCCAATCCCCTATCGCATTATGGCAACGGCTGAGGATGGCCAATATCAAGCGGCACTGGATCTATTGAGCTAGGAAATTTAGGTCGTCCTACTTCACTGCATTAGGGGAGTTCGGCGATCGCAGTTTGTCTGTTTCCCGCAACTTTTGGCTGAGGAAGCGGCACATCTCCAGGATCATGTGGGGACGCTGGGTGATTAGGCTTAAAAAGCGATTTTTTTCGAGCTTTAATAACGTACAGTCTGTTTGGGCGATCGCCCCGTCCCATAGCGGTGCATCATCAAATAAAGCCACTTCGCCAAAGTAGTCACCGACGGTTAATTGCTTCGTGGTTCGGGGTGTGCCGTCAACGGTTTTTCTCAGCTCTACTGTGCCTTCGGCAATGATATATAGATGAGCGGCGTGTCCCCCCTCATCAAAAATGACGGTGTCTGCCAAAATTTGGGTCTGCTCTAAACTTTCGTCAATCAGCATCAACTCATCGAGGGAGAGATTGCGGAAAAGAGTAACGGTTTTTAGGAGCAGCAGGCGATTCATAGCGGTTTTCGTTGGCGCATGGGTGTCAAAAAGCTCCCCTGCCACTTGCTTTACAAAGGGGTCGGCATCGTTCATTAGCACTGAAGGTACCATCTCAAGGGCGACTAGGGCGCTAATTTTAATCCAGCGATCACCGGACTCCATTGCTTCTAAGAGTACGCGATATCCTTTTTCCCGCAACCACTGGGGCGTCAGCTGGGTTGAATTTTTTGCTGCTGGTTTAGTTTGTTCAACGCGTGCTTTGAGCTGGGGAAGCAGGGGCGTCACGAAACGGCGATGGTTTAAAGAGGCTAAAAATTCGATGGCATTTTCTAGCTCGCCTTGGGCATTAGTGGCGAGTAAGCGATTAATAACATTGACCGTTGGTGCATACCCGAGGGCTGCCAACACAAACAAAACTTTTTGGGTGAGGCGATCGCCGTAGTCTTGGATGGCAACTTGCAACATTTCCAATTGCGGTGATGGAATCAGATCGGCTTGCCACCTGCGGGTTTGGTCGAGCAGCTTAAAGCTGGGTTCTAAATGTTTGAATAAAACGTCGCTGGCGTATCTTGTTTTGACAGCTCCGATGGCCGTAATGGCAGCATTGACAACTTCTGGGCGGGGATTTTGTAACCTTTGCTGGGCGGCGTTAATACCTTGGCGACCGTACACTGCTAACGTCGTTGCAGCCTGTTGTCTTACCCTGGGTTCTACGTCTTCAAGGGCAATGGCGATCGCCTCGATAAATTCTGGGCAACGGGTGACTCGCAGTAAATTTAAAGCAGCAATTCGTACCGCTGGCTCAAAATGGCTCAGTTTGCTGCGGGCAATATTGGCGGTTTCTTGATCGCCGATTTTGGTTAGGGGTAACAGTGCTTCTAAGCCAGTGCGAATAATGTCTGGATCGGTTTGGGTTAAAACCACATTGGGGATGAGCGCTGCGAAAAAGGGTTTATCGCTGACCGCAACAATCCGGGTGATCATGCGAGCTGTGACATGATTAAGCTCTTGATCCCAGTTCTCCGGTAATTGATTTTGTTTTTGCA
Organism: uncultured Synechococcus sp.; assembly: GCA_964638765.1. Taxonomy (GTDB): domain Bacteria; phylum Cyanobacteriota; class Cyanobacteriia; order Cyanobacteriales; family MRBY01; genus MRBY01. The sequence goes on along the minus strand of CAZXBK010000102.1, from coordinate 13,563 downwards.
GTTCGGCGATCGCCCCCAAGGTTTGCATTTCAAGGGTTGAGTGGGTGAGCCAAGTTTGAATTTGCTTAGGACTCGGCGTAAAACGGTTGATTAATAAAATTTCGAGGGCAAAAGCCTGCCAATCGGAATTCTCTAAACGCTCAATTAGATCCTGCTGGACAGCTGCCGAACAATTGGTAAATAGGGCGATCGCCGCGCTGTAGAGCTGAGGGTCAGTCGCTGCTGTTTGGGGATGAATAAAACCTTCCACGTCCGGCAAAAATTGATCCGGCTGTTCGGTGCGTTTTGCCAGTTCTAAACCCTTGAGCTGACTGTAGCGGTCTTTTTCTGTAAGCAGTTCTCTGATGGCTTCGTGGGATTGGGGATTGAGGGGAATCGGTTCGAGGTCAAAGGCATCAAGATTAATATTGTCTGAGCGGATCATCTCCTCTAAACCACTGGCATAAAAACGCCCCATCGGTAACCGCACTGCCAAGAGTACAAGGGTTAAACCGGCGACTATCCACGCCATTTGTCGGAGGTCAAGATATATTTCCCCAAGCCACAGGACGACACCTGCCAAGGTTAGACCCACCGCATAAATCAGACCATCACTGAGGGCGCGAATACGTCCCACAAACTCCCGGGGAATAGCGTTGTAGTTGAGCTGGTGAATCGGTAAATTGATGCCTTTATAAAAAGCGTCGCCATTAATATGCAGGGCGATCGCCGCAGGCAGACCAAAACTAGACAGCAAAATCCCAAAGCTTGTGAGGGTCGTCATCGGGTAAACGGGATTAAGCCGGGCGACCCCTAAAATTTCGAGGAGCGGTTTCGTTGCGCCGTAAATAACGGCCACCTGAATTAGGCTAATGACGATACGCATTACACCCAAAAATCCGGTTAATGCCTGTTCACTAAAATGGTCGCCGTAGATGTTGAACCACAAAAATTCGGAGCTGATATAAATAATCACCAGCAAAAAACTACTACCCGCCAAAAACAAACTGAGGGGATAACGCTTAACGAGTTCGGGGAAGGTGCGGATCGACTCCCACAGGCCAACTGATTCAGTTGCTTGATTTGCTTGGGCCAGTTGCCGCTGGGAACGCTCTAGATATAAAAGTTGGGCAATACCTAAAACGTAGAAAACGGGTAAACAAAACAGTAAATCTTTAGTTGCAACATAGTGGGACAATAATGTCGTTAAAGCGCCGCCTAGTAATGTGCCAATGGCTTGGGCAATACCGATATTGGGAGCGTAGCGTTTGTATTCGAGGGTGCTGAAATAGTCGGTAAGGAGACTGGGATACAAGACATTATTGTGAAAATCCCATTGGAAAAAAATTGCGATGAGCAGCAAATAGTAAAGGTAGGGCGAATCGTAATTCAGCAAAAAACGCAGCCCTAAAATGACTGGCACAGAACCGAACAGGATGTAGCGAAACAGTTTGGTGCGGCTATAGCGATCTACGAGTTGGGAAAAAAGCAAATAGGCAGGCATCGAGCACAGACCGATTAGCGCAAAGGCTAAGGGGAGCTGTTGGGCACCGACTTTACTGACAAATAATGAGTTGGCGATCGCCATGCCGAGGACACTATAAATAAGCACCGTCACCGCAAGGGATAGCAATTGCAACAGTCGATCAAACTTGAACGAAAAAGATTGTGAAAAAACAGTTTGCACAGTGAATGGTCTTCGATATCGCTAAATGTTCAGGGTTGCTGGCTCAGGAGAATTGTTAGCCCTCAATGATCAAAATAAAGCCCTCGGTTAGGACATTAGCTGCTCTTCCGGCATATCCGGCGATCGCACTTTAGATAGAACTACGTTGTTACTGGGTGTTTCTACAGCCGACTGCACAAAGGGCATTAACATCGCCGCAATTAATAAAAAGACACCACCACAAACGACTGCCATTAAACGGTTTTCGCGCAAAATATGCTCCATAATCCAGCCGAAGCCGAGGGAGATGCCGATTTCGGGGAGCACAATAAAAAAGTTAAAAATACCTTGGTAAATACCCCGCCGCTGAGTGGGTAAAGCGTGGGTCAAAATGGCGTAGGGAATGGACTGGGCACTAGCCCAAGTAAGACCAAATCCGGTCATCGAAACGAGCAACAGCCACGGATTATGAATAAATAGCAGCGCAATTAAGCTAATGCCGCCGCATAGCAAACAGGTAATGTGAATCGGTTTGCGGCCAAAACGACGGGTCAGCCAAGGCAAAACAAAGGAAAAGGGAATACAAACCGCATTAAACATGGCAAAACACAGGCCAGCCCACTCAATACCTTCGTTGTATAAACTCGAATCGATTTCAACCGCGCCAAAAATATTGCGGGCGATCGCCGGCGGAAAGTAAATAAAGAAACAAAAAATACCGAGCCAGGTAAACATTTGCACCCACGCAAGCTGCTTCATGGTCGGGGGCATCTCGCCCAGCACTTGCCATGTTTCTTCGAGGCTATGGAGAATTCCGCCGCGCTCTTCCTGCAATTTGCCAAATTTTTCAAGATCAGCCGGTGGCGACTCAGGTGTGGTCACCACTGTCCAAATCACAGTTCCGAGGAATAGAGCCGCTCCCAAATAAAACGCAAGCTCAACGGTTAGGGGAATTTGTCGTGTGGCATTGGTCGTCGGGTCAACGCCAAAAATATGATTGAGTAACCACGGCATTACCGATGCGGCGATCGCCCCCAGTCCCACCATCACGCTTTGCATCGCAAAACCTTGGGTACGCTGTTTTTTCGGGAGAAGGTCGCCGACAAAAGCCCGGAAGGGAACCATACTGACATTGGCGCTCGTATCCAGAATCCACAGCAAACCAGCCGCCATCCACAAACTTGAACAACGGGGCATGAGCACTAACGCAATGGACGCGGCGATCGCCCCACCGAGGAGATAGGGTCGTCTCCGGCCAAAAATTCCCCACGTGTGGTCACTTAAATTACCGATAATCGGCTGCACAATTAATCCCGTTAAAGGTGCTGCCAACCAAAGAATTGGGATGCTGTGGGCGCTGGCTCCCAGATGCTCAAAAATAGAACTCATATTTGCCATCTGCAGACCCCAGCCAAACTGAATCCCCAGAAAGCCGATGCTCATATTCCAGAGCTGGAAAGCAGAAAATCTCTCCTGATCAGCTGTAGAGTCCTGATCGATATCTTGCTGAGAGGTTTGTGCTTCCCGAGTTACATCCATAAAAAAGTGCTCCTGATTTTTTGCCGACGTCGCCAATGCCATCACCAACTTAAAGGTCGACTGCCGATTTGCAATTGTGTCTATTCTAATGAGTGCAACAAAAGCGTCCAATGGGGACAGCCGAAATAAAGGGACTTTTTCAGTTCTTTCCCGTGGACTTGTAAAAAAATTGCTCAAAAAAAAGGGATCAACACACGACATTGTTAATCCCTCTACTCTGTACCGACCCCAACTTGTGTTTGGGGCGATCGCCGACCTGAAAAGATCTACATTACGGGCGATCGCCACCAACAAAACCTTGTGAAATCCAAAGCACTTTATTGCAAAAAATTATTAATCTTCGTCCGGTAGACCCAGGACTTTTTCAAACATAAAATAAACAAAATCGATTAAAAACATCTCATGAAACCTCTAGTCTTGTTCCCCTAATGGAATATCTGTTTCTCCGCAGAAATCCTTCTCTAACCAAGTATTTGAGACCTCTGAACTAGCCATAGCCTCGGGGCGATCGCCAGATATTTCTGCCGCAAGACTTTCTCGTCGTGTTGCGCTTAAACAAGCAGCAATGGTGCTCACACCACAGGATCGAACAATTCTCATTTATCTATAATTATTCTCAATTAAGGACAATCGAATTGTATTCAGCCGGAGGTCTTCAAGTCAAGCTTATTGCTAAAGAAAATCAATAAGAGCCTGTGGGATCTTTGAGATTGCAGACTATACAGTTGTGTGAAGTTTTGTATTGTCGGCTTATTGTGTCGCTACATTTTTCTGCGATCGCCACATAAGCCACGCCAAAAGGGTCAGTCCGATAATGCCGCACAAACCACCGAGGGGATTCCCATCAACCCCTGTAATCCAAGGGGAAACATCATCGTGGTATTGAATTAAGCCGCCCACATTAAAAATGTAATAGCCCCACACCAAGCCGCCATGTAATCCGATAGGTTTACCCAGTCGTCCGCGACAGCCCCGCTTTGCCCACACAAGGGTGATACCCAGCAGCGTTAGGCCGGGCAGTACAGGCAATGTGCGAATCATTTCCATTAATGGCTTCAGAAAGTGGGCGATCGCAAACAAGCCACCGCAGCTCCAGAGAACAGTGGCGGGCGAATAATCCCTTTCTAGCTCATCGTAAATCCAGCCACGAAAAACCAGTTCTTCCGCTAGAGCCACCCCTAAACCTGTCAGTGCTCCCTCTAGGGCAAACCGAATAATCGTTGTAGACGGCGGCAAAATTGTGAGTAAGCCGAGGAGGTGTTCAATAATTAGCAAGCCCCAAGTGAAGCAAAATCCTAACGCCAAGCCTTGCAGTAACTCAATGCCATTAATTTTTTGCCAAACCAAGCCGTATTGGGAAAAAGGTTTTCTCAGACCATGCACCTGCTTCACCCAAAAAGGTAGGTAAACCAAAAAGATCACAAAGAGTAATCCCATGGTCACAATGGTTGTGATGTTTTCGTCCTGTCGCAGCAAAAGATATAGAGGCGTGGCGAAGGGAAGCCAAAGTACGGCCAACGACGCGAAAAATAAAAATAGCCGCAGCGGCGCTGATGACTGTCGGCATAGTCGCCAAAATAATTGCAATTGGGGAATTCAGGAATTCGTCAGTTTCCAATGTATCCGATGTCGTTTTACGTCAGCGAAAAAATAGTTTCTAAAAGCCAAAGCCTTTTGATGATGAGAGCGTTGTTCCTAAACCAAACGCTCCTCCTTGCTCACATCTGAAAACTAGCGACTAATAATCTTAGGCTTTCTTACCCATCTTTTTGTCCTTCAGTGGTGTCAATCTTAAAAAACTTAGACTTTGTTTGAGCATAGTTCGACCGAAATTATTGGTGCTCATTATGGACAATAAAAAAAGCCCGTGATTGAAGCTTCTGTCTTGCCGTTAAACTCCGGTTCACAAAAAATCCGGCAACAACTATTTATAGGAAGTAAACAGACTAAAATCCTAAGTAGTCGGAAACAGCGATCGCAAAATGTTTATGGAGCTCAATATTCAGCGTCTTAATCAACTTAAAGGTTTCGGTTTAGCGGCCATTGTCTTGTCCTGTGGGGCGGCGATCGGTGTTTTGCAACAACATAGGCTGGAGTCACTGCAAGATGTGGACACTCTCACTCCTGAAACTGTGGCTCGCCAGGCAAATGCTGAAAAAACTAGCCTTGAGATTTGGCAAAGAACTCCGGCATTTGGTTTTGATAACCTATTGGCAGACTGGGCTTTCTTGAGATTTTTACAATATTTTGGCGATTCTGATGCCAGGGCAATGAACGACTACCGGATGAGTGCCGATTTTTTTGAAGTTGTTGTTGAGCGCGATCCTTGGTTTGTTGAAAGCTATTTTTATCTATCTGGAAGTAGTTCTTTGTTTGCTGGGACACCGGAGCGTACTGTTGAACTTTTAGATAGGGGTTTGGCAGAAATGACTCCCCTAGAACCCGACGGCTCACAGTTTTTGTGGCGCATGAAGGCTATTGACGAACATTTATTTTTAGGAGATATCGATAGCGCGATTAAGTCCTATCTCAAGGCAGCGGAATGGGCAGGTTACCATGACGATCCAAAAAGCCGAGATGCGGCATCGCGCTCCAAGGATACTGCCGCATTTTTATTGCGTGATCCTCGCAGTGTGCGAGCACAAGTCACTGCGTGGGTTTCGCTCCTTAGCAACGCCCGCGATAATGTTACACGTCAGAGAGCGATTGGCGAGTTAGAAGCTTTGGGAGTTGAGTTGACCCTCAATGAAAATGGTAGTGTAACCTACCGCATACCAGAGGAGGTTTGGGAGGCAGAAAGAGAACGTCTCAATATTACGGAGACGGAATAATCGCCTGTTCACATTTTTGGGCTGTTTATTTAGCTATGCATTGACTTAATAGGTCAATTAGGTTGTCAATTTGTTGTGAGGTATGGGTTGCCATCACTGAAACGCGAATACGGCTTGTTGGAACGGTTGGCGGACGAATGGCTGGTGCGAAAAAGCCTTTTTCTAATAAAAGTTGACCGAGACTTAAAGCTTGCTCTGGATTCTCTAGGCCAAAACACAAAATCGCAGATTCTGAAGGGACGATTTCTGCCTGTCCAAGGGCTTGTTTGAGTTGTTTGATATTTGCCCAAAGTCGGTTCCGACGCTCGAGTTCGGTTTGAATGACATCAATGGCGGCGATCGCCGCAGCTGTGTCGGCAGGAGAAAGTCCTGTGGTGTAAATCCAAGTGGCGGAACGGTTACGGAGAAAATCGATGAGTTTTGCGGAACCAGCGACATACCCCCCCAAACTTCCAAGGGCTTTACTGAGCGTGCCAATTTGAATAATGGGTTTTCCAGTGCAATCAAAATGTTCGGTAACTCCTGCACCAGTTTTCCCTAGAACGCCGGTAGCATGGGCTTCATCAACGAGGAGCATTGCCTCAAATTCTTCTGCCAGTTCGACTAGTTGTGGTAGAGGACAGAGATCGCCATCCATGCTGAAAACGCTATCGGCAGTAATGAGGCAGCGACGATAATTGTGTCGATGTTCTTTCAGTTGGGTTCGCAGAGTTTCGACATCATTGTGGGGAAAATCAATGCAAGTTGCACCACTGAGTTTTGCACCATTTTTTAGGCTGGAGTGATTATATTGGTCGCCAAAAATCACATCGCGCTTATTCACGATCGCCGAAATTGTGCCTAAATTGGCGAGATAACCCGAACTAAAAACGAGAGCATCCTCTGTTTGTTTCAGATTGGCGATCGCCCGTTCTAGTTTCCTGTGCAAATCCCTGTGCCCACTGGTAAGACGCGAGCCTGTACTACCTGTCCCAAATTCTTTTGTTGCTTCAATCGCCGCATTAATTAACCGCTCATCCCCTGCTAAACCGAGATAATCATTACTGGCAAAGTTCACCACCTGTCGACCATTGAGTTCGACTACCGCACCAGCCTTTCCGGCGATCGCCTTAGTTTGCCGATACCAATTTGCCTTTTTGATAGTGTTTAAAGACTGATCAACCCAACCATAAACATCTTTTTGGGACATACAACTATTCCAGAAATTATCAATATCACTAGCAGTTGAAAGTCCCCCTTTCCAAGGGGGATTTAGGGGGAGCCTACGTTTCCGCACAAACGGAAAAACCCTGACTATTTCGCTTCCATCCAGTTTGCACCGCGATTAATTTCGACCACCAAAGGAATCGATAAACTCACCGCATTTTCCATCGTTGACTTGATTTTTCCCTGCAACTCATCCCATTCTTCCGGCGGCATTTCAAATACCAATTCATCGTGGACTTGCAGCAATAATTTTGCCTCATAATCCTTCAGCAACTCATGGATTTGAATCATCGCAACCTTAATAATGTCGGCACTCGACCCTTGAATCGGTGCATTTGCCGCCGCCCGTAACGCCTGAATATCGTTATGGGCAACTTTGCGATCTTTTTGTAGTGCTTCTAGATCAATCGCTTGGGCATCACTTCCCTTTAGAGCCTGTAGTTCTCGACTCATAAAATTAAAATTACGGCGACGGTTCAAAATAGTCGTGACATAACCTTGGGCGATCGCCTGTTTTTTGACCAGTTCAAGATATTCAAAGACCTTGGCATACCGCTCATGGTAACGATCAATAAATTCTTTACTTTGAGTTTTGGGCACGCCAGCTTCTCGCGCAAAACGTTGGGAACCCATCCCGTAAATCACACCAAAGTTAATAATTTTGCCCAACCGTCTTTCTTCGCTTGTCACATCTTCGGGGTTGTCTTTTTCAAAGATGAGTTGAGCCGTCACCCGGTGAACATCCTCGCCAGTGTTGTAAGCATTTAAGAGTGTTGGTTCTTGACTGAGGTGAGTCAAAATTCTGAGTTCAATTTGCGAGTAATCAGCCGCGGCTAAAATCCAGCCATCGCGAGGAATAAACGCTTTCCGAATTCGCTTTGAAAACTCTGTCCGCACCGGAATGTTTTGTAAGTTGGGATTTGAAGAAGACAGCCGTCCGGTAGAAGTGATTGTTTGATTAAAGTCGGTATGAATCCGCTGAGTTTTTGGGCTAACCAGCTCCGGCAAAGCGTCAACATAGGTAGACTTCAGCTTCGCCAACGTTCGATATTCGAGAATGTAGTCAATAATTTTGTGGCTAGGATGCTTCGTTTTTGTTTGCAGCTTTTCAAGCACTGCTTGGTTCGTGGAGTATGCACCTGTTTTCGTTTTACGAACGCCTTTGGTATCAAAGCCCAATTCATCAAATAAAACTTCTCCTAACTGTTTGGGAGAGTTGAGATTAAACCGACGACCCGCAATATTTTCGACTCGCTCTTCGTACTTTTCTAGATCCTCTCCCAACTCATTAGATAGTTCTTGGAGATAATCCAAATCAATGCGAATACCGTTGCTCTCCATCTGACACAACACTGGCTCTAAAGGCAGTTCAACTTCCCGCAGCAATTTATCAACATCTTCGACTTTTTCTAGTTCACTTTTTAGTTTTTCAACTAAGGCGTAGGTCGTATAAGCATCTAGTCCGCAGTATTGGGCAGCGTTGGGAATATCCAGATCGGCGATCGTTTGCTTTTTCGTTAACCCTAAATCTTTGTACTTTTTCGCGACAATACCGATGTAGCGTAAAGACAAATCAGTAAGATTATGCTTTTGTTCTGGCTGTAATACGTAACTTGCAAGCATTGGGTCAAACACAACACCATTTACTTCAAGGCCTTGGTGATTAAAAATGGCACGGTCAAATTTGGCATTTTGGAAAGCTTTTGGATATTTTTTATCCGCCAAAATTGGTTTCAATGCTTGGTAGATTTCTTCACGAGGTAACTGCTCACCTGATGTGTGGGAAACCGGGATATAGGCAACATCGTTAGGTTTTAAACCCCAACCAATACCTATACCGACTAAATCTACGACGCGGGGATCGAGGCCGGTGGTTTCGGTGTCCCAAGCGACGGGGTCATTGGGGTCAGTTTTCGTTTTGAGGAGTTTAACTAAATCATCTAGTTTCTCGGTTGTATCGACAATTAAAGGCTTTAAAAAGTCTGCGGTAATGGCAGGTTCTGGTGTTTTTTCAGGTTCTACTGGTTCCGCCGGACTCCCAAAGATTGAAAGCTGTTCATTACCCGCTGCATTGACTTGGCTATTGTTGAGATTAACCGCAGGAGGTTTGGGGATTTCAATGGTTTCTGCACCAAAGGTTTGTTGCAGTTTACCGATATTTTGGATGAATTTTTTAAGTTCGAGTTTGGCTAAAATCTCAACAGCTTTATCAACTTCAAATCCTTTTAGATGTAATTCATCTAGAGGTACATCAACAGGAACATCAGTGGCAATTTCGGCTAGATGTTGGCAATGATAAGCACTTTCTTTATCTTCGGTAAGCTTTTTCTTTGTTGCGCCTTTAATGTTGTCGAGATTGGCATAGATATTATCGAGGGTGCCAAATTCTTTGATGAGTTTAATAGCTGTTTTTTCACCAATCCCTTTAACACCTTTGTAATTATCAGATGAGTCGCCAGCGAGGGCTTTAAAGTCAATTACCTGCTCGGGTAAAACGCCCAGTTTTTCTTCGACAGCATCTGGGTCAAATTCTTGGTAAGCGCCGCTTTTCACGCCACGGGTATCGAGATAGAGAATACTGGTACTTTTCTCTGGGCTAACAAGCTGAAATAAGTCGCGATCGCCGGTCAATATTTTTACTTGTTGTCCAGCTTCACTGGCGTGGTGGGCGAGGGTGGCTAGAACGTCATCGGCTTCATAGCCTTCAGCTGTGACTTGGGTGACATTGAGACTGGTGAGGAGTTCGCGCAGATTGAGATAATCCGGCACAAAATCATCGGGGGTTTCGCTGCGGTTGGCTTTATAATTTTCGTCGGCGTCGTGGCGGAATGTCGGTTTCGGCAAGTCAAAGGCGATCGCCACGCTGGTGGGTTTTTGGTTTTCGATGACCCGCTCTAAAGCGTTTAGAAATCCGTAGCAAATGCTGGTAGGAATCCCGGTAGAAGTGCGTAAAGCCCCGCTTCTGGACTTAGAAAAGGCGTAGTAACAGCGAAACGCCAAGGAATGTCCATCGATAAGGAGTAGCAGGGGTTTAGTCATTAAAAATTCTCGTCGCAAATCAGTCTGTTTTGATCTTCCCACAGCTCCGACTTTTGATCACTGCAATTCGTCGGTTCAGCATAAAGAATTTAGGCGGCGATTGCCATTCACGAAGCCAATCGATAGATTACTGCATACATTTCCTACGCAATGTCTCTAAAAGGCGCCACAATTTTCTAGAAAAAATGTCTCCCACACCAATCTTGGTTGCACATAACCTCGCAAATATTTGCGTGTCTGCTCCAGCCGTTCAATCGCATCGCGTTTTCCTGTGGTTTGCCAGTAGTGGTACTGCAAATAATCAATAAGCCGCATTTGTACCTCAGTGTCCAAGGCGGCAGTTAATTCCTTCGCGAGTATCATCGCTTGGAGAGGTTGACGGGGAATTTGTTTAAGTTTGCCCAAAAGCTCCTGGGGCACATTGCTGAGTAGCTCATAAATGGCGATCGCCTCCCCCGGACTCCCTTGGGCGATCGCCAAAATAGTTTCATCTTCGAGAATGTGTTGAAAGCCCTTATCGATGAGGATTTGCGCCACATCTTCTTGGGAGAGTCGATAAAAGGGGATTTTCTGGCAACGGGAAACCAAAGTTGGCAAAATACTATCTGCACTGGGAGCCAACAAAACTAATGTCGCATTTCCCGGCTCCTCTAAAGTCTTCAGCAAAGCATTAGCCGGAGATTCTGCCATTGTCTGTGCTTCTTCGATGACCACCATGCAGCGGGGCGCTTCCAAAGCTGGACGGGCTAAAAATCCTGAAATTTGACGAATTTGATCAATACGAATTTGGGGCGGTGCTTTCCGTTTGAGGCCAGCCTCCGCCGCCTGGGACGGCGTGTAGAGTTTGCCTTGGTGCTGGTAAGTTGGCTCGACCCACAACAGATCAGGATGGTTATTTTTGTGGAGTTTATAGCGAATGAGGCGTTGATTTTCGAGGGGTACCCCTTGGGTCATTAGCTCCGTACTAAATCCCCGCGCAGCAAGGCTACGACCAACTCCTGTTGTCCCCGCAAACAGATACGCTGGCGCAATTCTATCGGCGGCGATCGCCTGACGCAATAACGTTATTGCCTGCGGTTGCCCAACCACCTGATCGAGGGAAATCATAGAGATTGTTCCTTACTTGGGTAATATAAATAGACATGCAATAGCATTGAGATCCACAACAGCATTTTTATGGCGCGTTATACCTGTTCCTTCCATGTCGGCTTGTCCGAAAAAGAGATGATTGCTTCCCTCAAGGAAATTTTAGACGAATGCAATCTCAACCTTACCTATGAAACAGGCGGTTACATTATGGCCAAAGAAAAACCCGGTAATGTCGCCTTCCCCAAACTTGTCGAATTAGAAATTCTCTACGATCGCACCAAACCCAAGCAAGGCAAAATTCAAGTCGATTTCGTGGCAAAAAATGAGGAACTTCCTCTGCAAACAGACAACCATTGCCACATGCTTTTTAACGATATTCAGTCTGTTGTCAGCTCCAAGCAACTCTGGGAACCAGAGCCTGAAAATCTAGCCGAAGAAGACTAATATTCTCTCCCTATAGCTAGTCGGAAAACGCCTAGGACTATGAGATGATAGTTGTATAAAAATATATTAAGCAGAGACGAAATTATGGCAGTTATCCAATTTTCCCAAGGCGTTGACGAGCCTGAAGTTCCAGATATTCGTGTTACCCGTGCCCCCGACGGTAGCACTGGTACAGCCATTTTTACCTTTGAAGAGCCCGCTGCTCTTGCCCAAGATAGTACCGATGAAATTACGGGCATGTACCTTAAAGACAGCGAAGGTGAAATTATTACCCGCGAAGTAAAAGGTAAATTTTACGACGGTAAAGCACGTGTGATCGAAGCTCGTCTAATTATGCGATCGCCTGCCGAGTGGGATAGATTTATGCGCTTTATGGAGCGTTACGGCGAGGCAAACGGCCTAGAGTTTACAAAAGCCTAAACTTGCAATCTCCAACAATAATTAAACAAGAAAAGTCATCAGAGATCTGGTGGCTTTTCCTTTGAGGAAGAATGTAATTTCCGGATAAACAGCCCATCTACAGAAGGGGTCATTAAACAACAAATCTTAATTTGTAGAAGAGATAACCGCATCGAATGTCGCGTTTACCGTCCTCACCTTCAGTAAACGAGAGTGATAACATAATGACAATCTGGATCGTAAGTGGTGTTTAACATCACGAGTTTAGTTTTCTACTAGACTTTTCGTCTGAAGCGACCCCACACTTAGACTTACAGTCTTTTCCTTTTTATCTTTGTCGGTTTATAAGAAAATCCTATGTTCAAGAAGTTATTTGGCGATCCTAACGCTCGTAAACTTAAGAGGTTTCAACCCATCGTTGCGGAAATCAACCTTCTAGCAGAAGATTTTGCGAAGCTCACCGATGAAGATCTCGCCCGTAAAACCATAGAATTTCGCGAGAAACTAGATAAAGCTGATAGCTACGAAGAAAGCGAAGAAATATTAGATGAAATTTTGCCCGAAGCCTTTGCCGTCGTACGAGAAGCCGGTGGTCGAGTTTTAGGGATGCGCCACTTTGATGTGCAATTACTCGGTGGCATTATTCTCCACAAAGGCCAAATTGCCGAGATGAGAACCGGTGAAGGTAAAACCCTTGTGGCGACCTTGCCTTCCTACCTCAATGGTCTGACAGGTAAAGGTGTCCACGTCGTCACCGTAAACGATTACCTCGCTCGTCGTGACGCTGAGTGGATGGGTCAGGTACACCGCTTCCTCGGTTTGAGTGTTGGTTTAATCCAAAACTCTATGGGACCAGCAGAAAAGATCGAAAACTATAACTGCGATATTACCTACACCACTAACTCTGAGCTGGGTTTTGACTATCTCCGTGACAACATGGCGACAGCGATGACGGAGGTTGTGCAACGTCCCTTTAACTACTGTGTGATTGACGAAGTCGACTCTATTCTCATTGACGAGGCGAGAACACCGCTAATCATTTCAGGGCAGGTCGAGCGACCAACCGAAAAATATATGCAAGCAGCAGAAGTTGCTCGTCAGTTGATTCCTCAGGAAGAAGAGGATGGCGATGGTGATTACGAAGTTGATGAAAAAGCTCGTAATGTCCTAATGACTGACGAAGGCTTTGCTAAAGCTGAACAGCTCCTCGGTGTTAGTGACCTGTACGACTCTGACAATCCTTGGGCGCACTACATCTTTAATGCTGTAAAGGCTAAAGAACTTTTCAAACGCGATGTGAACTACATGGTTCGTGGCGAAGAGGTCATGATCGTTGATGAGTTTACGGCGCGTGTGATGCCCGGTCGCCGC
>CAZXBK010000101.1:0-17365 GCA_964638765.1 uncultured Synechococcus sp. | reverse complement strand
CATGGGTCTGTCCTTGATACCACTTCGTTGACTCTGTGACATAGGGCGGGTGGTGGAAAAATAAGACACGGCCTGTGACATCTGGATTTTGCCAAGATGCCACCAATTCCGTTTCTAGCCACTGGAGTTGTTCTACATCAATTGCACTGTCTTCCGGGTGGAGTTGCTTATTAATGTCCCGGCGAATTTCGTCAATTTGCTCAATTTTTTCCCGCACCTGCTGCTCATCTTCCGCGTCATATTCTGGCGATCGCCCCATCATTTCTAGGGATTCTTGTAATTTTTCTTGCTCAGTTTCTAACTCTGCTAATTTATTTTTTAGCTGTTGCTTCTTTTCATCGCTTAAAGTTTCTTTCGATGACTTTGGTGTGGCATTAAACGTGTTGGAATCGAGAGCAAAAAAATCAATTCCTCCCAAACGAAATGTGTAATAACGGTTAGGAATACGGGTAAACTCGTTAGTTTTGTAATGTAGGCAGCGCTTTGTGTTGCCGGGGTGAATTTCGTGGTCGCGGTAATACTTTTTCAGATGTTTATCAAAAGTCCAATCGAGGAAAAAACGGTCAAGACAATCAATAAATGCACGGGAATAGGCATCACCATCAAAAGAGCCATGCCAACCCACATCCCAGTCAGAACCGAGAGAAAAGACCTTGCGAAATGTTTTTGTTACCCCAGAAATCAAACCGTAAATCCAAGGTAAATTGTAATAATCGTGATTCCCTAAAACTGGTAAAAACGGCAGATTAAACACCATTTTGTCGTAGGGAATTTGCTTGGGATTATCGCCACCTTTCAAGAAATGACGATAGGGTCGAATAAAATTTTCGCAATAATATTCTCTCGAACCAACAAGATAAACCACGTCACCAGTGTGCATTACGAAACGTGCGCCCTCGCGCTGGGCTTGCATCTGTTCGGCGATCGCATACTGGGGGTCGTAGCTGCCCTGTTTGCCAGTACCGCTATCACCAATCACTAGAAATGAAAAATTTTCAGAAGACTTATTATTTCCGTCTAAAACCAAATGAGTTTGATCAATCCCTTGTTTTTTGAGCATTGGGCTTTGCCAACGGATTCGCTCTTTCATCGCTTGAATTTTTCGGGCGATCGTCGAATCAATTACAAATTTCATAGGGAGAGATTATTTACCAATAAACCAATTACTTTCCAATATTAGAACGACAATCTTGGCGATCGCCTGACCCGATCAGTAGAAATTGCTCTATTAAAGTGCTCTATCTATGGCCTAGTTTTGGAATGTTAACTGACTAGAGTGGATGACGCCCATCGTGCCGCAAAAGTCCGTTTCAAACCACTCCCCACTGGAATTAAAAATATTGATATGAGTCTCTGCCTCAACAGCACACAAAATATTGCCATTGGGAGAATCACGGACGTTAGATGGTGGATCAAAGACAAGAGCAACACCGATTTCAGACAATTGTGGGGCGATCGCGGTTGGTTGGGAGTTTTGCCAACGGATCTGACTAATATGAATGACCCCCGTTGCACCACAAACATCAGTTTGATGCCAATCACCATTCGATTCGTAAATGCTAATTGTTGCCTGATTTTTAACCGAGCAAAGAATTCTGCCATTGGGAGATTCGCGCACATTAGAAGGCGGGTCAAACACAACCGCCAGGTTTTGATTTTGTACCTGATTTTGTGAATCGTTCACTGATGTTGTGGTGTTTGTTGGAGCTAATGATGACGATGAATTTGTGCTTGCTGAGGGTGAAACATTAGGCTCTACCAATTCCTCTGATGCTTCTGGCGGCTCGGCGATCGCCGTCGTCGTTACCTCATCCGACAAGATAATCTCCTCAGAATTAGAATTTTGTATTTGTTCAAATTGCGCATCATTACGAACTTGCATTGGCCGCAGCTGCAAGTAACCAAAACCACCAACAAAACTCAATACGCCAAAACTAACCAAACCTAGCCACAACCGCACTAACTTAGCAGGCTTTTCCACAGGTAAAGTTGGCAATGTTACTTGGTCGGTTGGTCGAAGAGCCGGACTTACTACAGTTGAAGCGGTGTGCCGTTGTGCAGAAGATAGATCCAGTAGAGCCTTTTTCATGGCTGTCGCCGTAGGAAATCTCTCTTTTTGATTTGTCTGAATCGCCCTATTGAGTAACGCCGTAAAATTCGGCGTAATATTTCGCTGACTATGCCAATCTAATTCTCCAGTTAGTGGATCATGGGCAAAATTTTGTGGGTAATGACCCGTTAATAAGTAGATCATTGTTAGCGCCAAAGCATATAAATCACTGGCATAAACAGGTCTACCCGAAGCCTGTTCTGCTGGCATGAAACCCGGTGTCCCAATCACAATCGAGCTTGTCGCACTACCACTTGCGATAATTTGTGTGCCCATAATCTCGCGCACTGCCCCAAAGTCAATCAGCGTTGGTTGGCGGTCAGAGGCACGGAGAATAATATTTTCTGGCTTAATGTCTCGGTGAATAATTTTTTTGGTTTGGATAAACTCCAAAATATTGAGAAGATCCGCCAAAATTTGTTTGACTGTGGCTTCCGGTTGGAACCCTGTCTGCTGCACTAAATCTTCTAGGGTTTGACCTTCAACATATTCTTGAACAAGATAAAACTCTTGATCTTCTTCAAAATAAGCAAATAGTTGCGGAATCTGCGGATGAGAGCCCAACTCTTCTAAAACAACAGCTTCTCGCTGGAAACGCTCCTTAACTAATTGTGCAATTGCCTGATTTTGCACAATTGGTTTAAGCTTTTTAACAACACAAATGCGCTGTGAGGGTAAATGAGTATCCTCTGCAAGAAAAGTGACACCAAATCCTCCACTACCTAATTCTTTGATGACTTTATAACGACCGGAAATGATTGTCGGTGCAGCCATAGTACTTTTCCCTGTTGCTTTGGTCTATATGCCTGAATCTTATTGTGATACTCGTGAATAGAAACAATGCAACTCATATATTGCAATCTATTTTTGAGGCGATCGCCTGACTCTCTCTATAGAAATTCCCCTCTTGTGAGGCTCTACCTATAGCTTGATTTTTGTAGTGAAATATTTTGCTGAAAGTTGCTGTTAGCAATAAAGTGAATCTGAATTTTTAAGATCATGATTCTCTTTTCTATGTCATTGAATTTTTTAGAAAATCGATAAATACTCGAACTTTGAGAGGCACATACGCGCGTGAAGGGTAAACTAACCAAGCCGCAGTATTGAAATTTGTGGCTGTAACAGAATACTCTGGCAAAGCATTAACCAAAGCGCCACTCTCTAAATCCTCAGCAATTAACCAGTTGGGTAAAAGCGCTAAACCCATCCCGGCGATCGCACAGTGTTGGAGGGCGATCGCGTTTGAAATGACAGTATCACCATTAACTGGGACTTCACTGATGTTGCCGTTAGAGTCCCTAAAAATCCATTGGGAATTAAAGCCAGAAAGAGGAAACCGTAAACAATTATGGTTCGTAAGATCAGAGGGCTTTTTTAAAGGCGGAGCATCTTGTAAATATCCGGGGCCACCACAAACAACATAATGGGTTTGAATTAAGCGTTGAGCAATGAGGGTAGAGTCTTCAAGAAGTCCTAAACGCACAGCGAGATCTATTCTGTCGGCGACAAGATCAACAACTCTATCAGTCACTAGAAGATCAATGATGAGGTCAGGATAGAGCGTTTTGAATTGCGGCAAAAGCGGAACAAGACATTTGAGAGAAAAGGCAACCGACGCTGTAATCCTTAATTTTCCTTTGGGTTTTCCAGATATATCCCCCGCAAACTCAGCCGCCTGTTGCATGTCCTCTAGCAAAGGTGCAATGCGTTCAAAATAAGTTGTGCCAGCTTCCGTCGGTGAAAGTTTACGGGTCGTGCGCTGAAATAATCGAATCCCCAGCTCTGTCTCCAGTCCGGCGATCGCCCGTGAAACAGATGAGGGATCAATGTTTCGTTCCCGAGCGACAGCGGCAAAACTGCCCTGTTTCATCACCTCAACAAAAAGCTGCAAGATCGAAATATCCATTATTGAAATTTGAGCATTAATAATTCGCTTTGAAGGTTTTCTTCAAGCTGTTTACACAACAATAGACGATGATTCGTGTAAAAGATGCATGAGTGTTGTTCGAAATAAGGTATTTAACTCTGGTTTTGCAGTCTCTATAGTTTTGGCATGGTTCAGTTCGAGCCACCTAAACACCTCAAACTTTCTAGAGAATAAAATCATGAAAATCCAACATGCAACAGCATTAGTCACAGGCGCAAATCGCGGCATTGGTGCAGCCCTCGTCAAGGCTCTGCTGGAATCTGATGTGAAAAAAGTCTATGCGACAGCCCGTGATGTTGATAGTTTGGCAAATATTATTGCTCTCGATCCCACAAAAGTGATTCCCCTAGATTTGGATGTCACAAAGCCTGAGTTGATAGATGCCATACCCGCGCAAGCTCCAGATATCAATTTATTGATTAACAATGCTGGGAGTTTGATTTTTGGCAATATTCTTGATGTTTCGATTGAGGCGATCGCCGACCAGTTAGCAACCAATTTTTATGGCCCGCTGCGTCTTGCCCGTACCCTTGCACCGATTCTCGAAAAGAATGGTGGTGGTGCCATCGTCAATTTATTAACGCTACTCTCTTTAGTCAGTGCGCCCGGCATGTCTGCGTACAACATTTCAAAAGCGGCAGCTTGGTCTATGACCCAATCACTGCGTGCCAGCCTTGCTGACAAAAATATTGCGGTTCACGGTGTATTTCCCGGTGCAATTGATACCGATATGCTGGCAGGCATTGAAATCGATAAAACACATCCCAATGATGTCGCTAAATCAGTCCTAGCAGGCATTGATGCTGATCAAGAGGATATTTTCCCAGACCCAATGTCGACTCAAGTTTATGCAAATTGGAAGTTAGATCACAAAGCAGTCGAAAAACAGTTTGCGTCAATGTAATCCCTTGCATTGCGCTAAAGCAGAAACCTAAATGTTTAAGGAGATAATCCCATGTCGATCACGATGATTACGGTGGCTAACTTTGCGAAAAATGGCGCTGAAGCGTTGCACCACTATGTGGAGGGAACTTTGCCTTTACTGAAGCAATCAGGAGCAAAAATCTTGCGTTACGGCGGTGACGAAGCACTGGTTGGCGAAGAAGTCTTTGATTTGGTGGCAATCATGGAATTTCCTAGCGACAAGGCAATGCGACACTTTTTGCACAGTGAGGATTATGCTGCAATGAAATCACACCGAGATGAGGCTTTTGAGTTTATTAAAACCTTTGCTTGCAAGACTTTATAACGGCGAGGTTGGTAAAACATGACTACTTTTCGGTATCTGTCGCGATGCACTCAAACTTTGAATAGCTTGTGACAGATGCTTTTCCAAACGGCGATCGCCCCTATTTTTTCTTCCCCACAAAACACAAAGAAACCCTGAGTTCAGAATTTACCCACGTGAGGCAAACATAGAACTAAGGGTTTCTAAAATTAGGCTTCCGAAAAAACCTTAGTGGCTGACTTTAGCCAATCAAACCTGTTCTAAAAAATTAGGACAAGGAGTTGATAACGTAGTCAAGAAGCGCATTGTACTCAGTGAGAGCCTGTGCAGACATGTCACGAGGAGCACAACCACGGTTACGAGCAAAGCTAAGAGCTTCAACGTAAGGAGCAGTAGGAAGATTTAGTGCACGGTAAACTTCACGCTGACCAGCAATACCCCACTCATCAAGAGGACCAGTACCACCAACAACTAAGCTATAGTTGATAAGACGTAGGTAGTGCTTGATGTCGCGCTCGCACTTCTCCTTGAAAGTAGGAGTGGAGTTAGCTTCACCAGCGTTGTTGAGGTAAGGATACTTCTTGATGCAAGCATCGTAAGCTTCTTTAGCAACTGCATCTAAGTTACCAGCAAGCTTCTCAGCAGCTTCTAAACGAGCGCCAGCACGCTGTAAACTACCTTGAACGGACTCTAGGTCAGAGCTAGAAGGAAAGCGTCCTGCGGCATCAGCAGCAGAAACAACTGTGCTTACAACTGATTTCATGATTTTGATATCTCCCAAATGGACTTAATAACAGATTAAAATTGTTAACGTCTTCTCAATAGTATTGGTAGACGTTGGTTTGATTTATCGGCGTCTTAAATGACTAGCTAATAGCAGATACTACGCGATCAAAGTAGCTAGCTGCTTCTGCTGCAAGAGCGGAGCAATCACCTTGAGCAGTTTCATTTTTCTTATACTTAGCACCAGCTTGAGCTTCGGTGTTGGTATTGGTGATGTGAGCAACAGCGATAGCTTTCATGATACCTACTGCACGAGCAGTGGAAGTAGCAGGTACACCAAGAGCAGCGTAAGTCTCTTTTAAACCGTTTAAGCAACGATCTTCGAGTACGGAAGCATCACCAGCTAGTAGAGCGTAGGTAACGTAGCGAAGGATGATTTCACCATCACGTAGGCAAGCAGCCATACGACGGTTGGGGTAGCAGTTACCACCAGCTTGGATAAGACCAGTGTTCTCACAAATCATGCCTGCAACTGCGTCGGAAACCATGCAGCTAGCGTTAGAAGCGATCGCATTAACTGCGTCTAGACGACGGTTACCAGAAGCGATGAAATCCTTAAGTTCAGCGAGTTCACTGGAACCGATTGCAGCAGTCTTGCTATCAGCAGTTACAACTGCTCTAGAAAAAGCGTCAAGCATTTGAGCTCTCCTCTATAGTTATTTGAACAAAATTGACTTTAAAAAAGTTTTAGTTAGCCGATGTTGCGAACCAACTGCATCGAGAATAAATGTGAATCGGAATTCCGAGGCCTTTTTTGAGAAACAAAGAAACCTTTCGTAACATTTGATACGTGAATACTTCTAGCCTAATAGGTGGCAAAACCCTTTTACAGAAAGCGTTTTTGGGGATGTTAAGCTCAATGTAAACAACCTAAGAAAACACGTTTTTTACATTACGAAATGTTGCTTTCTAAACAACGGGCTTAAGTCTGTCGGATGCCATCTCATATACTTGCAGCAAGTTAACTATTCCCTTTACAGCCCATTGGACGAAGTTCATGTTTCAGCCTTTTCTTAGACATTTAGAGCAAGAGTTGTTCAGTCGCTTTGAACTAAAAAGTCGTCCGATTGATCCTGAGCTGGAGTTTCAAATGAGCCAGCGCGGCAAAAACCCAGCAATGATTGAAAGCTGGTGTTATCAGTCGCCTGAGCTACGCAAGATTCGCTATACATATATCAATGCGGGTGAGATGGCGCAGATTTTTAACAGCGTGCTTTACCCGGCTTATGGCTACGATATGCCATTACTTGGGATTGATTTTCTGGCGTTTGGAAAAAAGAAAATTCTTGTGGTGCTTGATTTTCAGCCTCTCTTTAGGGACGAAGCCTATATGGCAAAGTACATTGAGCCAGTTAAGGAAATTCGTGATCGCTATAACGAGTTGGCGCAGGATTTACCGATGAAATTCTATGATGCAGCTCAGTACTTTTCGCCTTATCTTTTGTTTGCAAAGACTGATGCGGACACTGTTGTGAATAGTCTCTTGCCAGCATTTAAGGAATACTTGGCGCTGTATTGCGACATGCTAAAGGATTTAGAGCCGACTGATGATCCGGCACGGATTGCGGAGATTACCCAAGCGCATAAGGATTACGACCAGTACAGTGCGGAGCGGGATCCGGCATCGGGTTTATTTAATAGTTACTTTGGTCATGAATGGTCTGAGCAGTTTCTTCATGAGTTTTTGTTTGAAGAGTCTACACCGACTGAGCAAGCGGTTCATGCCTAGTTTTTCCTAGAGTTTCCAACTTCAATTTTTTATCTTTTTGCCCTTAATTTATCGGGGCATTTTTTATCTGTCATATAATCACTTTTTTTAATTCTTTTATTTAAATATGTCTGTTTATCAACCATTTCTCGACTACGCCAAAAAAGTAATGGGCGATCGCCTGCCAGATTTAGAAGATTATCCAATTCCGGCTGGGTATGAGCGCAATGAAGCGACGGTTGGTAAAGGTAAGCGGGAAGCCCATGTTGTGACAACTAGCCACGGCTTTCGGACGAAAAAATTACGACAAATTCGCGCAGCTCATGTGGAAGGTGGCATGGCCTGTCAGGTTTTGAATTTCGTGATTTTCCCCGACCTGAATTATGATTTGCCTTTTTTCGGTGCTGACTTGGTGACCTTGCCTGGTGGCCCTCTAATTGCGATCGATATGCAGCCCCTCTTTCACACACCTGAGTATCGCGCTCGCTATAGCGATCCGGTGATGCCCATTTATGAGAAATATAAAGAGGATTTACCTTGGGGGGGCGATTTTCCAGAGGAAGCCAAGGCTTATTTTTCTCCCGCTTTTTTATGGACTCGTCCTACAGCTCCCGATACAGTGGAGACTCATGTTTTTGGAGCGTTCAAAGATTATCTCAATGCTTATCTAGATCTGGTCGAAAAAGCAGAACCTGTAACTGATCCGGTGAAACTCAAAAAAATTCAGGAAGCGCAACTCAGTTATGTAAATTACCGTGCCGAAAAGGATCCTGCACGGGGAATGTTAACTCGTTTCTATGGTGCGGATTGGACAGAGGAATATATCCACGGTTTCTTGTTTGATCTTGAAAGAAAATTGGCGATCGCTGCGTAAGTTTTAGTTAGAAGAACATGCTAAGTCTCAAAGTAAAAGAACTAATTGTCAAAGCCCGAATTGTTAGTTTTGACAGTTGGCAGGGTAGTTTTTCGCCGGAGATTATTGCGCGATTTCAGAAGGCGGATGATGAAAAATATTATCTGACTGACGAGGATTGTGACGCGATTCTTCAGGAAAAGTCTGAGCTAGAAAACAATGGGGCGATCGCCAAACTCCTACGGGACAATGCCACAGATATCGTGTCGAAGGCGCGAGCAAATGTGCTGACAGAGTTTCCGGATATTACGGAAGAAGGCGGAGAGCTGTATCCAGCTTTTCGGGCGGAGGCTTGTTGGAGGGATTTTTGGCAATTTTTGCGCTGTGTCACCTACGGTATTGCCGCTAACCGAACGGATTACACTAGTGAAAGTGGCCTCGGTTTTATGGAAGAACTTTATCGAGAGTTGCAAGTGCCACTGTCCGCGATGGTTTGTGGAGTGAAGGGTTTAAAGCAATATAGTTTGGACTATATTTCAGCAGAAAGTGATGTTGATATTGCGCCGTTTTTTGATCATCTAATAGCTGGATTAGCAAGTTTCACAAAGTAAAAGAGTTTGGCGATCGCCCCCATAGCGACATTAATCGTAAAAGCGATATTCCAACGATAAAGTGCCGTCAGTGACGGAAGTCGGTGTGTAAAGGATCTCCGCTTGATCGCTATACCAATCGCCACTCCACTGAAAATCAACTTCGCCAGATAAAAACTCTGTTTGGTAAGGTTCGCCATCTAGGATCACAGAAATTTCAGCTTCTCCGACCAAGTTACCTTTCGCGATTACAGACCATGAATAAATATTCTCTTGTGCTGGCTCTTTTTCAAGAATAATGGTTTGAGATTGTGCCACATCTGGAATTTCATAGGTGCGGTAAGTCGTTCCACAACTACTTAAAAGAACCATCGTCGCTAGGCTACATGTAAAAGTTTTCATTAATTCAGCATCAATGCGTCTAGTTCTAAATTAGCGACACAGCGACATTCCGCATAAATTTGTGGCGATCGCCCTCCGACACAAATCAGTAGTACCTAAGATGCTGAAAACTTAGTTGTCATGAACTTTGAAAAGCGTTTCCAATATGAACGGAGTACTTTGCGTTGATCCAATGTATGCAAAACGATAAAGGCGAGGAATGCGTAAGCCAACCAAAAATGGAGGTTTCTACCGAGACTCACTAAGGCTTTATTTTGCGGAAACAGATCGGGCAGGGTAATACCAAAAAGCTTAACGTTATTGCTTTTGAAAGAGTTGGAAAAGAAAAAGCCGCTGATCGGTACTGCCCACATAAAGACGTATAACAAAGCGTGCAGTCCTGCTTTTTGCCACCATTGACGGCTAAGTTTTGGTAGGCGTTTCGTATATTTTTTCCACCATACTTGCAACAGCACAATAATCCGCCAAGTGAGAATGCCCATCACCAATGCACCCATGGATTTATGAAAGTCATAGAGGGGATTGCGAATGAAAAATTCTCTGGGGAGCCGCGCCATAAATGGGCCTGTCACAAACAAGATCAAGTAGCCCGCAGCCATCAGCCAATGCACGGACATTAAATGCTTGAAAGCTGAATTTAAGCGGCGTTTAGGTGTTTTCTTTGGGGAAGGAACGGAGGGGCTTGCAGACATTATTCAACTCTCCACACAGGATAATTTTTGACAAATATTTAGAGTTAACGTCGGACAATTATCGCTAAGTTGCTATTGAATTTATTCTATTGCGCATCCTCGGCAAAGACAATCTGCTGTTTTCAACTCAGTTTGTTGCTTCAAAAGATACAATTGGTTTGATTTGGCGATCGCCCCCAACTGCAAACATCGATTATTGAAATTCCGGTGAAGTATTGAAGAATCAATTTCTGGATCGACATTGTTTTATTCTGAACTTGCCAGCTTTGAAAATGGCATTTGCTCCAACCTCTTTCATCGTCACATGTTGCCACCCATGCGCTATCGGCAAAAAACTCATTCAATTCGCCAGCGAACAGGGGACAATGCCAATCCTCTAACCAAGCTTCCGAAGGTTCATATCAACATTCACAATGGCCGCATTAATATTTCTGGCTATGGCCATTGGTACAACTATTGGCGCGACCCCTACCATCTGCTGTTGACTGTGCCTTGGTTGGGTTTCCTCGGTCTTGTGTCCGCTGGCTATGTGGCGATTAATGTCTGTTTTGCCCTCGCGTTTTTGGCGGGGGGAGATTGTATTGCCAATGCCGCACCGGGTTCCTTTGGGGATGCATTCTTTTTTAGTGTGCAAACATTGGGGGCGATCGGCTACGGTGTGATGTCCCCCACGACCACCTATGCGAATACTTTAGTTGCCGTCGAAGGGTTGATTAGCATCCTGAGTATTGCGCTGATGACGGGGCTGGCTTTTGCTCGTTTTGCCCAGCCCACAGCCCGCGTTCTCTTCAGTCGCGTCGCTGTGATTAACCGCCATAATGGTGTGCCTACTCTCACTTTTCGGGCGGCGAACCAACGCCAAAATCAAATCCTCGAAGCCCAGACCCGCGTGTATTTTATGCGTGATGAAATCAGCGCGGAAGGGGAGTTTATGCGACGTTTTTATGACCTCAAGCTCGTGCGAGATGTAACACCAGCCTTTTCTCTACCGTGGACGATCAGACATCCCATCGATGAAGACAGTCCGCTCTATGGACTAACTCCGGAGTCACTAGTCAAAACAAATGCGACCTTGATGGTTTCGCTGACAGGCATCGATGAAACTGTGGCCCAAAGTCTTTATGCCCGCCGTTCCTACACAGCGCAGGAACTTGTATGGAATCATCGTTTTATTGATCTCATGCATGAGGCTCCTAATGGTGATCGCTACATTGACTACAACCACTTTCATGATGTGACCGCCGAAGACTATGACATTGATTAAAAACAAAAGTGGGCGATCGCCCCTCATCTCAGATCTCCGACTTCTGCGGCAAGACGATTAATTCTGTTGCTACGCAGTAAAAGAAGTCGGAGATCTTGGTTGGATTATCAGGTTTTAGACTAAATCAAAACGATCTGCATTCATCACTTTTGTCCAAGCTGCAACGAAGTCCTGCACAAACTTTTCTTGGTTATCATCCTGTGCATAAACTTCCGCATAGGCACGCAAAATGGAATTAGAACCAAACACCAAATCAACTCTTGTTGCAATCCATTTCACTTCTTCTATTTGGTGACGCTAATCTCATAAGGATTTTGACTGAATAAAAACTGACTAATTCATAACAATTTTATAAGTTATATTTTAATTTTCAAAAGAAATTGAAGACCTTTTAGCATGTCATAACCTACTCTGTTTTTGTTCATAGTCTCGGCAATTAATAGCCTCGGTAGAGCCAGCATCATAGGGATGCAACGTACATTTGAGGCGATAGTCATCGGTAAAGTAGGTACATTGACTACAGGGAATCTGGTGGAGGATTTGAACCTGTCGCCAACCATCATAAAAAAAACTGAAGATGGACTTAGCTAAAATCACAATCACCAGCCAAATTCCTACCATACAAACTAGTTGAGAAATGGGAATTTGATTGATTATGAGCATATACATAAGCTACCTTTCAAAGACATTGATTAAGAACAAAAGTGGGCGATCGCCCCTCATCTCAGATCTCCGACTTCTTTTACTGCGTAGCGACAGAATTAATCGTCTCGCCACAGAAGCCGGAGATCTTGGTCGCATTATCGAGCTTTAAGTAATATCAAAGCGGTCTGCATTCATGACCTTTGTCCAAGTTGCAACGAAATCCTGCACAAACTTTTCTTGGTTATCATCCTGTGCATAAACTTCCGCATAGGCACGCAAAATAGAATTAGAACCAAACACCAAATCAACTCTGGTGGCAGTCCATTTCACTTCTTTTGTTTGGCGATCGCTGATCTCATAGAGATTCTTTCCGGTGGGCTTCCAGTCGTAACTGGGGTCTGTGAGATTCACAAAGAAATCGTTCGTCAAAACCCCTTCGCGATCTGTGAAAACGCCATGTTTCGAGTCGCCATGATTTGTGCCAAGCACACGCATTCCGCCAACCAGAACTGTCATTTCAGGCGCTGTCAATCCCATTAACTGAGTGCGATCTAGCAAAAGCTCTTCGGGTTTCACCGCGTAGTCTTTTTTCAGCCAATTGCGATAACCATCATGGATGGGTTCAAGGGGATTAAAGGAAAATGAATCGGTCATCTCATCCGTTGCATCGCCCCGCCCTGCACTAAAAGGCACAGTGATATCAAAACCTGCCGCCTTTGCTGCTTGCTCAACACCGACATTGCCCGCCAGCACAATAGTATCGGCGATACTTGCACCCGCATCCGTAGCAATTTTTTCCAACACAGCCAAAACTTTGGTTAGTCGTTCTGGTTCATTACCCGCCCACTTATTCTGAGGAGCCAAACGAATCCGTGCGCCATTTGCGCCGCCCCGTTTGTCGGAACCTCGGAAAGTTCTGGCGCTATCCCAAGCGGTAGAGACTAATTCACTGACACTCAAACCACTCTCAGCGATGCTATCTTTTACGGCTTGCACATCATAATCAGTGTTGCCAGTGGGAATAGGATCTTGCCATAGCAACTCTTCTGCCGGGACATCGGGGCCAATGTAGCAAGCTTTGGGGCCTAGATCGCGGTGGGTTAACTTAAACCATGCCCGCGCAAAAACGTCACTGAAATAATCGGGGTCATTGTAAAAACGTTCGGAAATTTTGCGGTATTTTGGATCGACTTTCATCGCCATATCCGCATCGGTCATCACCAAGTTTCCGCGCTGATTTGAGTCTTCCACATCAAGGGGCAAATCCTCAGCCTTGGGATTGATGGGTTGCCATTGCACAGCTCCGGCGGGACTCTTTTGCAATTCCCACTCGTAGTTGAGCAACATATGAAAATAGCCGTTATCCCATTGGGTTGGTTGCGGTGTCCATGCCCCTTCCAGACCACTGGTTACCGCATTGCGTCCAATAAAGTCCGGGTGATTTGCTTTACTCCAGCCAAAGCCTTGAGTTTCAATGTCCGCGCCTTCCGGTTCCGCATCGAGTGCCGCCGCATCACCATTACCATGACATTTTCCGACAGTATGGCCTCCCGCAGTGAGAGCCACAGTTTCCTCATCATTCATCGCCATGCGCGCAAAGGTCACCCGCACATCTTGAGCCGTTTTCATGGGATCAGGCTTGCCATCCACCCCTTCCGGATTGACATAAATCAAACCCATTGTCACCGCCGCCAAGGGATTTTCTAGTTGGCGATCGCCTGTATAACGACTATTAGGATTATCACTGGGAGGTAACCATTCTTCCTCTGGCCCCCAATAAATATCCTTTTCGGGATGCCAAATATCCTCGCGACCAAAAGCAAAGCCAAAGGTTTTTAGACCCATAGATTCGTAGGCGATCGTGCCAGCGTAGGCGATGAGATCCGCCCAGCTAAGTTTATTGCCATACTTTTTCTTGATTGGCCAAAGCAAACGACGGGCTTTATCGAGGTTGGTATTGTCTGGCCAAGAATTGAGCGGTGCAAAACGTTGATTGCCAGTACTCGCACCACCGCGACCATCAGCAATACGGTAGGTTCCGGCAGCGTGCCAAGTCATGCGAATCATTAGACCGCCGTAATGTCCCCAATCCGCAGGCCACCAAGGTTGGCTATCGGTCATTAGTGCATGCAAATCTTTTTTGAGGGATGCCACATCGAGGGTTTTTACTGCTTCCCGATAATTAAAATCGACCCCCATGGGATTAGTTTTGCGGTCATGCTGGCTCAAAATATCCAAGTTCAGTGCTTTCGGCCACCATTCCTTTTTCGCCATCTCACCAGTGGTCATCCCACCATGCATCACGGGGCATTTTCCGGCGGAGGAACCTTTGCTATCGCTCATGATTAAGCACCTTTCGTTAATAAATTAGATAAATAAAAACAGTCCGCAAGCCATTTAGCAGCAAGCACAGGCAATGCCATTCCACAAATGGGAGAGGCCGCCAGCTCGGTTGAGAGAGTAGAAATTCATGTCAAAGCCAGCGTTAGATTTTGTCGATGCGGTCATGGGAGCTGTGCCCAAACTGATCATTTTTGCTGCGCTTTCATTGTGGTAGCCGCCATAGTATTTAACGGGAGACCAGTCGGGACTAATGGGTAAGGGGGGCGGTGCAAGGTCGCTAAATTCTTTGGTGGCATAGACAGGCTTGCCATCCACAATTGTAAGGACAGATTCCAAGTGCTTGATGCGATCTTCACGAATGGCAAAGTAATCGTCTGACAACACCGCTAAATCAGCTAATTGTCCCGGTATGATTGCGCCTTTGTTACCTTCTTCATTGGAAAACCAAGCGGCAGCGGCAGTGTAGAGATTGAGTGCATCCATGCGATCTAAGCGATTATCAATGGGGTACATGGGCGTACCACCAACTGTTTTGCCGGAAACCAGCCAATACAAACCCACCCAAGGGTTATAGCTCGCAACTCTAGTACCATCAGTACCCGCCGCAATGGGCACATCCATACCCATAATTTTCTTGATGGGAGGAGTGCCTGCCGCTGCGTCAAAGCCATAACGATCAATGAAGTATTCCCCTTGGTAAGCCATGCGATGTTGCACCGCAATACCACCGCCTAACGCTTTTACTCGCTCAATGTTGCGATCGCCGATGGTTTCGGCATGGTCAAGAATCCAGTGCATTCCTTCAAAAGGAACTTCGCGGTTTACTTTCTCAAAGACATTGAGGAAACGAGTGATAGATTCGTCGTAGGTGGCATGGAGTCGGAATGGCCATTTATTTTCAGCCAGCAAACGCACCACATTGGTTAAATCCTCTTCCATATTTGTGGCAACATCAGGACGTGGTTCCGTGAAATCCTCAAAGTCCGCCGCCGAGAAAACCAACATTTCCCCCGCACCGTTGAGGCGATAGAAATCATCTCCCTGACCAGGTTTGGCGATATCGATCCACCGTTCAAAGTCCGCAACTTCACCGCCGGGGTTTTGGGTAAAGAGGTTATAGGCAACCCGCACTGTCATTTGGTCATTGTCATGGAGCCGCTGAATAATTTGATAATCATCGGGAAAATTCTGACCGCCGCCCCCCGCATCAATCACGCTGGTAATACCGAGACGGTTCATCTCTCTCATGTAATGGCGGGACGAATTAATCTGATCATCCAGCCCTAAAATTGGCCCTCTGGCGATCGCCCCGTACAAAATCGCAGCATTAGGTTGGGCGATGAGCAGTCCGGTGAGATTACCATTGCGATCACGCTCCAGCACAGAACCGGGAGGCGCAACAGAATCACGGGTAAAGCCTAAAGCTCTCAGAGCAGCGCGATTAAGGAAGGCACGATTGTAGAGATTGAGAATGAAAACGGGAACATCTTCGGAGACAGCATTAATTTCATCGAGGGTGGGCATCCGTCGCTCGGCAAATTGAAATTCACTCCAACCACCAATCACTCGAACCCATTGCGGCGCAGGGGTTCTACGGGCTTGTTCTCCGAGCATTCGTAGCGCATCTGCCAGAGATGGTACACCATCCCACCGCAACTCCATGTTGTAATTCAAGCCACCCCGAATTAGATGGGTATGGGTATCGTTAATGCCGGGAATAACGGTGCGTTTGTTGAGATCTAAAATCTGCGTGTGATCGCCCTTATAAGCCATCACTTCTTTATCAGTACCCACCGCCAAAAAGCGATTATCTTTCACCGCAACGGCACTGGCAAAAGTCATATCGGGATTGAGGGTGGCGATTTTGCCGTTATGCAAAATCAAGTCGGCTTTAGTATCAGCATTGGCGTGGTTATCAGCCCAAACTTTCCCCTTACTCAGGGCATAACTCGAAAAGCTGGCAGCCATTGCCCACTTCAAAAATTCCCGGCGGTTCGTGCGTGAAAACTTTGCCATGATACAAAAACCTCAATGAAAAATTTGCAGGAAAAACTATCCGTATCCCCAGCCGGAACCTCGAAAAACTTCACGACGGGAATAAAGCTAAAAAACGGAAAAATTTAAGTGATGGTGATTAGTTCTCCTTCCTTGGGGAAGTTTTTTGTGTGAGGAAGAGGTTTCGATAACTATCGCTACCCATGAGAACTAACTTGAAAGAAAAAGGGCGATCGCCCCACTAACGAAATAGCCAACCCTTAAACCATTTACTTAGATTCGGCATGATCACATAGGTCAACATCGAAACCACCACAGCCGAATTGATCATGACCTTCAGCACATGGGGCAACGGCGCGAGTAAAGGTGCAATGAGCGGACTAATGACGAGCAGCACTGAGACAACCCCAGTCCACACCAAAATCGCTTGCTTGTAACGCTTGGGCATAGATCGTTTCGGTTGAGACGGTAGCTGAAACCACGACTCCAACCCCGACAAAACCTGTACCGTTTCCTGCTCTTGAATTAACGGCTTAACCCGCTCAATCCAAGCATTACGTTCCGGCGATCGCAGCCAATTATCCAGATGTGCCGAGGAATCAAACTGCAACACAATCACATAATCAGAAGTTGCCCCCGGTTGTGGCCGCAAGATACTCACCCCAAGATGCCCTTCAAATTGCCGCGCCGCCGCCGAAATCCCGTGAATCCATTCCTCATAACCCTCTTCGCGACCACTCCGAACGCGATGGGTAATCACAGCGGTGACGTGCTGGTCAGGGTCACATTTTGTACTTGGTGATGGTTGATCAGATAAATTCATCG
>CAZXBK010000100.1:0-17567 GCA_964638765.1 uncultured Synechococcus sp. | reverse complement strand
CAAGACCAGCACCACGGGAACGACCTACCGCATCAATCTCATCGATAAAGACGATACAAGGCGCGTTCTGTTTAGCTTGTTCGAAGAGGTCACGAACGCGGGATGCACCAACACCCACAAACATCTCTACAAATTCAGAACCGGAGATGGAGAAGAACGGCACACCAGCCTCACCAGCTACAGCCTTTGCTAGAAGGGTTTTACCTGTTCCAGGAGGGCCAACTAGGAGAACACCCTTAGGAATTTTTGCGCCAATAGCGGTAAAGCGATCAGCATTCTTCAAGAAGTCAACAACTTCAGTTAACTCAAGCTTTGCTTGTTCGATACCAGCGACGTCACCAAAGGTAACTTGAGTTTGAGGTTCCATTTGTACACGAGCTTTGGACTTACCAAAGTTCATCGCCTGGGAACCGGGGCCACTCTGGGCACGGCGAAGTAAGAAGAACAAGCCGACAAGTAGCAAAATTGGGAAGATTAATGTGCTGAGGGCACGGAATACCCAATTGTCATCGCTCTGGGGAAGAACGGCGATATCAACATTGTTGTCACTGAGGATATCGATGAGTTCTGTATCTCCGGGGGGAAGATTAACCAGAATAGGTGTGCCATCTTGAGCTGGGACAAATGCCTGAGAGCGATCCGAGCTAATTTTGACACTTTCGATGTTGCCACCTTGAACTTGCTGTAGAAATTCGCTGTAGCGCCATGTTTCACGGCTCTGGGGTTGCTGATCAAAGAAGGACACAGCTAAGGAGATCACAACGATCGCCAAAAGAGCGTAAAGCCCTGCACTGCGCCACTTTTTATTGTTTTTATTCACTACTGGGAGCCTCCTAGGATCTGAGGATAAGCAATATGGTGTGTTTCTTAAAAGAGAGTCTTATCCTGTCATTCAGGTTAGTTATTAACTAATGTTAACGTTTCTCAGGAAAGATTGTTCATTTTTCTTGTTTCATGCCTAGAATTTCAGGTCGTATTCCACTGTAATACGGCTATCATCGTTTAAGTTTGTTGAGCCTCTCAGGAAGATTTGGTCATTTACTCGATAACGTAAACCAAACTGGGTATCTTCATCACTATTCAGAATTTGAAGAACAGAGAGAGAGAAATTTGAGCTAATATCAACGCCAATCTCCGCGCCAAGACCGAGAGTTGAGTTGCGATCGCCTTCATCATCGTCGGTAATCACTGTGGGGAAAAGACGAAATTCACTAAGACCTAATGCATCACCAATGGTGTCTTGAATGGAGTTGAGTAACGCTGAACCTGCAAGGTTAGCTAAAGCGAGACCACTATCGGCTCCATCTGAGGTGAAACTATCGAAAAATGTACCACCGAGTAAAGCGACCAGCTCCGTTTCACTGCGTGGCGGGCTACTGGTAAGCTCCAAAATTTGATTGAGAGCGCTCGCTTGGCTTTGATTTTCTTGGTTTAGCTCACTGGCTTGTCCCTGAACGGCTGCTGTCACGCGGACTGTTTCGATAGTGCCGATTTGTGTCGCACTAAAGACACTACTATCTTGAACTTCGGCTGATAGCGGATCTGTGTTGATAACGGAGGACTGGGGCGTTTCAATAAGGGATGCCTGCAAAACGACATCTAAATAGGGATCAAGGCCGAGACTGGGGATAAATGTGGCAGTGTTCTCATAGCTGCGGTCGAGGCGGAATTGTGTGGTAAATAAGTTAACCTGTCCCCGCTCTAGGGTAATGACGCCGCTTGGTTTGGGGTCAATGAGTGTACCGTTGTAGAGCATTTCGCCCGTCGCTAAGAAGTTGAGAATCGGGCTACGGGTAATCTGGATGTTGCGGCCTAACTTGATTTTTAGATCGCGGAATTCTGTAATGGCTGTGAGATCGAGATTTGGTGAAGTTTGGGCAGTTTTTGAATTTTGCTTCGTCCGTTGAACGCTGACGGTTTTAGCGGTAGATTTTGTTTCGGCAGTGGGAGTCTCGACCTCGACTGTATCTGGGTCAACGGGTTGCTGGTCGCCGACGAGGAAGACGCGACCTTCACTAAGATCGATATTGCCACCAATAATTGGTTCTAAGGCTGTCCCGATAATGTTTAGATTGCCTTTAACACCGCCCTTATAAAGATTTGGGAGTTCGAAATTTAGGTCGTTTAATTCGACCTTAAGGGGGTTTTCGTTATTAGTTTCAGCTTTGGCGATCGGTAAACTACCCCCAATTTTCACGTTACCGCCGCTAAAGTCTCCTGTTAGTTCTTGGACAGTGAAGTCGTCGAAGTCAAAGTCAATTTTTGCTTTTACGTTTGTTAAAGGTGCATCAGGTAGAGTTTTTGCTTGGATCTCGGCTCCGGCGATCGCCACCCGACCATTTGCAGACAAATCAGTTGGGCGACCGGTATCTGGATTAAAGGTACCGTCAATGTCTAAATCCATTGTTCCTTCGCCGTTAAGCCATGCCAACTGTCCCCGCGACAAAATATTCAGCAAAATAAAACCTTCATCTTCTAGCTTGAAAGTTAGGTCTAAATCATTGCTGGCGGGGGCGACTTCTGCATTCGGCAGTTGATAAGGGATGCTACCAACAACGGTGAGAGGTTCAGCATCGGTAATCAGTTCGCCATCAACAGCAAAATCAAGACGGGCATCTTCGTAGGTAAAGTTGCCAGTTACCGCATTAATCTCAGCATCGTTAATGCGCACATTTTCCATGCTCATATCGCCCCGCGCGGAAGGATCTTGCGGTGTCCCAGCCAAGTTGGCACTGGCATTAATAGAGCCTTGTAATGCGACAGCATCAGGCAAATCAATGAATTTTTTGACGAAAGCCACGGGAATCTCGTTAAGGCGTAATTGTCCCGTTTGAGTTTCACCACCAAAACTACCAATGAAAATGACTTGTCCGTCGGGTAATTGAATATTTACAGGTCTCAGAGTCATGACGCCATTGCGGAGAACGCCACGGGCAACAACATAGGGAATATCAATATCGCCCCATCGCCACGGCTGTCCGACCAGCTGGGTTTCACCAAGGTTGTCAATTTCTTCGTAGCCACCCCTTAGATCGAACTCTGCTTCAAGGTTGGACTCACTATCGAGATTCATGCTGATTTCGCCATTGACTGCACCAGTTAAATCCGCAAGTTGAGCCGGCAACATTGTTTCGGTAGCTTTGACATCGTTTAGGGCGACCTGGGTATTGACACAGTCAACGAGGGCAATGCGTTCAGCAAAAGAGAGGTTTTCACTATTGAGGCTAAATAGAGCATCAGTTGTTGTGTCTTGGTGAAGCGCTAATAATTCACGACAACTGAGGGTCAGGCGCACATCGTTCCTGATGTCTAGTATGTTCGGATTAGCCGGTGTTTCTAGAAGAGGGACTTCTTTGGTTGGATCAAGAGTTTCAACTAAAGTGGCTGTTTCGTAGAGGTCTTCACTATCGTCAAAAACGCTGGAACGACCGAAATAATCGGCGATGGACAACTGACCGAAATTTTGGAAGTCAACAAAGTCAAAGAGTTGCATCGCCACGAGAATATCTTCAACACGACCTTGCTCGATTTGTCCGGTAAGGGCAATAGTGGGTTGTTGGCGATCGCCGGTTGGTAGATTAACAGTGCTATTAACGGCATAGATACCGCCATTGTTTTGCCACTGCATGTCCCGCACCATGAACTGATTATTGCCGTAGTAGAAATCGCCATTGAGCTGATCACCTTGGACAGTGCCAAGGGATGGTGCATCAACATTTAAGCGCCCAGAAGCGGAAAGGTTTTGGAGATCGGCAGTGAGTTGGGTAGAGATGCGGCCACCCATTTGAATGCTGGCAATGGGGAAGTCGAGTTGTTGAATTTGGGGCTGATCCTTGGCGATCGCCTGCACGAGGGACACCGGAAAATTTTCACTAGCAAGGCGGAGTTGTTTGGGGTCTAAATTATTGCTGCCGTACTGCACTGCAAGATCAAGGCTGGTATCGTCCACTTGCAAAAAGGCTTGCTCAGGACGGAGATTGGGGTTGAGGCGGGCAATGAGGCGATCGCGCTCTCCTTCGGCGGCAATGAGAATGCGGCGGTCTGTGCGGGTCTGAATGGAACCACTAAGCTGATTTTCAAAATTGAGACTACCCACATCAACGTTACTGAGGAGAATATTGCCGTTCACAGTTGGCTGGAGAGGCGCACCTTGAACGGTTCCTTCAAAACTGGTTTGTCCAGCAAGATCTAGGGATTGGGCATTGGGTGGCAGAGGTAGCGTGGCGAGATCTAGGTTTTCAATGTCGAGGTTGAGGGCTAAATTTTGAATCGCGGCGAGGGGGTCGGTACTGAGACGATTTGTATTGATATCAACGAGACCGTTTGCATAAAACCCAGTGGCGATCGCCTGTTGAATTTGCAATTGGGAGCCTGTCCAAGCAAATTCACTGGTGAGGGGAGAATTAATTAAAGATAAGCCTTGACTGAAACGGGCATTCCCTTGGGCTTGTAGACGGCTGAGATCGGGATTAATGGCATCGGCGAGGACATCAAACGTGCCAGAAGCCACACCGCTGAGCTGCTCCGAAAAGGGATAAAGCGCTACACCCGTTGCCGTCATCTGACTGGCGACTTTGCCCTGCTGAAGCGTAATCGTACCCGCATTAACCACGCCACCCGCAAGTTGGGCGATCGCCGAGCCTTGGGCGAGTACTGCATTGAGGGCAATATTATCGAGAACGCCGCGCACCTCAAAGGAACCATTCGTCGGCACAGTAGTGACATAGTTGCCTAGTAGAGGCGAAAAGTTCACCAAATTAACGTTATCTACTTCCGCACGGCTATACCATTCACCGTTGGCGATCGCCACATTTTCTGTACGAATCACGCCACCGTCAGCAATCGTCAAACGACCAACACCCGCTGCATCAATGGCATCGGCACTAGGATTATCGAGGGTTCCTGCTGCGATAAATTCTCCAGCATAGGTTGCTGCCACTGGAGGGAGATCTGGTGCTAAACGATTAAGTTCGAGTCCCGCCAAACTAATCTCTGTGCGCCATGCCCCATCATTGACCGTTAAATTATTCGCTATTGCTGTACCGCCAGCGAGGGTTGTGCGGGCTTGACCTGTCACTTGTAGTGGATCGCCCTCATTTGCGACCAAAGAACCCGTCGCTTCAAATTCCCCATTCACCAAACTATTTAGAGCAAAGGGCGGTAAAGGTTGGGTATACAGTCCCGATAACCGCAAATTTCGAGCGATCGCCGGAGTTTGCCAACGGTCTTTCGTGACATTTAGATCCGTTGCTGTGACTAAGCCACCCGCCACAGGCACTACCGCCTGACCCGACACTACAAATTCATCAACTTTATCTACCGTCGATTCGAAGAAAAATTCTCCCGTTCCGATACCCAAAGGCACTGGAGTCGGAATTTCGTAGAGTTGCGCTAAAGCATTCGTCGGTAACTGGGTTCCCGTGGTGGCGATCGCAATATCACCCTCAGGAAACTCTTCCGAAGGTAGTTGGATCAAGCCCTGTCCCTGAAACTGACCACCAAGAGTCGGTGTCGCCACAAAATTTTCAACAAAAAATTGATTCCCAATGACCGCTAAAGTACCTTGAAATTGACCAAAGGTAATACGGTCAAAGGTCAATGTGTCGTAGTTAACCGCATCAATAAAAAACTGAGGATTTTCCAGCGCACCCGTAATCGAAACCAAAGCGCGGAGCTGCCCATCGATGACAAATTCAGGCTCTGCCAAATCAAAGGTGCGCATCAAACCGCCAATGGCAACAGGCTCACTGATCAAGTTGCCTTCCATGGAGCCACTCAGATCTAGCGCCATTTCTCCCGCCAGATTGACTTCCCCAAGACTGCCCGAAAGATCAGAAAAATCCAATCGCTGTTCTGCGAAGGTGATTTTACTGTCCATATTTTTAATGGGCTTCACCAACTGGGGCAAAATGAGCGTCACATCTTCCGTGATCACTTCCCCTTCCCAATCCGTCAGTTCTCCGCCCGGCGCTAAATTCATCGCCAACTGACCATCGACTAGGCCTTCAGACAGCGTAAAAGGCAGAGGTAGCAGGTCTGTAATGGTAGAAATCTGGAGCTTTTTCGCCCGTAGATCGAGGGAAAAGGAAGTATCGGTAATATCCGCTAAGCCTGAGACTTCCAGTTCGCCGCCCCGCTCTAATTCCCCTGTTAAATCAAAGTCAATAATGGTATCCCCTTCGATTAATTCCGCTTCGCCGTAGGGCACAGAGATATTGATGGGTGTTTGGAGGGTTCCCGATTCCATGCGGGAGCGGGCGGTCAGGGCAGCATTTCTAAGATAAATATGGCCAATATCAACTTCCAAGCCACCGTCATCATCGTCATCGGATTCTTCGATATCTAGGGCTAACCAAACATTGTCGATATCTTGCTCAAGGTAAATCTGCGGTCTGAGGAGGGTGAGATTTAGGTTGAGTTTTTGCTGAGTAATGAGGGACCAAAGATCAAAGTCAACAACCACACTTTCGATGAGTACTTCATCGGTTTGATCTTCAGTCGCGGGCAATGCCGAATAACCAAGTTTGACGCCACCGAGGGAAAAGGATTTAACGTCACCGAGTTGCACAGGACGATTAATGGTTTTTGAAAGTTGTTTTTCGATGGTGGGAGAGAGCCGCTTGAAAATAAAGTAGCGAGCATAACCCAAGCCGCCACCCACAGAAATAAGTGCACCGATAATGAGTCCGATGAGTAAGCGATTCTTTTTTTTCTTGGGAGAATTGTCCTCAGACAGTGCTGAAGGGTCTGGCTCGTTGGAGTTCATAAACGGGGCAGTACACGGTGATTTGGACTCATTATAGATAGATGTTTCGGCAAATTTGGTGTTTGTCGATTTTTAGTTATGAGAACCGTGACGAATATTAAGTCAAATATAAAAATAGCGGCAAATGATCACCGCTACTAGTACCGATAGTAACGACGTAAATGCGGCTTGAATGATCGCCATCCCATCATTCCCAGATTTAGGCAGATCTAGGCAGTTAAATCGATAAAAAAATAGACAAAAAAAAGAGAGGCGATCGCCCCTCTGAATCTCATTTTTATTTTTATTGCAATATTTAGAAAGTGAACACTGTAATCTTGTCCCTTAGATCTTAGAACCCATTGTTTTCGCTAATCCCATGAAAGGTTCCATGCTAAGACCGGGACGGCGGCGATCGCTCTTATTACCAACAGTCATTGAAAAGTTTTCCGCGAAGGAAGCACTAGAAGAGGCTTTTTCTTCTTTCGCTTTTGTTTCAGCAGAGCTTTCTTTGATTGCCGCAATAATAAACTCACGGGAATCCACATAAGTGGGCTTTGCGGGGACAGGTGCCGGTGCTCCGGGGGCAGGGGTTTCGCCGTTCTCTTCTACTGTGAGGGCGTTGACGTTCTCGCCAGCTGCTGGTGCAGCCTCTTCTTCTTTTTTCTCAACGATGGGAGGGGCAAAAACTGCATTGGATTCCTGTTCGGGGGAGTCAGGCAACTCCATTGCAAATTTCTCTTGGGAATTTCCAAATAATCTCTTCAGCATCAGCAAGCTCCTTGGGGGCTACGTTATAAATGTTTCTTAAAATCGGTACGGTCACCACCTAAATTGGGGAAGGTGGGTTAAGTTAAGCTGATTCTATTGATTGCGTTTTGTTAAGTCAAGATAATCCTTACTTTCGGCTGGTTTTTGAGTATTTATAGCCAGTGAATTCGAAAAAAATGATAAAACCGAATTAGAAAAATGAGAGCCAACTGGAGGCGATCGCCGTGGGACAGGTTCAAGAAATTCTCGCTCAGGTTAAGGGTGAACCCCTGAAGGGTTTAAAGTTTGCGGATCAGCGGTGGACGCAATGGCGACAGGGACAAATTCCGCGTCCTAATGTTGTGCGAACTAGTTCAGAAAATTGCCAAGACTACGACTGTGATGTGGTGGTTTGTGGTGGTACCTTAGGGATTATGCTGGCGGCGGCGCTACAGCGGCAAGGGTGGCAGGTGGTTGTCCTAGAGAAGGGCGTTTTGCAAGGGCGCGATCAGGAATGGAATATTTCCCGCACGGAGCTAGAGACCTTAACGGAATTGGAATTACTCACTCCCGCAGAATTACAGGAAGTTATTTTTACTGAGTACAACCCGGCGCGGGTACAGTTTCTCAATGGTGAACCGCTATGGGTAGAAAATATCCTCAATATTGGTGTCAGTCCTAAAGCACTACTCGCGAAACTAAAGGAAAAATTTCTCACGTGGGGCGGCAAAGTTTTCGAACATAACGCCTGCACGGAAATTGAAGTGTGTGATGGTGGGGCGATCGCCAAAACCGAAAAGCTGAGTTTAAAAACCCGCCTCATTCTGGATGGGATGGGACATTTTTCGCCCATTGCCCAGCAAGCTCGCCAAGGCCGTAAGCCCGACGGTATTTGTCTTGTGGTCGGCAGTTGTGCCAAGGGCTTTGAGCAAAACAAAACAGGCGATTTGATCTATTCTTTTACACCGATTCGGAACCAGTGCCAATATTTCTGGGAAGCTTTTCCCGCTAGGGATGGACGGACAACCTATCTCTTTACCTACCTTGATGCCCACCCGGATCGTTTTAGTCTCGAATTTCTATTAGACGAATACCTGAAGCTACTGCCGGAATACCAACAAACCGAATTAACAGCCCTCGATTTTCAGCGATTTTTATTTGGCTTTTTCCCTAGCTATCGCCAAAGTCCTGTGCGGTATCCGTGGGGACGCATTTTACCTATTGGCGACAGTAGCGGTGCGCAGTCCCCCGTTAGTTTTGGTGGCTTTGGTTCGATGTTGCGGCATCTCAAGCGACTCAGCGCTGGTATTAATGATGCTCTTAAACAGTATTGCTGCGATCGCCCTTCATTGGCACAACTCCAACCCTATCAACCCAATTTGTCGGTGACGTGGCTTTTTCAGAAAGCGATGAGCGTCGGTGTGAAGCAGCGCTGCAATCCTAACGAAATTAACGATTTGATGAATGCTGTTTTTGCGGTGATGGCCGACCTTGGTGACGATGTACTCTATCCATTTTTGCAAGATGTAGTGCAATTCCAAGGATTAGCAAAAACCCTGCCCCGCGTTAATTTTCCGACAGTTTTGCCGCTCCTCCCAAAATTAGGCGTAGGAGCACTGACGGACTGGTTGCGTCATTATCTGTCCTTAGGTTTGTATAGTTCTGGCTACCACCTCAGCAAAAAAATGCCCCCCGCAACGGACTATCAAACAGCACGATTGCGGGAAGCTTTGAAATATGGCTCAGGAAATGATTTTGAGCGGGAAACAGAAACGACTTAACGGCTACTGAGTTGATTTTCTAAAGCCGGTAAATCAAATTTTTCCATCACAACAATCTTGCCTCGGTTAGCAAAATCACTGTTGTCGGGGTCTACTTTAATAATTTCAATCCAATAGGCAAAGCGATCGCCTTCATAGAGTCGGCCAGTTTGGGCACGAAGAGTGAGGAGATTGGAGCGCTTTGAACGATTGACTGTACTAATGTCTGGGTAGGAATAAATTTCTCGGGCAGCGGCATAATCTTGATACACATTCACGCCATACACAGTTCTTAGAGCCTCTTCGAGCCGTTGGAATGTCACCCCATTAGTCACGTCAAAAAAGCTAATTTCTTCACTACGAATTAGACCACTTGGTTCTTCATCCACAAAGGTCGGCGAATAGAGTGATGCTTCAAAGGTGAATTTTTGAGCAGCGGTATTGAAGCGGGTCACCCTCAAATTATTTATCTGACTTTCGCGAAAGCTCGGGTTTGCATCGATCCAAGCTTCCACATCGTCTTTCAAATCACCGGGTAGTGCATTCGCCTCTAGGCACAAACCAACACTACTTAGTAACGCGGCGATCGCCCCTACAGTAAACCATTTAGCCATCGTGCCAGATCTCCTCAAGATTATGTTCTCTATGATAGGAAATTTTGTTTCATCCCCAACAGTGCCCAGAAAAATCTAAAAGGCGATCGTCTCAAGGCGCGTTTGTAACATTTTGGGAAACTTCGCGTAATAACGTTGATTTAATGGAGAAGGGTGGGGTAAAGGCGACAGCGCGACAATTTTTTGATGTTCCAGACCCTGTTCATCCGTCGCTTTTAAGGTCACCTCTAAAGAGGTTTCAAACCGATCATCTTGTCGAAAAAAGCCATTCACCTCGCCCCGGCGACCATAGGGATCAAACCACTTAAAGGCTTCTGTGCCCAATGTAATAATTTGGCTGCCCTGCCAGTGCAAGACCAGCAACTTTTCGATAAACGGTCGAAAGCGCTTTTTTACCGCCACAGAATAGGCTTTATTGCCCGGTGGCTTATAGGGAACCGTATTCGTTAATAAAACCCGCTCACAAACCTTGGCTAGTTCTCGCTTGTCCTGAATTT
Source organism: uncultured Synechococcus sp. (assembly GCA_964638765.1). Taxonomy (GTDB): domain Bacteria; phylum Cyanobacteriota; class Cyanobacteriia; order Cyanobacteriales; family MRBY01; genus MRBY01. Next base: position 7,201 of record CAZXBK010000100.1, on the reverse strand, counting down.
TTTTGCCGTGCATCCCGTAATAAAAACCCTGACGCACCAACGTCCCCGCCGCCCCGTAGAGAGGTTGACGACCATGTACCTCATCACGACCCAAATCTCGCCCAAAAAAGCACAGCTGACTATTTAAATTTCCCCCGTACAAAATCGGTTGGGTCGGCTCTAACTTCGCCGCTTTATACACCGGAATATCTATCGGAAATTCTTCCCGCTCTGCTTCAGCACGGACTTGGTGAATTAGTGATGCAATATCTACCATAGTAAAAAAAATTCATCCCACTTTTGCTCTGTAGATCTTAAGTCACTGCCCTCTCACTAGTACAGATTGGGTTATTGGTCTCAATTGTGGGATTGAAAGCTCTCAGGATTTCGCGGCTCGGAAACCTTTATGTTGCATTTTGATTAAAGATTTCTACATAAAGAAGAGCAAGTCGTAATTTAAATCAGCAAAAATACCCTTTAAAATGCAGTGCAGTGCAGCTAAAAAAACAATCTAAAGAAAGCCGAAAACCTATGTTTCTCCACATAAAAACTTTTACGCAAAAAATGTTCTTATTAAAAGTATTAATAATTACAGTCTAAAACAACGGCAATATTGTTTAAAGTACAAAGACCTATCTAGGTACTTACGTAGAATCACTTAGGCATTAAAGATTATTTACTTCTTATCCGGATTGCCATTAAAACCAGTCGAACAGTATCACACAGCGACTTACTGTCAAACTATTGGAATGTCGTTGTCGAAGTATGAAACTGGACTTTATTATGATTTAAACTAGTGATTAAGTTGAGGCTGTAGCGCGATATTAGTGGCAGCTATAAACAGAAAATATAGCAAGATAAGTTTTCTGTAGTTATCAACAAAAATCAACAAACCTATAGGATTCTAAAGTTATTATTAGTGGGCGAGAAAGCTCTGAAAAACGATATGACAGCTACAGCTAATACCCTTAAATTGATTGCTGAGCAGCTAAGTGCCCTTTGTCAAAAACGGGCAACAGGGGAGTTGGTCGTGGGTAACAGCCAGACGAAGGGACGTATCTATTTGCTGTCTGGTCGCTTACTCTACGCTCAAGCTGGGCTCCATGAAACGCGCCGTTGGAATCGGATTACGCAGCGATTGACACCCCAGTGGATTCCGAATCCGGGAGATCTCCACGATGCGCATATGTGGGAGTACCAACTGCTGTACCAAGGCATCACTAATAAGCAGATTTCGGTAGTGCAAGCCAAGGCGATTATTAGGGCGATCGCCCAAGAAGTATTTTTTGATTTAGGGTGCTACGGTAACGCGACTGTCGAATGGCAGGAAGATTCCCGTAACCCGACAGAAATGGCCTTGAGTCTTTCTCTGTCCTATTTAGAAGTAGAGCCAGATCTTTCAAAGGTCGTGGCATTACAACGTCAGTGGCAGGGAGCTGGCCTTGGTAACCTCAATCCGACCCTTGCACCAGTTCTAAAATCAGGTATTAATCCTTCGGCTTTGGGTGTCCTTGGTAAATATCTAAATGGAAAATATACCCTCTGGGATATCTCGGTACGACTAGGTAAATCCGTAACGAATATCACGAAAGCTCTAATCCCATTATTAAAGAAGCGTATTGTCCAACTCAAAAGGGTTGCTGATTTACCTCATCCCTTTGCTGACAGGCAGAGTGGGGGAGTCGAATCTAACAGTGCGACAAGCAAAATCACGAGTAGTAGCAAGGGTCGTAATGGACTCATTGCCTGTATTGACGATAGCCCCGTTATTCTCCAGACATTGAAAAAGATTTTAGAAGGGGCAGGCTACCAAACGCTGGCGATCAATGAACCGATGCGTGGGGTGGCAAAGCTCATTGAAAATCAGCCAGATATTATCATTCTCGATTTGGTCATGCCTAATGCAAGCGGTTATAGCGTCTGCAAGTTTTTACGGCAAACCTCTGTGTTCGAGAAAACGCCAATTATTGTTTTAACGAGTCGCGATACCCTCATTGACCGCAACCGCGCCAAGTTGGTTGGAGCGTCTGATTTTCTGGGGAAACCCCCTGATCCAGAAAAGACGATCGCCTTGATTGAAAAATATTTGGAGGAAATTGCAGAGCAGGGTGATGCAGAAGCAGATGAGGCAAGCCTTAATCCTGAGGTTTCTAGTTCTGCCTTATAGAACAATGTCCGACGTTTTTTTGAGGGCGATCGCCTTACAATACCGTAGGATTTACTATCCTTTTCCCGTTAGTTTTTAGAGGTTTAAGATGGCAACATTATTGCTCGTTGAAGACAGTCCAACCGAAGCACAAATTATTACGTCCTGTCTTGAAGGAGCTGGGTTCACGCTACTGAAGGTAACTACTGCTGAAGCGGCGAAGGCAATTCTTAGTCAAAAGACAGTCGATGGCATTGTCCTCGATGTTGTGTTACCCGGTCAAAGTGGTTTTGGTTTATGCCGTGAACTTAAAAAAGACCCAAAGACAGAAAAGACGCCCATCATTATGTGTTCGAGTAAATCTGAAAAAATGGATAAAAAATGGGCCGCAAAACAAGGGGCTGATGACTACGTAACAAAGCCCATTGACCAAGATGAGCTAGTCGCCGCCGTCCGTAAATGGGTGCGCTAGTGGCTCTTTAATTCACTACTCATTTGTGATAATTCGTCGGCCTTCTTTACCCGGGCTGGCGATCGCCTCCCCTGATTTTTTAGTTACTTTTTTATTGTTAATAGGGACATCTGCCATTCCCCCTCTCAAAGGTTGCACGACATGGCTCCGAAGACTTCTACAGATCCACCGACTGCCCAAAAGCAATTTATTAGCTTTCTCCTGACCCAGCAGGTCTGGGGCATGATCCCGACCCATCAGCTCACCGAGACGATTAATTTAGAGCTGGGCAAAATTGTGCAAATTCCTGACCTGCCCCCAGCTGTTATTGGTGTCTGTGGCTGGCGTGGTGAAGTCCTGTGGCTTGTGGATCTTTCCTATGCCCTTGGCCTTGCCCCGCTCCTCAGCGCTGACTACCAATCGTCTAAGTGCAATGTGCTCAGGGTGACCGTCAATCAACAGAGCTTTGGTGTTCTCGTCGCTGAAGTTCGACAGCTGATGCGTTGTGACCCCCAAGATATTCAAGCGGGTTTACCCGTTCCTTTCAAAACAGAGGTTGCCACCCTAATTGCTGGATCCCTTGCCACAAAAGGGAATGCTCAGGTTACTAGCTTTAATCTCGAAGCGTTACTTGAAACCCTGCGATCGCCCACGTAAAACTTTTCACTAAGGAACTATCGACTCAAAAAACTTTTTAAACAGAATTTATTTAGACCAGCCTTTTTCCCAACTCTTGCTTATCCTGTTGAACTTGCCGAACTAACCATGACTCAGACACCCATTCGCCCGAACAACGACCCCAATAAAAACAACGGTATGGATTCCTCTCCCCAAGAACGGCGGGTTGAAGAAACCCTGACCCTTGTCCCCGTCCAGTCTTTGTCCACATCCGATGCGAAACACTCTGCCCTAACCTCAAAAGCTGGAGCACTGGTGGGTGAGTTGAGTAGTCTGCGCTCGAATATCGACATGATGACGGACGAGCTCCAGTCCCTCCTCGCCAATGAGCGGGCCGCAGTAGAAAGAGCGGAATTATTGAACGCAATGACCTCCCACATTAGAGAGTCATTAAACTTCGAATATATCCTCAATGCCACCGTTGCTGATGCTCGTAATGCCCTCGATGTTGATCGTGTGGTTGTTTATATTTTTGACGAAAATTATTTAGCAAAAGCTGCCTATGAAGCTGTAGAGCGTCGCTGGCCTAGTGCTCTAGGTTCCTACTACATGGCGAATGCGATGTCGGATCAGGCGGTGAAGCTGTACCAACAGGGACGTGTCGAAGCAGTAGAAGATACAAGCAATAGCGTTCAGCTCGATAGCTCTTTACTAGAACAGCTCCAAAAACTGGATACCCAAGCAAGCCTAACGACACCACTACTTTTAGAAGGTGAGTTGTACGGCTTGTTAGTTGCCCATCAATGTTCGAATCCTCGGGAATGGTCAGAATCTGAAATTGATTTCTTCCGGCAGTTAGCAGTACAGGTCGGATATGCCCTTGACCAAGCCCAACTCCTCGGAAAGCAGCGGGATGCTGCCGACCAAGCCCAGTGGCTCAACCAAATTAGTGCGCGTATTCGAGAATCTCTTACCCCCGACGATATTTTTAGTGCAGCAGTACAGGAAATACATAATGTCCTCCAAGGCGATCGCGTGGTGGTTGCTCGCCTTTCCACTGAGGGACAAAATCAGGTGGTTGCTGAATCGGTTGAACGGCAGTTCCCGACAACGATGGGTATGTCTCTGCCGAGTCCTTGGCTGGACATTAGCTATCAAGAAGGCTACCAGCGTGGTCAAACGCACAGCGTGGCGGATATCTATGAGCTGGATCTTGAAGATGCCGTCCTTGATCAGCTTAAAGCTCGCACTATCCGTGCCAGTCTCGTTGCGCCTATTGTGGCTCGACAACAGCTCATGGGTGTATTGATCGTCCATCAATGTACGTTGTCACGACGCTGGACAGAAAGCGAAACCGAACTTCTCAAGAAAGCAGCGACTCAGGTTGGTACAGCCCTTGACCAAGCCTATGCCCTCCAACAGCAGGAAGACTCGGCACAGCAAGCAAAAATCCTCAATGACATTGCCGCACGTCTCGGTAGTTACGATGATGTCGATGAAATCTTAGAGACGGTTGTTGATGATGCCCGGGAAGCCCTCAAGACGGATCGCGTTTTAATTTTTAAGATTGACGACCAAATGAAGGGTATGGCGATCGCCGAATCCGTAGAGACCCGTTGGAAAACCCTGATGGGTAAAACATTGACCGATTGTGGCCTCGATGAACGCTACATCAAACAGGCTCAGCGTGGCAAAATCACTATTCTCAATCGTGTGACAAGTGCTGGTTTGAGCGATTTTCAACTTGAACATCTTGAACAAGCTCAAGTGCGTACCTTAATGGTCGCACCGATCAACATTGAGAAAAAATTATTTGGCTTGATGGTGGTGCACAGCTGTCAGTCAGCTCGCCAGTGGCAAGACTCAGACAACAGCTTACTGCGCCAAATTAGTAACCAAGTGAGCTTTGCCCTAGAGCGAATCAGCCTTATCGAACAAAGACAGGCCACTATCGAACGGGCTCAACGTCTTAATGATGTCAGTACTCGTCTACAGGAATCCCTTGAGGTTGACGAGATTCTTAATGCCGCCGTTGATGAAGTTCGCGACATTTTAGAAACAGACCGAGTCTTTGTTGCCAAACTCGATGAAAATTGGCAGGGGGTCATTAGTGCTGAGGCGATCGCCCCCGGCTTCCAGTCAATTCTCGGTCAACAAATAAACGACCCTCAGGTAGGTGAGAAATTCGCAAAGTCTTACATTCGCGGCAAGATATTAGCTTTTGACGATATCCATGAAAGTGGCCTGAGTGAAATCTACATTAAAGAGCTCGACACTCAAGGTGTAAAAGCCTACATCGCAGCAGGTATTGTCTTCAACCAAAAGCTCTACGGCATGATCTTTGCGCAGCAATGTTCTAATGTCCGCAAGTGGACGGAAACGGAAACAAACATCCTTAAACAGGTTGCTCAACAAACAAGCTACGTACTAGAGCAGGCCTTTGTACGGGCAGATCAAGAACGCGCTAAACGCTTAGATGAGACACGTTTACTCCTGCAAGATGCCTCAGAAGTAGAAGGCATTCTAAACGTTGCCGTAGAAGAAACACGGGAAATTTTAGGTACTGACCGCGCGATTGTTTACGAGTTTGACTCTTCATGGCGAGGTCTAATCACCGCAGAATCCCTAACTGGGGGTTATCCCGCAACCCTGGGCGTGCGGACAAATGAACCCCACGTAACAGAGAAATTCTCCAAGTCTTATCTCAAAGGCAACGTTAAGGCTGTCACTGACATTTTCAACTCCGATTTTGCCGACTGCCATGTCAATGAATTTTCTCCCTATGGCGTGAAAGGCTACATGGCAGCGGGCATTGTCGCGAACCAAAGATTGTATGGTCTTTTAGTTGTGCACCAATGCTCTAATACACGCTCTTGGACAACGGTTGAGCAGGAGACGATTAGTCAACTTTCAGAGCAAATCGGTTATGCCCTTGACCAAGCTCTATTGCGTCAAACCCAAGAACAAGCGGTCGCCCGAACGAAGCAGGTTAACCTCATCAGTTTCCGAGTCCGTGAATCCCTCGACGTCGAACGAATCTTCCGGACAGGTACAGAGGAAGCCCTCAAACTTATGGACTGTGATCGCGTTGTGGTTTATCGCTTTGACGAAAACTGGGGCGGTAACATTCCCTATGAAACAGTGCGAAGCGGTTGGCGCAAACTCAGCGAAGACATGATGGCAGACGGTGAGGTCCCTTGTTTCCCGGCTGACTATGTTGAACCCTACCGTCAAGGTCGTGTACAGGTGACGCCAGATATCTCCCAGGCAGGCTTAACTCCTTGTCACGAAGAACAGTTGGGACGTTGGCAGGTGAAGGCGAACGTGGTAGTTCCGATTCTGGTAAATAGCAAACTATATGGTCTTCTCGGAGCACACCAATGCTCTGGAACCCGTGAGTGGGAAGCGCCGCTGGTGGAATCTTTCCGTCAAGTAGCAATCCAGCTTGGTTACGCCCTTGACCAAGCGTTACTACTGAATGAGATTGAAGAATCCCGTCAACAGGCAGAGAGCGCTTCGGAGGAGCAACGTCAACAAAAGGAAATGCTCCAAGGTCAAATCGAAAACTTCCTTGAAGAAATCGAAAATTCCTTTGAAGGTGACCTGACCGTAAGAGCTGGGGTAACCGAGGGTGAAATGGGAACGGTTGCTGACTTCTTTAACGCCACCATTGAGAACCTCCAAAAGCTTGTAGAACAGGTACAAGACTCGACTTTGATTGTGTCAGAAACGGCAGAAGAAAGTGAGAATCAAATTAAAAACCTCTCTACTGAATCGCTGCGCCAAGCGGAAAGTGTTGGTGAGGCGCTCCAAAAAATCACGGATATGACCACGTCTATTCGTGAGGTAGCGACCAACGCCCAAGATGCACAACAAAAGGTATTACTCGCAAACAAAACCCTAAAAGCTGGTGATGTGGCGATGAACCGGACGGTACAAGGTATTTTAGCGATTCAACAAACGGTGGAAGCGACGGCACGGAAGGTAAAGAACCTTGCGGATGCGTC
>CAZXBK010000099.1:0-17602 GCA_964638765.1 uncultured Synechococcus sp. | reverse complement strand
TTTCCATGATGTAAGCAGGGCTAGTGACATCCCATGCGGTGTAACCACGGGCTTCAAAGGTGTCACGAATACCACCGTTAGGGAAGGAAGAACCATCAGGCTCACCCTGTACTAGCAACTTGCCAGAAAATTCGGAAATAACTTTACCTTCACCTTGAGGGGAAATGAAGCCGTCATGCTTCTCCGCCGTCAAGTTTGTCATTGGGTAGAAGACGTGAGCGTAGTAAAGCGCACCCTTCGAAATTGCCCAATCGCGCATTGCGGTTGCAACAGTCTCAGCGATGGATGGGTCGAGCTTCTCGCCTGTTGTAATTGTCTTTTTAATAGACTTAAAAACAGATTTAGGAAGACAAGCCTGCATTTTACTCAGGTCAAATACGTTCGTTGCCCAAATCTCTTCGAGGGGAGAGGGGCCGCCACAAGCAACAGGGGTACGGCTTGTAATTTGCTGAACGGCTTGAACGCGTGCTTCGTTTCCAGTCATAGGTTTATCTATAGGTCTAACCGCCTAATAGTACTCAAGGCATTCCCCCAAAAAAGATAATCTCTATACAGAATAATTATTTATTTACAATGTACGCTTACGTGCTATTTTTGTTGTCGCTTCGACATAAACCAACGAATAAATAGTTTTTCTAGCTCGACCCAGACAAACATTAAGGTACTAAAGCCAAGGCAAATAAGCAGTTGGGTGGTGGTAAGCAGTTGGGTTTCAAAAAAGTTCCGCAGGGGCGCAATGTAAATCAAAGCAAGTTGCAATAAGGTTGTGCCGAGAACAGCCCAAATGAGATAGGGATTGCGGAAAAAGTTTAGCTCTAGGGTCAAACGTGTGCGGGAACGGACGGCGATCGCATGACCCATTTGAGACAGACAGAGTGTCGTAAATACCATTGTTTTCCAGCTGTCGGGGTCAACTCCCCATTCGGGATGCTCAAAGGCCAGCATCATTAAAGTGATGGTAATGATGGCAAAGATAATGCCAACTCGCACCATGTAAAAGCCTAAACCCCTCGCAAAAATACTTTCTTGGGGGCTAAAAGGTCGCCGCTCCATCACATCGGGTTCGGCAGGTTCGACGGCAAGGGCAAGGGCTGGCACGCCATCAGTGACGAGATTCATCCACAGAATTTGTAGAGGACTGAGGGGAACTGTGGGTAGGGCAAGGAGGGGAGCGGCGGCAATAGTCAACACTTCGCCAATGTTGCTACCTAAAATGTATTTAATGAAATGACGAATATTGGTAAACACGACGCGCCCTTCTTCGGTAGCAGCGACAATGGTGGTGAAGTTGTCGTCCAGCAACACCATATCGCTAGCTTCTTTGCTGACATCTGTCCCCGTAATACCCATCGCAATGCCGATATCTGCTTTTTTCAGCGCAGGGGCATCATTAACACCATCGCCAGTCATCGCGACAAATCGACCATTAGTTTGTAGAGCTTGGACAATCCGTAATTTATGTTCTGGGGAAACGCGAGCATAAACACTCACATCACCAACCACAGTCTCTAATTCCGGTTGAGAAAGTTTTTCCAGCTCAATGCCAGTTAAGGTTTTTGTGTTGGCATCGGCAATGCCGAGGTTTTGGGCGATCGCCTTCGCAGTAAAAGGATGGTCACCAGTAATCATAATGGGACGAATCCCAGCGGCTTTACATTTCACGACAGCATCACGCACTTCAGGGCGGGGTGCATCGAGCATCCCCACCAAACCGAGCCACACCATATCTTTTTCGGCGGTATCAGCATCTTGGGAGGTGGGCACTTCTTTCAAACGGCGGTAAGCCAGACCCAAAACCCGTAAACCCCGTTGCGCCAAATGTTCATTGCGCTGGAGGATTTCGCGGCGATCACCTTTCTCTAGATTTTGAATGCCACTATCGGTTTGATATTGCAGACATCGCTCTAAAACAATTTCCGGTGAGCCTTTGCAAAACAGCTCGTAGGCCGATTCATTTTGCTCTGTCGATTTTGCCTTCGCACCAATCACGCTCATCCGTTTGCGCTCGGAAGAAAAAGGAAATTCTCCCAACCGTTGCCATTGCCGGGGAATGTCTGCGTAATGTTGATTGCCTTTACCCGCTAACGCCAATAATGCCCCTTCCGTCGGGTCACCAATTACCTGCCATTCACCGTCATCTTTGTCGAGGTTGGCATCATTGCATAGTAAACAGCTCAATAACAGTTGCTGGAGTGCCGCATATTCCTGCGGGGCGATCGCCTCACCTCGCCGAATAAAATCCCCCGTCGGTGCATAACCATCACCCGTTACCCGGAAGGCATGGTCAAGGGTCTCCACTTCCTGCACCACCATTTTGTTTTGGGTGAGGGTTCCAGTTTTATCAGAACAAATCGTATCGACAGAACCAAGGGTTTCAACGGCGGGCAATTTGCGAATCAATGCATTGCGCTTCACCATCCGCTGCGTCCCGATCGCCAAAGTCACTGTAATCACGGCAGGCAAACCTTCCGGCACAACCGCCACCGCCATACTTAATGAAACTTCGACCAATTCTTTCAGACGACTGAGATTGCCAACCTGTAAACAGCCAATGACGACTACCAAGACAACAATGGCGATTGACCCTGAGACAAGGACATTACCCAACTGCGCCATCCTTTTCTGTAGGGGAGTGGGTTCCGATTCAACGTTTTGCAGCATGGTGGCAATTTTGCCCAGCTCCGTTTCCATCGCCGTTGTCGTCACCACAAATTTGCCGCGCCCTTTTAAAACCTCTGTCCCCGTAAACACCATATTGAGGCGATCGCCGAGGCTAACTTCTCCCTCTAAACCTTCAGGGCTGACATTTTTGACCACGGGCGTTGCTTCACCAGTCAATGCAGACTCACGAATTTGTAAATTTGCCGCCTCTAACAACACCCCATCCGCGCATAACTGACTACCCGCCTCGATAAAAACGATGTCTCCCGGCACAACCGTTTTGCCACTAATTTCTTGGATTCGCCCTTCCCGTAAAACTCGAACCTGAGGCGACGACATTTTCTTTAGAGCTGCCAAGGCTTTTTCCGCACGACTTTCCTGCACAAATCCCAACACACCATTAATCACCACAATGGCAAGGATGGCGATCGTATCTTTGAAAGGAAAAGAGCCAGATTCTAACCCACCATTACGCAGCTCAATAAAATCTAAAATCCCAGAAATCACTGCCACCACGATAAGCATGATCAGCATGATGTCTTGGAACTGATCCAGCAAAATCTCCCATTGCGATCGCCCTTTTCCTTCTTGTATTTCGTTTGTGCCGTAAACCTCTAATCGCTGTTGCGCCGTTTCACGATCTAATCCTTGCTGAGGATCAATCTGTAATTGTTTGAGAATTTTTTGAAGACTTGTCTGATACGAAGGTAAATGCTGATCTGACGCAGAAAAAGAAGGGGAAGAATCACGCACAATAAATACTCAATATGACGGAGAATAAATGCTTAAATCATCATAATACTTGTCTTTTCTAAAGAGTGTGGGCTGGCGAAAAACATGAAGATTTGTTATACTATTATTAGCTGCTATCGTGCTTTTCAAGTTATTGAAATGTAACGTCTTAAGTCTTTTGTACATAAGGCTTTCAGGATTGTGAAATAATTAAAGTGTGAGTTAAGAAAGCACTTATTTATTTTGAGTTTATTGATTGTATTTTTTTCGATTAATTGATTTCGGGAATAGGTGCGGTAGGGGTTGAAGGAGAATATGTCTTTTTGCCTAGTAAGCAAGAACACAAAATCCCCCAAAAGTTCAACAACGAAGTATGAGGAGTAATATCTATGAAACGCTTATTTGTAATATTAACCGCGATTACCGCCGCCTTGGCGATCGCCAAACCTGCTAACGGTGAAAATCCTGACCATGTGCGTCAGTTGTTAGAGACAGGTGCTTGCCCCGGCTGTAATTTAGTGGGTGCGGAGCTAACTGGTGCACATTTAATTGGTGCTGACTTGAGAGATGCCAATTTGAGCTATGCAAATTTAGCTAATGTGAACCTCGAAGGTGCTGATTTGACAGGTGCAAATCTTGCAGGCGCTGACATGACGGAAGCTTTCCTCACAAATGCAGTCCTCAATGACGCTCGTTTAGATCGCGTAGACTTCACCGCAGCTCGCATGTATGACACCCTCGTGGTCGGCGCATCGATGGAAGATTTGACCCTGACTGATGCCGAGATTTACAACACAGGCATTAGCGTTGGTGGCAGCTACGAAGAGTTTGTGCCCGGCGAAGAATAACTTTTCTCTCTCATATTTCACACCCCGCACCGATTAAGACTGTCACAGATTAATATTCTGGCGATCGCCCCGCAGTAGAGTGACAAACTCTGTATGATTTGGGGGAAATATTGCGGTTGTCGGCTGTGACAGAAAAAATCAAAAAACAAGACTGGTGGCTACTCGGATGCTGGGTGGCCATCGGTTTTTGTTTGCGCTTTGGTAATTTGACGCTAAAGCCTGTATGGGGTGACGAATGGGCAACCCTCATTTTTAGTTTGGGGGCAGGGTTTCGAGGTATTCCCTTTGATCAACTCATTAGCCAAGAGGTCTTGCTTGCTCCCCTCAAATTTGACGCAACCGCTTCTTTCGATTCTGTTACTAACAGCCTATTAACTGAAAGCAATCATCCACCCCTATACTTTTGGCTAACGCATCTATGGCTACGACTATGGTCAACGGATGGACAATTTATTTCGATTTGGGTCGGGCGATCACTGAGTGCTTTGTTTGGTATCGCGTTAATTCCGGTGGGTTTCGGGTTGGGCTGGTTTTGCACAAAGATGCGTCGGCTCACTCATTTTTTTACGGCGGCGATCGCCATCTCACCCTTTGCTGTCTACTTATCCCAAGAAGCCCGTCACTATAGCTTGGCGCTGATTTGGGTAAGTCTTTCTCTCGGTTGCCTAGTCGCAATTATTCGAGCAGTAAAAGCGAGGCGATCGCCATCATTTCAGCTCATTACTCTCTGGCTAATCGTGAATGGTTTTGGCATGGCCAGCCATTTTTTTATGGTGCTGCACATTTTTGCAGAAGGATTAGTTTTGCTGCGTTTTTATGTTGCAGACTCAAGTTTTTCGCTACGTAAACCGAACACATTTCAAGCATTTTTAACGCACATATTCAAAGCGCCTTGGCGAAGGGTAATGCTGGGTTTACTCGCTAATGTCGTGATGATTTGGATTTTGCTAGAAGCTTGGTCTGGTAATTCCGATAGCAAATTAACTTCGTGGCTTAGTCAGGATTACGGTTTTAGTTTCGAGGCGATCGCCCCCATCGGTCGTTTGCTGCTGTGGCTATGGGGAACTGTTTTTACTTTTCCTCTCGAAGCACAATCAAGAATAATCGTAATTATTGCGGCGATCGCCTTTATCGGCACATTTCTGTGGCTTAGTCCGAGACTCTTTCAAGCGATTCGAGTGACAACAAAAAATTTAGAAAACCGCATTTTCTTCAATGTCATCGGCGCGAGTTTACTCACTTTTCTAGGTTTAATTTATGTCGCGAAACTAGATGTCAGCCTTGCACCCCGCTACCAATTTATTTATTTACCCGCTGTTCTTTTCCTGATCGCAACGGCACTGCATTATTTTTGGCAACAGAACAAAAAATCTTTGACTGTTGCAATTTTGGTATTGATGTTTATCGGTTCCCTGGCCGTAAACTTTGACACCGCCTATCGCAAACCAGAAAATACACGGGCGATCGCCACCTTTATCCAAACTCACCACACAACCGAAAACCCATTGGTCATTGCCACTCGCGATCGCAGTGCTGCCGAATTACGTACACTCATCGGAATCGCTTGGGAATTTCAACAGCAAAAAACATCCATATCGCCTTACTTTTTCATTCTCAGTGGCGATCGCCGCGACCCCAAACCAATTTTGCAACAGAGCAAAAAAACGTTGCGGCAGAATTTTGAACTGTGGATGGTCAATACACCCGTCGCGCCAACCTCAAAACAGTGCGATCGCCTAGCTGAACCGAAGGATAATATTTCTGGTTTCCATTACCGTCGTTTTCTTTGTTCCGTCAAGTAAATGGTAGTAAACAGAGGTGAATGCCCAAGAATGAACTAATAAAACAACAAAAAAACTGAGAATTTCGAAATTTGTACAAGTAATAACCCAAGTAACAAAGCTCAAATAAATAAAGCGAAGATCTAGCGTCCCTTTCAAAACTTCCCTACCCTGATACCCGTACCCCAATATCCGTAAGCATTTTTGTACGGCACGCAGTTATATTAATAAACTAGAAACTTAGATTAATTACCTATGAGCACTACAGACATGAATCACAACATTGTCCTGCAAGCCGAAGCGCACTGCGATGGCCCCTGTGGCGTTTACGATCCTGCAAGCATCCGCATTGCTGCTGAAGCTGTAGTTTCTATGACCAAGAAGCTCCACGCTCTTGAACTTCCCGCTGCTGGCGACAAAGCAGCAACTGTTGCTTACCACAACACTTTCGCGCGTTACGTTGCAATCAAAGAAGAGCAAGCAACTCTTGCAAAGGATGAGCTTCTCGTTCTTTGGACAGACTACTTCAAGCCTGTTCACCTAGAGACCTACCCCGACCTTCACGACATCGTTTGGAAGGCAACGAAGAATCTCTCCGCTTGTAAAGTAGAGTGCAGCCTCGCTCACTGTGAGCAACTCATGACTGACGTTAAGAAGATCCACGAAATCTTCTGGGCAACTAAAGGCCGTACCGATGTTCCTTTCTACACTAGCTGAGGACTTCTCTTAGTTGAGATTTCCGGTGACAGTATGTACCCGACTTATCGTCATGGTGACCGGGTACTGGTCGATCTAGATGCATATCTAAATCAAACTCCAGCCCCTGAAGATGTCGTCCTCGCGAAACATCCTTTCAAGACTGGAGTTTATATCGTTAAGAGGGTTTCCTACATCACAGATGACAATCGTTATTTTGTGGTGGGGGATGACCCTTCTAATAGCTCTGATAGCCGAGGCTTTGGAGCATTAGATCAAGAAGCAATTTTAGGAAAAGTGATCAAACCCTAGTGATAGGTTTTGGTCGCTTTTTTATTGCCAAATATGCGGGCGATCGTCTGAAGCAACATCCCCAAATATTGCTACTATGACTCTTGAAAATTGCCCACCATCGGATTCATACACAGAATATTCAACTCTCAGTAATTTCGCGCCCATAATTGAGAAGAAGACAATTTCGATTGAACATCTTCTGTTTCTTCCGGGCGAAGCAAATTTTCAGGCGGCAGGGAGTCACACGCTCTTCGTGAATCAATCATCTCGCCCAATGCGTTATCTACAGACTCAGCCCAGTTACTCAGCGATGAAAATAGGCTTGCCAATTTATCAACTCAATCAAGTATTGGATTACATAGAGGCAGAGTTAGTGGAGAAGGTTAAGTTATTGGATCTGGCCTCTCTGCTAAATATGAGTCTGTTTAATTGAACCTGTGTAAGTAACTCGCCACCATAAATAGGCTTGAGTATAATTGTATTTATCACACAACTAATATCATGATGGCAGAAATAAAAGTATCGATTGAAGGTAAAGGTTCTAAGACTGCGGCTGAATCGCTTTTTGAAATAGCTGACTTACAGGGTAATTGGGAGACTGTAAACTTAACCCCCACAAAAGATGGCGGCGTATTGGCAATTATTGCAACTATTGTTGGTATTGTCGGTACTACATTGGCAGTAGCAGAACAGATACGTCAATGGTATTTGCAGCAAAAGAAGGCTCAGAAAAAGTTAGAGAATGTCGTCTTAGTAGCTGGCGATACTCGTGTTGTTCTTGAAAACGCTACTGTTGATGATATTCGTACTGTTCTAGAAGCCTTAGAGGATTAGTTTGCAAACGCTCTATATTAAATTAGTTCCCGTTGAAGAGCCAATTTGGGAGATACGTTATTCATTAGATGTGCCAAGCCAGTATGAAACTCAGCGCATCAATGTTGCATCAATTGAGCATCTTATCCAACAAGCCAAGGGCAAATACTATATGTCTTTGCCTGACCATCAGGGGATGGGAACAGCACTCTTCAATTGGTTAGATGGTGATGCTCGATGGTTAAGTCGGGTAATCCATAATTGTAATGATGAAGGGCTAGTATTAGCTCTTGATGTAAATGAGCGTCTAGGACATTTGCCGTGGGAAACCTTACATGATGGAAGCCAGTTTTTGGTGGAACGTTTCAGCCCTGTTGTAGTTCCTATTCGTTGGGTCGAGAGTTCAATACAGGGGAGTAGCAAAATACCACAACGCCCTTTGCAACTTCTTTTTATGGCAACATCCCCCAACGAAATCCTGCCTGTACTTGATTTTGAGCGGGAAGAGGCACAGATTTTAAAAGTTACTGAAGATGTACCTTTGCTCCTGCGAGTAGAAGAAAGTGGATCTATCACAGCCCTAGAGAAGCTCTTAGGCCGTTATCGAGAGCCATTTGATATTTTCCATTTAAGTGGTCATGCTGATATTGGAGAAGATGGACCTTATTTTTGGACTGAAACAGATACTGGAGAGGCTCATGCTACAAAACCATTAGAAATTGCCAAGGCGTTACGATTCCGCAAGCCTCCTCTTGTGTTTCTTTCAGGATGTCATACAGGTGAGTCGGCTAATAATGGTGCTTTAGAATCATTTGCGGAATCTCTGGTTAAACAAGGAGTTCATTCTGTATTGGGATGGGATCGGGCAGTCCCTGATGATGTTGCAACTAAAGCGGCAGGATGTCTATACAGTAAACTTGCTGCGGGATATCAACTTACAGAAAGCCTGTTAGAAACCTATCAATATTTACGGGACAAGCAAATCGATGATTGGCATTTATTGCGCCTTTATTCCAATGGACAAACATTGGGACCGTTGGTGGAACCGTTGGGTGATCAAGTTTGGCTACCAAAAGAACCTATTCATGAACAGTTTTTGGATGCACATGGTCTAGTTCGGGTCGCAACGCCTGATGAATTCGTTGGGAGACGGAAAATACTTCAACGTTGCTTAAAAGCTCTACGGTCACCAAAGAAGTTAGGGATCATACTTCATGGATTGGGAGGCGTTGGCAAAAGTACAGTTACAGCAAGACTTTTAGAACGACTGTCTGGATACGAAGAAATATTCATTTATCGGCAGTTAGATGAAGCTAAGCTGCTGCGTGAACTTGCTAATCAATGCACATCTGAAAGCGGACAAGAAATCCTGCAAGGCAACTTGCCACTGAATCAAAAGCTAACTAAATATCTACAACAAGGTTTAACCCAGAAAACACAGCGATTCATATTTCTATTAGATGATTTTGAGACAAATATGGAGCTTCGGGCAGATGGCCACGCTGTTCTAAAGCCTGAAGCTATTGGTGTTCTCATGGCTTTGTTGACAGCCATTCGCCAATCTCGTTTGCCTCATCGTCTGATCATTACATCGAGGTATGACATCTCTCTTCCAGATTTGAATCAAAAGCTGCATCGAGAGTTAACTACAGCTTTAACTGGGGCGGATCTGCAAAAAAAATGTAGTCGTCTTGATTCGTTTGGTCCTAATTCTGAAGTTGATGAAAGGCTGCAACGAAAAGCTGTTGAGAAATCAACGGGTAATCCTCGCTTGTTAGAATGGCTGGATAAAGTTCTCAAAGTTAAAAGTTTAAATCCAGATCAAATTCTTGATCAAATCGATAAAAAAGGTGAGGAATTTCGTGCAAGTATCTTAGTAGAAGAAATTTTAAGTAGACAGCCATCCAAACTAAAACGAATGCTTGGTTTTTGTCTGGTCTATAAACTTCCTGTGCCAATATCTGCAATTAAGGTGCTCTGTCCATTTAGCTTTGATGTAGAAGTTTATGTTGCTAAATCTGTATCAGTGGGCTTATTAGAATATGTAAATTACAGGGAAGAAGAACTCTACTATGTGCCTCGTATTCTTGAACCTTTACTAGATTTCCCAGAAGAGTCGCTAGAGCTATATAAACTTGCCGCCGGTCATTTGGACGAAATATGGTCTTTTTCTTCCTTCTATGAGGTTGTGGACAAAGGCTTTGATTTTTCAAATCATTTTAATCAGGTATTAGATCCCTACTTTATTGATAGACTCCGAGAGCTGTATAGATTAGCGACGAACGCTCTAGACCCTAATTTATTAACTAGAGCAAATTGGCCTCTGATAGCATATTTTAGTCTTCATAAGAGAGATCAAGAAGTTATTAACCTCTGTGAGTTTGTAATTGAAGGAGCGTTTGGTCATTTAGGCGTTTATCTTATATCTGCAAATATCCTGTATTACCTTGCAAAATCTCAGGAACGTACTGGAAAAGGAAAAGAAGCTCTACGCAACTATCAAAAAGCTTTAGATATAGCTATTCAACAATGTGAAAGTGTAGGTTCAGAATCTCTCGATTTTTATGCGAGTCTCAAAAATATAATAATGCATGATCTCGCTAGCCTTTATGAAAAACAAGGCAACTATGAGAAAGCATTGGAGCTATGCAGAGAGGTGATAAAAACGGATACAGCATTGGATGATAAACAAGGTTTAATCAAATCACTTAATCAGTTATCTCTGATTCAAAGAAAAATTGGTCAAGTAGTAGAAGCAAGAGCAACATGCGAAAGAGCATTAAAACTGGCACAACAGGAAAACGACAGTAAGATGGCTTTTGTTATTCGCCAAAACCTTTCTACTCTCAGAGCACACCTTGGTGAATTGGATGCGTGGAATCAATCAATTCCTAGTCTTACTGAGTATGCATCTAGCTCTCAGGATATGGAAGCAAAAGTCCTTTTACTAATAAACGATGCAGGATTTCGACTAAAGCAAGAAGGTGTAGATGCAGCGAGGGATGCTTATGTCGAACTTGAAGCCTTATTGCCTCATATTCAAGATACTTGGCTTCAAGCGGGCGTGATGCATGATCTTGCTACATTTCACTCAGAGTGCGGTCATTCTGAAAAGTCGATTCTTTTTTATCAAAAGGCTTTAGGTATTCACAGAAGTAATTAAAACAGAGAAGGAGAGGCAAAAACGCTTCAAGAAATAGGCATATTTTATGAACGTCAAAACTTGCCTGATAAGGCTTCAAGTTTTCTTCAAGAATCTTATGATATTGCTTGTCAAATAAATAATAGTGATATTCAAGTAGACACTTTATCAAGAATAGCTGGGATATTAATTGGGGAAAATTGTCTAGAGGAAGCCGAGAAGAAGATTAATCAGGCTTTAGAGTTAGCTCATACAATTTCAAACCCCTCTAGGTATGCCTTACTCCTTATTGAAAGAGGGAAACTCCTAATTTGGCAAAAGAAATATGATGAAGGGTACAGGGCACTACAGCAAGCGCTTGAAAAAAGTAGAAAGAGTCTTGAGTCATCATTCTTAGCGGGTAATCTTCAACTTTTAGGTGAGGTTGAGATTTTCCTTCGTAAAATTGATGAAGCACGATGTCATCTACAAGAGTCACTGGATATTTACACAAGATTAGGAACAAGCAAAAATATTAGAGAGGTTCAAGAATTAATCCGAAACGCTCATTTAGCCGAGCCAACAGATATATATCGAAGAGCAGGAAATGAGTTGGAAGCTAGAAACATAGACTCAGCAATCGAGCTATTGCGAGAAGGCTTATCGATGGTTGAAGAAATTAATGATAAGGAAATTGAAGCAAGATTTTTACTATCACTAGGACATTTGTTGATTGAACAGAAAATGCTCAAAGAGGGTTTTCAGAAGTCCTATACAGCAATAAAAATCATCGAGTCAGAAAATGTTGTAAATGAATTAAAAGAGGGGGTAACAGAGGTGGTTCATCAACAGCAACATGTTCTGAAATATCTTTTTGATTCTGCGCAATCTGACTGTAGTGAAGGGCTTTTAGATGAAGCTTATGGTAAAGCTCAGTTAGTCCTAGAACTATTAGAAATTGTAGAAGATGAACCTTCAAAAATATTGCCTCTTTCAATGCTGGGTCAGATCAAAAATCACCAGGGTAACTATCAAGATGGGGTCCAGAATCTGCAAGAATCTATTGCACTAGCTCAGCAATATGACCTGGAATCGGTTGATGGGTTAAAACAGGTTGTAGCAATGATGAATAGTCAGCAAGGAGCAAAGCTCTATCATGATGCCTACGCAGCAGCACAAGAAGGGAGTATTGAAGAGGCTTGGTTATCTGCACAAGAGGCATATACATTTCAATGCGCTGTTGACGATCAGCCGTCTCAGGCCGCAACTCTCTATCTCATGGCACAGCTTTTAGTTGCTCAAAATCGTAAAGAGGAAGCACTGGAAAAATTACACAAAGCACTTAATGTCGCTCAGGAATTAGAGGATACTGAAGGTCTCCAGCATATTCAACATTTGCTCGATACGTTACATCAGAATTCTTAGGTTATTCTCTTTGTTTGCTATGGCAGCAGCAAAAAACTTCGGTGGTCTGGCAGCAATGTTAACCAGTGTTGGTTTACTTCCAGAGGCAGAGGCAAAAACTACTGTTCCGCAAATGGTTGCGCTCAGCCATCAGATATCTTCATTAGTTTTGCAAATCACTAACAACTAATATCCTGATTCCAGATACTCGCCGAAGTTGTAGATCATTCGTCAAAAAAGCCTCACATCCAGAGTCAATAGCTGTCGCAATCTGCATGGCATCTGCCATTTGTAAATTATGGTCTGCCCGTAATTTTGCAGCTCGGTTGGCGATCGCCATCGTAGTCAGAATAAACTCTGTATCTCCTTGCGTGAGATAGTCAATGAAATTTCCTGCAACTTGGACTTGATCGTTTCGGTATGCACCAACCAAACATTCTGCCAAGGTGATGGGCGAGACAACAGCACGAATCTGATTTTGATCAATAGTGCCAAAAATAGCGACAATTGCATTGAGGAACTGCGGATTTTTTTCGACCAAGTAAATTACTGGAGCAGTGTCAAGAAACAGTCTATTCACCCCTAGTAGTGCGTCTCTAATTTTCACTGGGTGACTCCAATAATTGATCGCGTTTGTCTTGTTCTTCAGAGCGGGAGCGAGAAACCCACACTTGAGCATCTTCCTCTACTAAGGGGTAAAGAGCTGTACCAACGAGATCTAGCCATTGCCGTTTGGGCTTTTGTAACTCATGATGCTTGAGACGATCACTGATATAACTCACTACCTCAAGTTGTTCTAGGACAGAAAGCTGATCAACACCACGAAGCACTTCTTCTAATGGAAGAGACATAATCTTTATCTGTAATGGTGAACTGTTTAAAGTTAGGGGCAATCGCCCACTGCTAGCTCGCTTCTCATTAAAAGCAGATAGGTCTTATCAGACATAAAAATTGCATCCTTGCCGAGTCGAAAGGCGTTTTGTACCGGCGATCACTCCAAGATAGTAATGAAGTCAAGCAATTGATCAAGCTTATCTTCAAAATCAGAGTAACTTCTAAAATCATAAGGCGATCGCCCCATAATTTCCCCAAAAACGTTACTCAGTATTGTGATCTATTGAGATTCACCTTGAAGGGTCGTCATTCTTGCCAAATTTCGTTAGTCTGGTTCACGGATATCCAAGTAATTGACCTTAAATTCTCTTTAAATTCATTTCAAGTTTTTTGTCCTGTCTGAGCAAATAACAACGATGCTGAAACCAAAATTTTTAATTCGCATGGCGATCGCCGCAACCTTTCCTCTCATGATGGTTGCGTGCAGCACAGAAACCACTCCTCTCGAATCGACTGAACCCACAACAGAAGAAACCACTTCCGAAGAAGAAAACACCACAACAGATGAAACTGGCACTCTCGAATTTGTTGCTAATGGCGAGGATTTTGTCCGCCAGGGTTTTGTCACCAAAGATGGCTGGCAAGTTGATTTTGAACACCTTTACGTCACCCTAGATGAGGTTACCGCGTACCAAAGTGATCCACCGTTTGATGCGGAAGCCGGAGGAACTCCCGAAGCAGCCGTAACCGTTAGCATTGATGAGCCTATAACTATTGATTTGGCGGAAGGTGATGCTGATGCCGAACCGATTTTGGTAAAAGCAATGGACGCACCGATGGGTCGTTACAATGCCCTTTCTTGGAAGATGATTCCTGCTGAAGATGGTGCTGCCGCTGGTCAAACCCTCTGGATGGAAGGCACTGCTAGTAAAGATAGCGAGACCGTTGAATTTGCTATTAAGCTCGATCCGATCTTGGGCTATGTTTGTGGTGATTTTGTCGGCGATGAGCGCAAGGGTATCCTCGAAGGGACCGATACTGCCGACATCGAAGCGACTTTCCACTTTGATCATCTCTTTGGGGATGGGGAAGCAGCACCGGATGATGATATCAATACTGGAGCGCTGGGCTTTGACCCGCTGGCGGCGATCGCCCAAGATGGTAGCCTCGATGTCACAATGACAGATTTAGAAGCACAGC
Source organism: uncultured Synechococcus sp. (assembly GCA_964638765.1). Lineage (GTDB taxonomy): Bacteria > Cyanobacteriota > Cyanobacteriia > Cyanobacteriales > MRBY01 > MRBY01. The sequence continues at coordinate 3,218 of CAZXBK010000099.1, read as the reverse complement.
TTTCCCCAGAAGAATACGAGACGCTGCTGAGCATTTTGCCGAGCCTCGGTCATGTCGGTGAAGGTCACTGCGAAGAAACAGAACTTGATAGCTAATTGATGAAGGGATTCTCTCAGGCGATAAGAATAGGTATTCAGGGTAGTGGACTGTCGGCGATCGCCCTCATTACCACTCCCCTGATTGCCCTGGCGCATGGATCACATATTCAGTCGCGCATTACCTCGGCTATCGAAATCAAAGCCAGCTACGACAATGGGGAACCAATGGCGGAAGCGCAGGTGCAGGTATATTCCCCTGAAGATCCCCAAACACCTGTATTCACTGGTCTCACGGACGAAGCAGGTCAATTTGTTTTTGTGCCTGACCAGCCAGGAGATTGGGAAGTTTCAGTGCGTCAGGCAGGGCACGGAGATATCGCCGTCATTCCCGTTGAAACAGGCAGTACAGAAGTTAGTGAAACAGAAGAGGCAGACAGCACAGACACAAATAACACAGAAACTCCTCTGACAATTGCCGAAGATTTCTCTAATTCGACTGCTCTCAGTCCGTTACAGCGAACGGTTATCGCGGGAGCAGTGACATGGGGGTTTGTCGGCACAGCACTCTTTTTCTGGCGGGATAAACAGTGGCGGGGTAAACAATAGGTGCATATTCCAGACGGCTTCCTTCCAGCTCAAGTTTGTGCCGCAGGATATGCGCTCACAGGTGGTGCTACCTGGCTAGCTCTGCATCAGATTAATAAAGCTTCCGATCCACGGGAGGAAATCCCCAAGGCGGCATTAATGACTGCGGCTTTTTTCGTGGGGTCGTCCATTAGTTTGCCGATACCACCGACGAGTGTGCACTTGATCATGAATGGTGTGTTGGGGGCGTTATTGGGCTGGTATGCGATGCCTGCCATTTTGATCGGGCTGTTGTTGCAAGCGGTTTTGCTGGGGCATGGTGGCTTAATCACTTTGGGGATAAATGCGTCAATGCAAGGCATTCCGGCAGTGCTAGCAGGCATAATTTTTCAGCTTCATCACCAATTTGCAAAACCACTAACTCCAAAAATTTCACTGGGAATATTTAGCTTTTTGGCAGGTACAACTGGCGCAGCGATCGCCATTATTATTTTCTTTAGTCTGATCAATTTCACCATTCCCGCTGACATTGATCAGGGATTAGAACAAGGATTTCTCACGGCGTTGACAGTGACTTATATTCCGGTTGCGCTACTGGAAGGGATTTTTACAATGCTGCTAGTATTTTTTCTGCGACGAGTCAAGCCAGAACTGCTGGAAAGATAAGTTTATTTCTATGGAGAACAATCGGATGATCCAAACTTTGAGCAATGTTTTAACTGGGTGGCGTTAGATGGCGATCGCAACCCATGCTGACATTTTTATGCCCGGTAAATCGGTGATTCATCGCTGGGCGGTGCGACCTAAGCTGTTGAGTTTGCTCGCACTAATGTTTGCCATTGCTCTGGTGCGGCATTTAGTGATGATTCCGGCAGTGTTGGCGATCGCCACAATTCTCTACCTATACTCAGGTTTGCCTTGGCAGTATCTTTTACGGCGGCTAACTTACCCCGGCTTTTTTATTTTGGCAATGGTGGGATTACTGCCATGGGTCGCGGGCGAAACTATCCTGTGGGAATGGACAATTTTTACGCTCCGACTAGAAGGTTTACAGACAGCGGCTCTGATTGTGGGACGTTTTCTGGCGATCCTGACGACAAGCTTTATTTTGCTGGGTACTACCCCATTCCTCGATATGCTGAAGGCAATGCGATCGCTGGGATTGCCTCCATTACTCATGGATATGGCGCTGCTGACCTATAGATATTTGTTCGATATTGCCAATCAGCTTGCGACTATGCGACAGGCTATGCAACTGCGGGGTTATGGACTACTGAGCCAGACCTTGCGGCGACGCTGGAGTTGGCTGGTGTCACTGTTCGGCAGCTTGCTGTTGCGGAGTTATGAGCGATCGCAGCGGGTTTATAAAGCCATGCGATTGCGCGGAGACGGTCAAGGCCGCAATTTATCCTATACAACGGCTTCTCGCCCTGCCGGAAATCGCCCCGTTTTGCCCACTGTTTTGACCCTACTAGCCGCTCTCGGTCTTGTGATTGGAGAGTCGATTCTGACGTTTCTATGACTTTGTTTTCATCCAGTATTACCCGTTCTATCGAAGTGCCGACCCATGAGGAATTGTTGGTGCGTCCTGTGGCGATCGCCCTCCGAGATATTTCCTTTTCCTATCCCGATAATCCCAACGTTCTGTCGGGAGTGGATTTAAGTATCCGCGAGGGTGAACGGGTTGGTCTAATTGGCCATAACGGTTGCGGCAAAACCACACTGTTTATGATGATTTGCGGTCTGCTCAAGCCTAATTCAGGGACAATTCACCTATTCGATAAGCCCGTAGAACCGAATAAATTCAACCCAGAAATGGGCTTTTTATTCCAAGATCCCGAAGACCAGCTTTTTTCCCCGTCCGTTTGGGATGACGTTGCCTTTGGCCCCCAAAATTTAGGTTTATCGGATGCTGAAGTAAAAGAACGAGTCAATGCAGCTTTAGAAGTAACGGGTATTCAATCTCTGGCGGAACGTCCTCCCCATCACTTGTCAGGGGGCGAAAAACAAATGGTGGCGATCGCCGGACTGTTAGCTATGGAACCTCGCGTTTTGCTCTACGACGAACCCACAGCTAGTCTAGATTTGCGTACCCGCCGCCGCCTGATCCACTTTTTGCAACATTCCCACGAAACAATGTTGCTGGCTTCCCATGATCTAGAGTTTTTGCTCGAAGTCTGCGATCGCGTCGTGCTCATCGATGAAGGTCGAATTATTGCCGATGATAATCCAACTGAAGTCATGGGTGACAAAGCTCTCATGGAAGCTCATGGTTTAGAAAAGCCCCACTCGCTGATTCCCCATGCGGAGCCGCACCATAATCGTCCGCGTCATAAACGCGATTAAAAGCGTAACGGTGTTTTTATAAAAAATGGAGCTAAGCGGATTCGAACCGCTGACTTCCACAATGCCATTGTGGCACTCTACCAACTGAGTTATAGCCCCGAATGTGTCATATATTGCCGCAACGATTTTGGCGTTGTCAAGCGGCTGCAATAAATCTGACACAAATCCGCTGAAATTACTTTGCGAGATGGTGTTTGGCTTCGTCGGCAACTGCTGCTTGGTCATCTTTGGCGAGGGTTTCGAGATAGG
>CAZXBK010000098.1:0-17607 GCA_964638765.1 uncultured Synechococcus sp. | reverse complement strand
TCGTAGGGAGTTTATTTGTTTTTACCTCCCTCTTCGCTATATTTATATCAGTCTTGTTTAAGGTAGTTATGAATCGTTATTGTTTCGCTGTAATGGCTGGGCTAATGAGTTTTGGGATTGCAACAGCCAGAGGTAATGCTGAAACAGGTGATGATTTAATGTATCGACCTGCTTCTATTGTTTCAGGTCAAGAAATTAGCGATCGCCTAACAGAGGCTGACATTCCGACTGGAGAAGGTGGCTTTGCTCGCGATTATGCTGTGAATTTGACAGAAGGCGATCAAGTTGCAATTGATTTGCTGTCGGACGATTTTGATGCTTTGGTAATTCTTTTGGCAACAGACGGTACAACCGTAGCAGAGAATGATGATGGCCCCGATGGCTCTACGAACTCGCTATTGTTTATGCGAATTACTGAAACAGGTCGCTATATTGTTCGGGTGCGAGCCTTTGGCGAGACTGGCGGCGGAGAATTTTCATTGAAGGTTACCCGTTTGCAGCCTATTGAGGAGTAAGCAAAATACAGCTAAGTAGTAGGAAATTGCTTTCGCTCCATTCAACAACGGCCCCATAGGTATCTCCTGTATGGCCACCGAATTGACGAGCAAACCATAAGCTGATAGCGATTGCCACAGCTAACGCGACAAAAAATATGATAAAGATACTCAGCTCGATGTGATTTAAACAAAGTAGAAGGAGAACGAAACTACATATATTGGGGATGCTAGCAAACAATAAATCTGTTTTTAGATGAAAATCCTGTTTGTGAAACGCGCCTTTTCCTGCTGGTTTGAGGTAGGGAAAGAAGGCGATCGCCGTTACTTGAGACCATCTTCCCCACATTGGTGTAATCAGTAGGAGCCACCAATTTTGTGGTGCTAGTGATGCAATTGCTGCAAATTTAAAAAGTAAAATTAGCACTGCTGTCATTGCACCAAAAGCACCTGTTACGCTGTCAGCCATCACCTCAAGTCGCTTGGCTGGATCGATGACGGCTAAACCATCCGCGCTATCCATGGCTCCGTCTAAATGCAAGCCCCCAGTAATTAGGAGCCATAAACCCGTAACTGCTGCTCCAATAATTAAATTTGATGCTTTTAAAGCGGTTAAACCGAGAAAGACAGAGCTTAAAATTCCGCCAATAAATAAACCAACGAAGGGACACCATCTCGCAATCTTGTAGAAACTAGGTTGCCACTTGGTTGGGATGGGAAAGATGGTGTAGAAAATAATAGCTCCAAGTAATGATCGCCAGAGAGCTATACAAGCAGAAGTCGCTTGACGCATAAGTTCCATGAAATCTCGACAACAATTTTTCGGTTTACAAGAGAAATTTAGAAAATCTTAAGTTAAGATTATGTCGAGGAGTCGCAAACTGTTAAGCGATGGTCTCCGTCGGAACGATGTAAATCACATTACTGACTCGTAATTAGCGATTTATGTCCTGCAAGTTTCTTTCCATCTTCTACGCGAAGTTGAAAATCCAATAGCCTTGGAAACCCAGATAATATTGCGATATTATCTGTAATCCCTTGGTCTTTTTTTGTAAAAATACTGTTCCTCGTTTTTATCTGCCTTTTTACCCATGAATCATCAGTCCTACTCCGGTCATCTACCTGCTCCCTGCATTATTTCAACAGGCATTGTTGTCAATAAGAGTGATATGAAGCGCCTCTTGCAGGATCTGGCTTGGGTTGAGTATTCCCATTTTTTAGATGGTGATCTCAAAAGTCATGGAAAAGGTTGGATTGTTGAAATTTTTGATGACGAACAGCAAGCAACTTTAGTTGTTAATCAATCTCTTTATTTGAATCTCCATAGTTTTGACTACCTACACCTCAAGGCTTCGGATGATGGCAAAACCTATTTTGAGTTAGTGCAAGACAATCGAGTATTGCGTCTAGATGTTGCTGAAAATCCCCAACAAGCTCATCCTTTGGAAGCAAAGGTTGTTCCTGATGGCACTTTAGAAGAGATGGTGACTCAGGTTTTGTCGGCACGGTGGGATGTGCAAATGGATGATGATGAGCATTTTAATTTCTAGACTTTTATCGTAGAGCAGTAATTTTGGGTCTTAAAATAAGCGAGGGTAATGTACCCTCGTTTTGTCGTTTTGTGGATAGTGAGTGGTGAGCCATTTTCGTTTTGAGCTGAAGAAAGAGTGTCGGGATACGAAAGCGCGGGTTGGAGTGTTTCATACGCCCCACGGTATTGTGGAAACGCCTCGGTTTATGCCCGTGGGAACTTTGGCGAATGTGAAGGGGATTACGCCGGATCATTTGGCTCAGGCTCAGGCGCACATGGTTTTATCCAATACTTATCATTTACATCTACAACCGGGAGAGGAGATTGTTAAAAAGGCCGGTGGTTTGCATCGGTTTATGGCTTGGGAGCAACCGATTTTGACGGATTCGGGCGGTTTTCAGGTTTTCAGCTTGAGTGAAATGCGCAAAATTCGTGAGGAGGGTGTGGTCTTTCGATCGCCGAAAGATGGGCGGTTAATTGATATGACGCCGGAACGCTCCATTCAAATTCAAAATGATTTGGGTGCGGATGTGATTATGGCCTTTGATGAATGCCCACCGGGGGATGCGGGGCGGGACGCGGTAGAAGCGGCAACGGCTCGGACTTATCGTTGGTTAAAGCGTTGTATTGCAGCACATCAACGGGATGATCAGGCTTTATTTGGCATTGTGCAGGGGGGCGTTTTTCTAGATTTACGTTCTCAGGCGGCAGCGGAATTAACTGCTTTAGATTTACCGGGCTATGCCATTGGTGGGGTCAGTGTGGGAGAATCGCCGAAAAATATTCGCAAAGTTGTACAACATACTGCGCCTTTGTTACCGCGCGAAAAGATTCGATATTTGATGGGTGTGGGAACCTATCGGGAAATGGCGCAGGCGATCGCCTCAGGTATTGATGTGTTTGATTGTGTAATTCCGACTCGCTTAGGTCGTCATGGCGCAGCTTTAGTGCGAGGCGATCGCTGGAATTTGAAAAATGCCCAGTTTAAAGAAGACTTTCAACCATTAGATGAAACGTGCCCTTGTTATACTTGTCAGAATTTTACGCGCGCCTATTTACACCATTTAATTAAGGCCAAAGAAATGCTGGCTTATATGCTGCTTTCTTTACATAACGTTACAGAATTGATTCAGTTTACTATCAGAATTAGAGAGTCGATTTTGAGTGATCGCTTTGTGGAGGATTTTGGTGATTGGCTAGAGCCTACGGCATCTGAGTGAGCCAACTCATGCTAGGATCGACTGCAAATATTAAGATATAACGTTCTCTAAGGATATATATGGAAGCGGCATTATTACTTGCGAAACTCCCTGAGGCATACTCCATTTTCGATCCTCTCGTCGATGTTTTGCCTCTCATTCCCTTGTTTTTCTTGCTCCTTGCTTTTGTATGGCAGGCAGCGGTTGGTTTCAAATAAATTTCCCTTGGGAATCTTTAAAATACCAATAAAAAAAGCATCCTAACCTTAGGGTGCTTTCTGTTTTTTGATAGTTTTCTAAGTGATACTTTGTAGCGTTATTTAGCCGCGTTTGAGGATTGCTTTCTGGAACGCTGGGCGATCGCCTAATGCTTTTAAATAGACTTGGATACTCGGATAAGCCGATAAATCTACATCTTGGAACATCATAGGGATATAGGCCAAAATTGAACCGAGTGCCACATCCACAACACTAAATTCCTCACCCAGCATAAAGGGTTGTTGGCTGAGAATATCGTTAACTGGTGCGAGATAACGCTTCATCGTCTCATTACGTTTGTCGCTCGGCGTTAAACCCATGGATAGGCTGGAGTTGGCGAACAACACCCATTGGTAAATCTCGGCTTTTCCTTCGAGAGAGTCTGGCATTTTGCCAAATTTCTCTGCTAGGTAAATCAAAATTGCGCCTGATTCCCACACTTTAAAATCACCATCGGTGAGGGCTGGTACCTGCCCCATGGGATTAATGGCGAGATAGCTCGGCAATTTATGTTCGCCACCTTGCATATTGAGCTGGACGAATTCGTATTCTGCGCCAATTTCTTCGAGATACCATTGCACAATTGAGGCACGACTACGTGCACCGCCATAGAGTTTCAGCATATTGTTGAGTCTTGAAAGTCTAGTCTGTATTGAGTTTACAGAACTTTGTGGGTGTGGGCATGCTGTTTAACGTTGTCCTCGGTATTGACCACATTTTCTTGATTGAGCACGCGCTTTTTCTCGGTGGAGTGATTAAATTTATCGTAGGTTGCGCCAAGGTTAATGTGCTCTTTTGCTTCGGGGCGGCGTTTATAGGTACGGGCCGCGGCGGCGGTACGCTCAATTAAATCGTCTGGTGTCTGGAGGCGATCGCCTAAAACTCTGGGAATCACAATCTTATCGGTTTGGAAAACTTCGCCAAGGGTGGTTGCGCAGGCGAGTTTGTAGGATGTGGGAATGCCTTTAATCAAGGCTTCGAGGGCTGCGGAGGGAATCGGCTCCATAATGTCAACGGCCTTGACTTCACCATCTTCACGGACAAAACAAGTGGCAACCCCAAACACACAATAATCTGCTGATGTTAAGTCGGTTGTGCTGAAAAAATCTTGCAGGGTGGTCATAGTTATTTTTACTTATTAAAAGACTGTGAATTGCTAATATCTGAGTTTGATAGTAACAAGCTTTTTTCTAAGAAGAAATTTATAGCAAGGATTCTTTAAAACTAAGAATATTTAAGGGATCTTTAAGTCTGTATTTTTTTCTTAAAATCCCCCCTTACACTGGAAGGGTGAGTGGATCACAAGACCCAAATGGGTAGAGAGGTTGTTATGGCGATCGCCACAGTAAATCCAGCAACAGGGGAAACCTTAAAACGCTTTAAAGCACTAACATCTGAGGAGATTGAGGCTAAGCTGACAAAAGCCCAAAGTGCTTTCCAGAGTTATCGTCTAACCAGTTTTGAGCAGCGACGACAATGGCTACAAAATGCTGCGACAATCCTTGAGCGGGATGCGGACAAATTTGCCACAATTATGACGACAGAAATGGGCAAGACGAAAAAAAGTGCCATTTCTGAAGCGAAAAAATGTGCCTTAGTTTGTCGCTATTATGCGGATAATGGTGAAGCTTTTCTTGCTGATGAATATACAGAAACTGATGCAACAAAAAGTTATGTTTCGTATCAACCATTAGGAATTATTTTGGCAGTAATGCCGTGGAATTTTCCCTTTTGGCAAGTTTTTCGTTTTGCGGCTCCTGCTCTTATGGCAGGTAATGTGGGCGTGTTGAAACACGCGTCAAACGTGCCCCAGTGTGCGTTGGCGATCGAGGCAATTTTAGAGGCGGCAGGTTTCCCGGAAGGGGTATTCCAAACGCTGCTGATTGGCGCGGCTCAAGTGGAGCAGGTGATTCAAGATGAGCGCGTTAAGGCAGCGACTTTGACGGGCAGTGAGCCTGCGGGTGCGAGTTTAGCTTCGTTGGCGGGTAAGGAGATTAAACCGACTGTGTTGGAATTGGGCGGTAGTGATCCGTTAATTGTGATGCCATCAGCGGATTTAGACGAAGCGGTCGATGTGGGGACATTTTCACGCACCCTCAACAATGGTCAGTCCTGCATTGCGTCGAAACGCTTTATTCTCCACGAGGCGAGCGCCCCAGCATTTCTTGAGAAGTTGCAGATCAAATTTGCCAGTCTCAAAGTCGGTGACCCGATGGCTGAAGACACTGATATTGGCCCTTTAGCAACGGAAAATATTTTGAACGATATTGAGCGGCAAGTGGATAAAGCCCGCGAACTGGGAGCCACAGTTTTGCTTGGTGGTAAACGTCTTGACCGTGCCGGGAATTTTTATCTGCCGACAATTTTGACTGATATTCCGACCAACGCGCCGACGATGAAGGAAGAATTTTTTGCGCCAGTTGCGATGGTCTTCACGGTTAAAGATATCGATGAGGCGATCGCCCTTGCTAATGATATTCCCTTTGGTTTGGGGAGTAGTGCCTGGACAAATCAGCCTGACGAACAGCAAAGATTTATTCGTGACCTTGAAGCAGGCGCTGTCTTTATTAATGGCCTAGTGAAATCCGATCCGCGCCTACCCTTTGGTGGCATCAAACGTTCAGGATATGGACGAGAACTCGGATTGCCGGGGATTCGTGCTTTTGTGAATGCCAAAACTGTTTGGATCAAATAGTTACAAACAGTGACTGATTAGACGGTTCAAGTGCGAAGTTTTCAACACAATTTAAAAAACGGCGCATTTGATCCCCGTAAAATTTAAGTACTACAGCTCAATGTATCGCCCATGAATACTGCCGAATTATTGGTGAAATGCTTAGAAAACGAAGGTGTTGAATACATCTTTGGTTTACCGGGAGAAGAGAATTTACATATCCTTGAGGCGTTAAAAGATTCATCAATTCAATTCATCACAGTGCGGCATGAACAAGGTGCTGCGTTTATGGCAGATGTTTATGGGCGACTTACAGGTAAAGCTGGTGTGTGTCTTTCGACCCTAGGGCCTGGAGCAACAAATTTAATGACTGGGGTTGCTGATGCCAACCTTGACGGTGCGCCGTTAATTGCCATCACTGGTCAGGTGGGTACAGATCGCATGCACATCGAATCTCATCAGTACCTTGACCTTGTGGCAATGTTTGCCCCGGTGACGAAATGGAATCGACAGATTGTGCGGCCGAATACTACACCAGAAGTTGTGCGACGTGCTTTTAAAATTGCCCAGCAAGAAAAGCCAGGCGCTGTCCATATTGACCTACCGGAAAATATTGCGGCGATGGATGTTGATGGTTTACCCCTCGCAACTGACGACCGTGAAAAAATCTACGCTTCCCCACGGAGTATTAATCAAGCTGCCCAGGCGATCGCCAAAGCAAAAAATCCAGTTATCCTCGCAGGCAACGGCACGATTCGCGCGAAAGCCGCTGAAGATCTGACCGAATTCGCCACAAAGCTCAATATTCCTGTCGTGAATACCTTTATGGGCAAAGGAGCAATTCCCTACACTCATCCCTTATCCCTATGGACGATTGGCTTGCAGCAACGGGATTTTATTACCTGTGCCTTTGAACAGAGTGACCTGGTAATTGCCGTTGGCTATGACCTAATCGAATATTCTCCCAAACGCTGGAATCCAGAAGGATCGACGCCGATCATTCACATTGCTGAGGCCTCCGCCGAAATTGATAGTAGTTATATTCCCCTTGCTGAAGTGGTGGGCGATATTGGCGATTCATTGAATGAAATTATGAAGCGTGCCGACCGTGAAGGAAAGCCGCTACCGAGTTTTGTCTCGGTACGATCTGACATTCGTGAAGATTACGAGCATTACGCTAACGATAAAGGGTTCCCTGTGAAGCCCCAAAAAATCATTTACGATTTGCGGCAGGTGATGTCGCCAGAAGATGTCGTCATTTCCGATGTTGGTGCGCACAAAATGTGGATGGCACGGCATTATCATTGTGACTGTCCTAATACTTGTTTAATCTCCAACGGCTTTGCAGCAATGGGCATTGCGATTCCGGGGGCGTTAGCCGCAAAACTTGTTTATCCCGATAAGAAAATTGTGGCCGTGACTGGTGACGGTGGCTTCATGATGAACAATCAAGAGTTAGAAACGGCACTGCGCGTCGGCACAAATTTTGTCACACTAATTTTTAATGACAGTGCTTACGGTCTCATTGGCTGGAAACAGATTAATCAATTTGGGCAGCCTGCTTTCGTTGATTTTAAAAATCCTGATTTTGTGAGATTTGCTGAAAGTATGGGCTTAAAGGGCTACCGTATTAACTCAGCAGAAGAATTGATCCCGACATTAGAAGAAGCTTTTGAGCAAGATGTACCTACGGTAATCGATTGCCCTGTTGACTACGGCGAAAATGTGAAGTTCTCCCAGAAAGCTGGTGATCTTATCTGTCGCATTTAGTAGACGTGGAGATGGATTGACGCGGAGATTTGGAGACAGGGAGACGGGGCGATATTCAGTTGAGCTGCCTGAACCTCCTCGCCCCCTCACCCTTTCGCCGTGTCACTGACCGCCATAGTTTCAACTTCATTGCATCTCAACAGAATCTGGCGATCGCCTTCTGGACAACTAAGGAAGGGGTGAGTCGTGAAAAATTAGCGTCGATATCAAAAAATCACTAACAAAAATACTAATCCAAGTACTGACCACCGCAGAAGTCGCCGATTGTCCAACTTGCCTGGCGCCGCCCTCGGTGGTGAGTCCCCAACTGCAGCCGATAATGCCCACGAGTAGCCCGAAAATAACACCTTTAACACCCACATTGAGGAGGTCACTAGGCATTAAAAAAGTTTGTACGGATGCGAGAAATTGTACGGGTTTCACTTCGTAAAATTGATAGGCAGCGAGGGTTCCACCACAAATGCCGACAACGAGGGCAAAGGTCGTCAAGATCGGTAGCATTAGACAACTTGCGACAATCCTCGGCACAACTAAATAATCGATGGGATTGGTGCGGAGCATTAACAACGCATCAACTTGCTCAGAAATTTTCATAACCCCCAGCTCGGAGGCGAAGGCTGCGCCTACCTGTCCTGAAACAATACTGGCAGTAAGAATTGGGGCTAGTTCTCGACAAAAGGCGATCGCAAAAGCCCCCCCCACGATACTTTCTGCACCAAAAGAACTCAGTTCCCGCGCCGTTTGAATAGTGAAAATCATGCCGCCAAAAAACGCCACAATGAGTACTGGGATCAGGGCACCCGGCCCTGCCGCGTCCATTTGCTCCCGCACCAGCGCAAAGTTGATTTTGCCGCAGACAAGACGCCACAAAACCTGCCCACCCATGAGCACAGCGGTAGACAGACGTGTAAAAAGTGATGGCTGGAGATGCGTTTCGGGATGCCGCATGGGCTAAGAGGCGATCGCCCGGTAGAGGTCAGAATGAGGAGCGAACACCTACAATGTCAGCCTACAGTTCGAAATTGAACCCAGCTTCCTTTAGTGATTGATACTTCTGTTCATCAAATGAATAAAGACGAGCTGCACGGTGGGCAACACCCGTTTGCATTTCGTCTAGCTTGATTAACAAATCCATTTTAAGGATTTTGCGGCGGAAATTACGCTTATCCAGTTCTGTGCCCAGTACTTGCTCGTAGAGTTTCTGGAGCTGAGTGAGGGTGAATTTTTTCGGTAATAGTTCGAAACCGATCGGTTCGTAACGGAGCTTGCCTTGAAGACGTTGTTTGGCGATCGCCACAATCTTGTCGTGGTCGAAAGCAATAGCTGGTAACTCCTCTAGAGAATACCAAGCCACATCATCCGCATCCGTTTGGGCATTGAGGGGATGATCCGCCAAATTAATCAGGGCGTAGTAAGCTACCGTAATCACGCGATCGCGGGGGTCTCGTTTGGGATCACCGAAGGTATAGAGCTGTTCTAGAAAAATTTCTTCGACGCCTGTTTCTTCCTTAAGCTCGCGCAAGGCCGCCTCTTCGAGGGATTCTTCCGGCTTCACAAAACCACCCGGCAAGGCCCATTCGCCTTTAAAGGGTTCGACACCCCGTTGAATCAGCATAATTTTTAAATCATGTTCTGCATCGAGGCCGAAGACAACACAGTCAACGGTGACTGAGGGCTTTGGGTAATCGTAGGTATAAGACATAGATGTAGAGATGGAAAAGCTAAAAAACTAAAAAAATAAATTTGAGGAAAGAAACAAACAAACCAGATTGGAAACTGTTGGAAAGAAATTAACTGGCTTGAACTTGGGGGACAAGGCTTTCGCGGTAGGTTTGTTTAAAGCCCCCCTGTCGGAGAGCAAGGAAGGCTTGGTGATCGTCCTCTACCCAATACTCTTGTCCAAGACGAATAAATGTGCGATCGCCACCATGACCAGCAATGACAATCACTGGCACACGTCCCTGCTTTTTCTCACCAGCCTGTTGGGAGAGAATCTGCTTGAGACGTTGTTGTGTTGCCGACTGATTTAGTTCTGCCACAGAAATTGGAATCATTAACATCCGCACATCTTCGATGGGCTCTAAATCGTCAACAATCAGCTGCACCCGGTCTTCCTTTTGCTGGACTTTACCCCAAACAATGACACGACTATCAATACTCAATAATTGTTCCACTTTCGGATAAGTGCGCGGAAAGACAATTCCCTCAACTTGCCCCGTAATATCTTCAAATTGGACAAAGGCCATAGGTTCATTTTTTGCCTTCGTGAAGATCTTTTTGACATCGGTCAAAATCGCCACCACACTCACCCTTTTTTTCACATGGTCGCCAATGGCTGTGAGATTAATGGGCGCTAAAATCGGGGCGATCGTCGTGCGCAGCTTTTCGAGGGGGTGTTCAGACACGTAGAAGCCTAATAATTCCTTTTCTTGGCGTAGTTTTTCTTCTAGGGTCAAGTCAGCGACCTTGGGAAAGGTGGGAGCTTCATCAAAAGTCGTACTACTCTCGTCTTCGGCATTGCCACCCATCATGTCAAATAGATTCGTTTGACCACTGGCTTTCTCCTTCGCCTTTTGCTGAGCCCAGTTGATCATTAGCTCCAAACCCTTGAGCATTTGCTGGCGGTTGTCATGGAGCTCGTCCATAGCGCCACAGGTAATCAAAGTTTCTAGGGCACGACGGTTGACTACTCGCAGATCAAGGCGAGAGCACAGGTCGGCTAAGCTTTCAAAGTTGCCTGCTGCCCGTGCTTCGAGTAGGGCATAAATCGCGTTTTCGCCCAGATTTTGAACCGCAGATAGCCCAAAACGAATGCGATCGCCGACAGGTTTAAAATCGAGATCCGAATAATTGATGTCGGGAGGTAAGACCTCAATGCCCATTTTTTCGGCATTTTCGCGGTACTTACGCACCTTATCTTTGTTGCCGCTACTCGCGCTGAGTAGGGCCGTCATATATTCGACAGGATAATTCGCCTTCAGGTAAGCCGTTTGATAAGTTACGTAGGCGTAGGCTGTCGAATGGGACTTGTTAAAGCAATTTGAGGCGAACAAACCATTTGCTAACAAAAAATTATGATCTTTGTTAACGCCAATGTCGTAGGTTTTCGCTGTGCCAATAGAGCGTCGGCGAATAATTTTGACCAAGATTCTCTGACAATCGTCTGATTTTTTCTACTTTTATTATCTAATAATGCAATGTTTTTTAAACAATGGGGGAAATCGAAATTCATAAAAGTATGGATTTGCGTGATTTTACGTAGAAAAAGTACTCGTAATGATATCGAATTGAGTCATTTGTACTAAGTATTGTGTGCTTACTTGGTGACTAGAGAACACGCGAGGGGCTACAGAAGAGTTCGTTTCTACCTCGACTTATAGCTGATCCATCTGGCTGTAGGCGGCGGCGACGGGGGCATTTGTTTGATTTTCTGTTGATTTTTTGAGCCCCCACTGGATCAACTTTGTCGCGCTAATAATAGTCACTGCCCCCAGAAAAACGAAGGGCAAGAAAATAATGAAGAAAATTAGGGGATTTGGGCTATCCTGAACATCTTCTTCTTGGCGGACGAGGACAATTTCTCCGGGAGCGGTTTCGTCAATCTCCACTTCAGGCATCATGGTAGAAGTAATGACTTCTTGAGATGAATCATTCATACGTCTTATTCCACAAACCTTACAACGTGCTGTGTCAGTTCACTGATGATAGCTCCCAGGCTGCGAATCGACAAACGTTGAAAGACTATATTTCTGTGCCTGATATCTATTCTGTGGGCCGTTTAGACCGGGATAGTGAGGGGCTATTGTTGCTGACAAATGACAATGAGCTCAAGCATTATTTGTGTGAGCCGAAGTTTGCCCATCCCCGCACCTATTGGGTGCAGGTGGAAAATATTCCCGATGGTGCTGCGTTAGATCAATTAAGGCAGGGCGTAACGATCAAAGGTGGGAAAACTCGTCCGGCGATCGCCCGTCTTTTATCTGCTGAACCGGCAGTGTGTCCCCGTAATCCGCCGATTCGAGAGCGAAAAAATATCCCTACTGCTTGGCTGGAGCTGACATTAACAGAGGGCAAAAATCGCCAAGTACGTCGTATGACTGCGGCAGTGGGCTACCCGACGTTACGGTTAATTCGGGTGGCGATCGGCAAAGCTCCCAATCAGCTAACTTTGGAAAATTTGCCACTAGGGGAATGGCGACATTTGACCGCCACAGAAATCGCCATGTTGCGATCGCCACTAGGACAGCTATCGCCCGGTAAACCTAAATCAAACCGGTCTAAAACATTGGGATCAAGGAAAAAAACACAAAAAAAATCAGCCACCCGCAGATCGAAAAAGCGTCGATAATGCTGAGTTGATGGCTGAGTATTAGAGGTTCTTGAAACTATGAAAGCGAGAAATGCTTAATAAGCGAGGGTTTCGAGGGTTTCCTTGAGGTAAGTACTAACTTGTTTATCGACAGTCAGTTGCTCTAAATCCAAAGAATCTGCGTGGTCTGCATACCAACGTTTAAAGCCAGAGCTACGGGCGATCGCCTGCTTGAGACTATCCCAGATGGCGTGATCGGGAGTTGCTTCGTTGTTTATTGCGGCAGAGTTAGGCATTTTTCACCTCAGAAATAACGCTTAATACTTTTAATGTAACGTAATTAATTTGTGGACGACTGGTACAAAATACACCGTTTGCCATCCTGAGAAGGTTTCTTTGTACTATTTTAGTGCGTTAAATGTTGATTTTTGGTAAGTCTCTGCCTTTTGATAGATCACTTAATCATCCATCTGCCACGGCTCGTGGAGGTTGTTTTCATCAAAGATTTTCTTCGGACGCATAAATAGTAGAACCTGACCCACGATTGGCTCTGAAGGGGCTTCTGCAAACCAGCCTAATTTCACCATGCCGTCACTGTCGGCGATCGCAAAGTAACTGTTGTCGTTCCACTCTAATTTGGCGCGATCAATGAGCACTAAAATCGGCTCTGGCTTACCGGGGATCGGCTGGGGCAGTTGGTCGGTTTGATGGAAAAAGACAACAGGATCTTCCGCTGTGAGTACCGATTGCCACTGGGGGAGGGGTACAACGGACGTTTCAGCCGGAACGTGAACCATATTAAAAGGTTCCTGCTGTTCAATGGCAGTAACGGCTTTGATGGTTTCTACACTGAGCGGCAATGTGCCAGCAACGGGAAGTAGGGCGGGAACATCGTTGTCATCTTCGTAGCGGTAAAGCGGTAACAGCGGCGCTGCTTTTTGGGGCGCTGCCGATAAATCTGTGAGAAGCTGTTCAACCTTTTTGCGGGCACTGTCGGAATGGGCAAACCGTAAACCTTTAGCAATAAGTCGTGTGCGGCTGGGTAAATCTTTTTTCTGTTTTGCTGCCCGCCACGCTTGGTAGGCCATGGCATCGCCGGGATGCTCCGTAAAACCATCGGGAATCTGGGGTAGCCGCAGAAAGTGCTGCATTGCCTTCGCTAATTCTTTGGCATCGTCAAATTCTAGGTTTTTATCCTTTGCCACTTGCGCGGCGATCGCCCGTTGCTCATTATTTAAAATACGCAATTCATAGAGCACATCAGACCGGGGGCCACGACAATACTCTAGAAGATCGGCCGCACCACCATTACTCTCAATACTTTGATAGACCTGAGACGCCACAATAATCATATTTTGCTGGGAGCCTTGGAAACCAGTCTGCTCGAAGATTTCCATGGTGCTGTAGCCAGACTTTTGCAAAGTTTGACAACCGATGCCCCACTCGACCCACGTGCCTTCTTTGTGGAGTAGTGAACGAAATAACTCAGCCGCAGCCTCGTCTGAAAGTTTTTCACCGGCGGATTGTGGTTGTCCAATCATAAATCTGAACGAAAATTGCGATAACGTAAAATAATAGGTAAATCAGTATTTGACCGATAAACTTAATCATATATCTTGAGCTAGACCGTTCCAAACCGATTCTTCTCCCCAGACCCTATGAATTTTCCTGCCCGCCGGCAACCTGTTCAAAGTTTTTCAAAACGAGCCAAGTTTCAGGAGCATCCGTTTCGTGATTTTGCGCTGGGTTTAGTCTCGACTAAAAGTTTTCCGGCGATCGTTGGCACTGCTGACATGATGCTCAAATCTGCCGATGTGACTTTGGTGGGCTATGAAAAAATTGGCGCTGGTTTTTGTACTGCGGTTGTACGAGGTAAAACAGCGGATGTCCGCCTTGCAGTCGAAGAAGGGGCGAGAACGGCGGCGCAATTTGACCAGTACGTCTCAAAATTAGTCATTCCAAGACCTTTACCAAATCTGGAAGCTATTTTTCCTATTGGCAGTCACCTCGTTGAAATTGCCCAAGAACAGCGTGGCTATAGTCGCCTCAGTAATCGTTCGATTGGGTTGCTTGAAACCCGTGGTTTTCCCGCGATGGTGGGTGCGGCTGATGCCATGCTCAAATCTGCTGATGTACAGCTGGCGTCCTACGAAACGATTGGGGATGGCCTCTGTACCGCAATTATTCGGGGCACAGTTTCTAATGTGGCGATGGCGATCGATGCGGGTATGCACGAAGCCGAGCGCATTGGTGAGCTACACGCGGTCATGATTATTCCTCGCTTACTAGAAGATCTCGAACACACATTACCTGTGGCGGATTATTGGCTGGATAAGGCTGAGCCGATGCCAGATTTGGTTAAGAAAGAAGTGCCGCAGCGGGTGGCATTACCTGAGCTGGAGCCAGTCTCTGTGCCTGTGGTGGTTGATCTTGAACTGGAGCAGCAAAAGGAACAAGAAAAAGGTCTGGAATTAGAACCCGTCAAGGAAGAAGAACCAGAAGTAGAAAAGGCGGTTGAAGTAGAAATCGTTGAACCGTTTAATCCGGGAGAGGGGTACTAGTCGTCGTCCTTGGTATAGTTAAGCTGATTTTTTTGCTGTTGCGACCATGAAACTGGTTTCTTTTTCCTATGCCTGTTTTTTACTGGGAACTCTAATTTGCTATTGGGGTTTGGGAACGCTCCTGCCTGCGCTGCGGGTTTGGATTTTGCTAATTGCCAGTTTGGGTTTTTATACGCTGTTGCAGCCGCAATTTTTACCGTTGCTCCTCGGTCTAACGGTTGTTAACTATATTGTTGGCCGTCTAATCTACGCACAACTCCAACAAAGCGATCGCCTCAAAAAGAGTGGGCGATCGCCGAGCTTTTGGAATCGACAGGCATCCTATTTACTGACGCTAGGTGTATTTTTAAATCTGTTTATTCTGTTCGGTTTTAAATATGTACCGTTTACCCTAGAAAACGTTAATATCCTGTTCGATTTGCCGTGGGCGACGGACGTGGCAACTGTCCTCGAAGAAAATCTGATTGCGCCGGTGGGGATTTCGTTTTTTACCTTTGAATGTATTGCCTATCTGGTTGATGTCTATCGCGGCGCTCCCGCAACGACTTCCTTTAGCCACTTCAGCAGTTATAAATTATTTTTTCCCAAGATTTTATCGGGGCCAATTAGCCGTTTTCACTACTTTGACAATCAAACGAAAGGCAAAGCTCATCTCTTTTTTGACCAGGGGGTAGAAGGTCTGTGGCTTATTGCCAGTGGTGCGTTTAAAAAAGTTCTTATCGCAGACAACATCGGCGTTTATGTAGAGCTGTGTGTCAATAATCTCGACCGGGCTGGCAGTGGTGATCTCTGGCTATTTGTGATTGCCTATGGTCTACAGCTGTACTTTGACTTTAGCGGCTACGTCGATTTGGCGATGGGCAGCGCAAAACTGCTGGGCTTTAATCTCCCCGTCAATTTTGATTTTCCCTACTTCGCAACGAGCTTGGCGGATTTTTGGCGGCGCTGGCATATGAGTCTTGGTGACTGGCTGCGGAATTATCTGTATTTTCCCCTCGGTGGTTCCCGTCAAGGTTTGATTCGGACTTGCTTTAATCTTTTTGCTGTCATGTTTCTGGCTGGTATTTGGCACGGCGCGGCTTGGGGCTATGTGCTCTGGGGTTGTATTCACGGCGTGGGTTTAGCGGCTCATCGTCTGGGGGATGCGATCGCCAATAAACTGAAATTTCTTAAAGCCTTTTGGAAATCTATACCTGGCACAATTGTCGCTTGGGGCATGACACAGGCTCTAGTTTTTATGTCGTGGATTCCCTTTCGGTTACCCGATGGTCAACAAGCGAATTTACTGCTGTCCAACTTCTGGAATCATCAAGGTGATATCCAGTTTGGGCAAAAGATTTATTTTGAAGGGCTAAATATGGGGCGTTCCTATTTTGTGCTGTTGCTTGGACTAATTAGTCTGGGGATGACTTTGGCTTATTTGATCCAGCGGCGGTGGCAGCTCAACTTGAATTGGGCTTTGAAGCTCGCTTTTGTGCCCCTTTGTTTTTACGCTGTTTGGATTTTTGCCCCCGAAGGTAATGTGCCTTACATCTACTTCGATTTCTAAAATTGGCTTCTAATCCTTAGGATTTCCAATTCTTCTGGGATTGGGCGAGGACATATTCAGAAACGGCTTGGATTTCTTCTGGTGTCAGGCGATCGCCGTAGGCAGACATTGCACCTTTACCGTTAGTGACGATTTCGGCAATACTCGCAACTGAGGTGTAGCCATTTTTTTCCATGGCGCGTTGTTTGAGATTTTTACCGCGTCGCACAATATTGCCGCCGTTCATATGGCAGCCGGCACAAGTAGCGTCAAAAACCTGTTCGCCGTTGGGTAGCTCCGCAGATAAGGCAGGAGCAATAAGGACGGGTAATGCTAAGAGAAGAACCATCGCAATGATGACAATCCGCACAACTTTTTTATTCATCTTGCTACGCTCGGGCAATTTAACAATCAACTCTTTCAACTTAGCGTTTTTTGCCTACTCTTCCGAAATTTAGTCACTGGTAATTAGCCTATTTCGGTTAAAGAGAATGGCCCAGCACACGAAAAACATTACGGTTTACAAATACCTCGACTAAATCGTCACTGAGATGGGCGCGGTCTACCTCTTCCCGCAAAATTCTGATGACCACATGGACAGGCAAAGGCTTTTTGTAGGGGCGATCCGCTGCGGTGAGGGCATCATAAATGTCGGCGATCGTCATCATTTGTGTTTGAATCGGAATTTCGTCACCCTTAAGACCGCGAGGATAGCCTGAACCATCAAGTTTTTCGTGGTGTCCATAGGCGAGGTTGGGGACGTTTTTGAGCTCCTTTGTCCAAGGAATTTCCTTTAAAAATTCGTAGGTTTGGCTAACGTGGGATTCGATCGCCTGCCGTTCTTCTGGATTTAAATTACCCCGTGGTAAAAGCAGTTGTTCTAGATCTGCTTCGCTGACAATAGCCTTTAGTTGACCATCGACATCGCGGTAACGATACTCGGCAAGCTTAGTAAACTCATAAAAAACCTGCTCCGATAAAATTTCAAATTGCTTCGTGGCGATCGCCTCGGGACGATTAAACTTTTCCACCAATTCGAGATATTCGTCTAGTTGATCTAAGGTTGCATTTACCTCTTCATCCATTTGGCGAATACTTTCGCAGTGGGGACAAGCCTCTTCGCCATTTTTGTGGGCGTGGGGATGTTCGACTAAATATTGAAATTTTTGCTGGGCGCATTCCCATTGCAGCGTACGTTTCGCGACAGCAAAGCGTTGGCGAATCACCTCTAAATCGCCGGGATACAGTTTTTGGCGTTTGTTTAAAATGGCTTCCGGGACACT
>CAZXBK010000097.1:0-17666 GCA_964638765.1 uncultured Synechococcus sp. | reverse complement strand
CGTAGCTCAGTTGGTAGAGCAGCTGATTTGTAATCAGCCGGTCGCAGGTTCAAGTCCTGTTGTGGGCTTTTTTGATGCCTATTTTTAAATAGTTTGGAAATTTAATTCCTGTAGAGGAGAAGGTTAGATGGCGGCTGAGATTATCTGTGTCGGCTCAGAAATTTTGTTGGGCGACATTGTTAATAGTAATAGTCAGTTTTTGGCGAAAGAGCTGGCAAATTTAGGTATTCCTCATTTTTTCCAGTCGGTGGTTGGGGATAATATTGCGCGTATTCATTCTCTGCTTGACCTTGCGATCGCCCGCCAGTCAAAGATTTTGATTTTTACCGGAGGTCTCGGGCCAACGCCTGATGATCTCACTACCGAGGCGATCGCCTCTTATTTCGAGACAAAGCTGGTTGAGCAACCAGAAATTATTCAAGATATCAGCGAAAAATTTGCGAAGCGTGGACGCACGATGGTGCCGAGCAACCGTAAACAAGCTTTAGTCCCTGAAGGTGCAGATATTTTATGGAATCCCATTGGCACAGCTCCGGGGATGATTTGGCAACCAAGGGAAGATTTGACGATTTTTACTTTTCCCGGTGTTCCCTATGAGATGCATCGGATGTGGCGGGAAACAGCCGTCCCTTTTCTCAAATCCCAGGGCTGGGGACAAGCTGTCATTCATAGCGAGATGATGCGCTTTCGAGGTACTGGCGAGTCAACCCTTGCTAGTAAGGTAAATCATCTATTTGATCAAGATAATCCTACTGTGGCTCCCTATGCCTCAAAAGGAGAAGTGAAGTTACGCGTATCGGCAAAAGCTGATTCTATTGCAGCGGCCAAAACACTCATTGCGCCAACGGTAGAAGAGATTAAGGCGATCGCCGGACTGGATTACTTTGGGTCTGACGATGAAAGCCTAGCGAGTGTTGTCGGCAAACTACTTAATGAGCGTCAACAAACTCTAAGTGTGGCAGAATCCTGTACAGCTGGGGGACTGGGGTCAATGATTACAACTGTATCGGGCAGCTCGAACTATTTCATTGGTGGCGTTATCGCCTATCAAAACCGCATTAAAGAAAATGTATTGGGCGTGAGTCCAGAAGACCTTGCGACTGTCGGTGCCGTTAGTGAAACAGTGGCAGAGCAAATGGCACTAGGCGTCAAAAAACATCTGCAAACCGATTGGGCGATCGCCATTAGTGGTATTGCAGGGCCTAAGAGCGATGACACAGCAAAACCAGTAGGTATGGTTTGTATCGCTTGGGCCGACCCAGATCATCAAGCAACGAGTAAAACCTTCTATTACGGCGAAAATCGAGCGCGAGATTTGATTCGGTTCTTAAGTGCTTGTGATGCCCTCGACGGCTTACGCCGAAAACTCCTCGCTGTCTAACATTGCGTATCCTAAAGAGATATTGAGGCGCTTGATGTAGCTTAATAAAACGCAAGGTAAAGGGCGGTTATCCGATGCTTGGCCTGCCCCTGCCTCAAAAAGTTGTGCTATTCTTAATATATCTATAAAGACAACGTGTTCTAGATCATTTGATTTGTGATTAGATAGATCTAAAGCACATAGAGATTACAGGAGTTTTCTTTTAGATGGGTTATATCGAAAAAGTGCTAGAAAAACTCAAAGAGTGGGCTGGTAAAGTAATCGAGACTCTTCTTGGTCCTACTGCTGAGCCCGAACCTGAACTAATTCCGATTCCTGTAAATGACCGCCGTCGTCGTTACTAAGTTATTGAAGTTCGGCAATTTTAATAGATTCTAGTTTTGGGTTGATATTTCAGTGAAGCAGTTGAAGATACTTGCAATTCACGGGCCCAACTTGAATATGCTGGGGGTCAGAGAGCCTGAAATTTACGGTTCTTTGACCCTTTCTCAAATTAATACGCAGCTAAGCTTAGAAGCGGAAAAGCTTGATGTGGCTTTAGAAACTTTTCAGTCGAATCATGAAGGTGATTTGGTTGATCGGATTCAGAAGGCATTTAGAGAAGTAGATGGGTTGTTAATTAACCCTGCCGCCTATACCCACACAAGTGTTGCTCTGCGTGATGCTATTAGTGGTGTTGGTATTCCTACGGTAGAGGTGCATCTAAGTAATATTCATAGACGTGAAGCTTTTCGGCACCATTCATACATAGCCCCGATTGCTATTGGTCAAATTTGTGGCTTTGGCAAAGATAGCTATATCTTGGGTTTACAAGCGCTAGTCACTTATTTGCAGGATAAAGTTACGCAAGAGGATAAATCATGACAGGGTTACAGCGTCGCACATTGGTCTGTTTGTTAGCCGCCATTTTCTGTGGTGGTTTGGCGATCGCCCTCAGTCATTTATTTCCGACACCCGTAGCGGAGTCTGTGGATTTTCATCCCTTGTTTAGCATTGCTGAAATGCAGCTCATCGGTTTCACCATTTTGGTGCAAGGCGAAACATTAGAATTTGAGCGCAAAGATTCTCCCGATTCTAGCTGGCAAATGGTGGCCCCCCAAGTCGCTCCCGTAAGCCGCGTTAAGATCCAGCAGCTCATCAGTCTTTTAACGAGCCATCGGCCCAGTAAGTCTTTCGAAGTCGCCCCTGAAAACCTTGTGGACTATGGGCTAGATGAACCTTTTGCGTCGGTTGCCCTACGCTTCAACGATGGCTCCATACATCGATTAGAGTTTGGACATAACAACTATGACCAATCCAAGGTTTATGCCCGTGTTGATGGCACTCTGGAAGTGCGGGTACTTTCCTCGACATTCCTTGAAGCAGTTAATCGTCGGTTGTACGAGTGGCTAGAAACTGAGGCGATCGCCGAGATTGCTATCTAGGTTGTGACCTTTCTTGGAAAAGTCGACATCTCACGATCAGTATTGTATCTTTAACTTTTTTGCAACTAGTACAGTTAAATGGTCAAAATCGCAGTCGTTGATTACGACATGGGTAATCTCCACTCTGCCTGTAAGGGTTTAGAAAACGCTGGAGCGACACCCGTTGTCACCGATCAAGTAGATGTTTTGTTGGCGGCAGATGCTGTTTTATTACCCGGTGTGGGTGCATTTGACCCAGCAATGCAGCATATTCGCGATCGCCATTTAGAAGAACCGATTCAGAAAGCTGTTGAGAGCGGTAAGCCCTTTCTCGGGATTTGCTTGGGCTTACAGATTTTGTTTGAAGCGTCTGACGAAGGCAAAGAAAAAGGTCTAGGAATTATTCCCGGTACAGTAAAACGATTTCAACCGGAAGTAGGCATCACAATTCCCCATATGGGTTGGAATCAACTAGAAATTAAGCAACAAAATTTGCCCTTATGGCAAGATTTGACAGCAGATCCTTACGTTTACTTTGTGCACTCTTTCTATGTCGAACCTACAGACAAAGCAGTAAATGCGGCGACAGTGACCCACGGTTCCCAGACAGTAACAGCGGCGATCGCCAAAGATAATCTCATGGCTATGCAGTTTCACCCCGAAAAGTCTGCTGATATTGGCTTAAAGATTTTGGCGAATTTCGTCGATTGGGTAAAACAGAGCGCTTAGGGCCATTGGCTAAAGTTGCTCGATGTGGGCATGATAATCCGACTTTAATTTTTTCGAGACGAATACTTTTACCGTTAACTTTTCCTTTGCTATGGCTCAGATCAAACTCATGCACGCAAAATTGCATCATCTACGGGTCACAGAGGCAAAGCTAGAATATGTTGGTAGCATCACCATTGATCGAACGCTCATCGAACAAGTGGGAATTTTGCCCCTAGAAGAGGTACATATCTGGAACCTCGAAAACGGCAATCGTCTTACTACCTACGTTTTGCCGGGAGAGGCTGGGAGTGGTGTTGTCTGTCTTAACGGCGCTGCTGCCCATTTATGTAATCCCGGTGATCGCCTGATTGTGGCGGCCTATGAAACCAGAGAGCGAGCTGAAGTTTTAGAAAATGGCCATTGTGCCAAAGTTGTTATTGCCGATGAGCACAATCATTGTGAAACGTTCTTCGAGCAACATTTGGATAGTAATGGTGCACCGGGAACTAACTTGACTGTGACCGATGCTGATTCCGTAGAACCGACAACTGCATTGCCGCCATTGTCCGCCGTTTAGTGAAAATAGTTGCGGAAAAAGCAGAAAATACACAAAATCATTGCAAATTTGATTGAAAGCAAAGATCTGATCAGATAATGTAAACGGACTTACTCGTGATCGCCTTCTTGCAGTTATATGATCTTGCTTTTAGTTCGGGTGTTGCTGTGGCTCGCAGCAGGCTATTTAGTTTACTGGCTACTACTCAAATTTATTCCCAAAAGCCTCTTTACCTTTATCGGTGGTGCGTTGGTTTTTGTTGTCATTTTATTGGCGTTTTACGAGCCATCTCAACAAATCCCTGAAGCAATTTGGCAAGTTCTGATTTTGCCATTTAAGCCCCTGACTCTTGCTTTGTTCCTACTAATTGTCACCCTTGTGGGCATTTTTCGTGGGGCGGATGCAAAGAGTTCGAAAACACTGCTGTCCTTTGCTGTGGTCTGTTTATTTTTACTGAGTATGCCCGTCATCAGTAAAGAACTGGTGCGAACTTATGAGCACGGCAGTGCTGTCGCAGCGCAGAGATTCCAAAATATTCCGACAAGTTTGATCGTTTTGCTCGGCCAAGACACAACGCGTGTCAACTTGCCCGGTGGTTCAAATATTCAGCTGACAGACCGTGGCGATCGCCTGTTGTATACAGCGCAGCTATACAATGCCCAGTCTCGTCCTAATGTCATTGTGAGTGCGGGTGTACGGCAAGATTTAGCCGGGGAAGAAAAAGACCGCTTTGAAGCTGAAGATATCGAAAGATTTTTAAGGGCACGTGGTGTTCCCGAAGGAGCGATTATCTTGGATCGAAAAAGTCGAGATATTCGTTCCAGTGCTGAAAATATTGCCAAGTTACTCGAAGAACGTAACCTAGAAGGTCAACAGATTTTGCTCGTCACTTCAGCAATTAATATGGCTCGTAGTTACTTTGCCTTCAAAAAAGAGGGTTTAAACGTCATTCCCCAACCAACGGATTTTTACAGTTACTCCAAGAATAATGAGGCACTAAAACCAGAATTTCAGGTGCTTGATGTTATCCCTTCCATAGACGCTCTTTATGTTTCCACTAAAGTGGTCGAAGATTTTTTTGGTACTGTCTATTATTTCCTTCGAGGTTGGCTCACTTTAGAATTTAGCTTTTACACCTGTGCATGCTAATTTCGTCGCTGAATCTCATAAACCTAGGATTTCGCGGTAGGATAAAAGCTGTTTTCTAAGAACGCTGTTTATACAAAAAAACTATGTTAAGACGGATTTTGTCTCGCCTCGTGGCACTTGTTTTAGTTGTGACTGTAAGTTTTGCTGGTCTTGCTGGTTGTAGCGGCGAAACTCCTACTGGTCTAACAGGCAAGTATGTCGATGACACGTTACTCGTTGTCGAAAATCTAACTACGGCGATCGACCTTCCCGCTGATGCGCCTAACCGCAGCGAGGTTCAAGCAGAAGCCCGCCAACAGATGAATGAGTACATGTCCCGTTACCGCCGAGATAGCAAAGTTTCTGGCTTGCGTTCTTTCACCACCATGCAAACAGCTTTAAACGCCCTTGCTGGTTATTACAGTTCCTTTGGTAATCGCCCTTTGCCTAACAAACTCAAAACTCGTCTTACTAAGGAATTTGATAGCGTCAATATCTCTGTAAAACGTGGAATCTAGGCGATCGCCGCAAATTTAGATTCAAGATTTGAAGCTTGATATTTTCATCATTTCAAAATCCCTCTAGTGAAAACTGGAGGGTTTTTTATTGGGTAAATAATTTCACGAGTCTTGTTTGATGAATGTCTGGGCAGTATCAAAAATGGGAGTAAAATTCAGGGGATTTTGTTTACGGAAAACAAAGCATGATTTATTTAGATTCGGCGATCGCCACCGAAGCATCTCAGGCAATGTCGTGGGGATGGGTCAAAGGCATCACAACAAACCCAACCCTACTGGCGAAAAGCGAAACTAAGCCAGCGGCGACGCTACAAACCTTGGCCAATGTAACTGATGGCGAATTGTATTACCAGCTCGTAAGTCAAACCGTTGATGACATGATCCGCGAGGCTCACATCGCGAAGGATTTAATCGGTGGCAAGTTAGTTTTGAAAATTCCGGCGACAGCCACTGGCTTTGAGGCGTTACCGAAACTTTCGTCGGAAATTAGCTGTTCTGTTACCGCGATTTATCATCCAACCCAAGCTCTCATCGCTGCTGAAGGTGGTGCTAAATATGCGATCGCCTACGTGAATCGCGCCACAAGATTACAGGGTGACGGTTGTGAGTTAGTGCGAAATATGAAAGCGATTTTGCAAGGCAGTGAAACGACAATTTTGGCGGCAAGTCTGAAATCTCCTGCTGAGATTAGTGCCGCAATGCTAGCAGGCGCTGATCATATCACCATCCCCTTTGAGCTACTAAAAGCGATGACGACCCACAGCCTCTCAGAGAAAACAGTGAAAGACTTTACCGCATCAGGCCAGGGACTAATCTAGGCAGCTACTGGGGAGTCTTGACTATACTGGAGTAAGTATTTACAAAACTTTACTCGCATCGACATTAATGAGTGTTTTAAAAAAGCTAAACAAGATTGAGCTGTTTGGGCAGCGCGTTACCCCAGAATTGTTCGCAATTTTGACGGTGTATTTTGTGCAGGGCATCCTAAATTTATCTCGCCTTGCCGTTAGCTTTTTTCTCAAAGATGATCTGAATTTAACGCCAGCGAAGGTTGCAGCTCTAACAGGTTTGGCGGCTTTTCCTTGGGTAATCAAACCGTTATTTGGTTTTCTCTCTGACGGCTTTCCACTATTTGGTTACCGACGCAGATCTTACCTCATCATTTCAGGATTGTTGGGTTGTTTTGCGTGGTTTGCCATGGCGACTTTTGTCGATACAGCTTGGCTCGCCGCAACAATGATTATCCTTAGTTCACTCTCCGTGGCGATTAGTGACGTAATTGTGGACTCTGTCGTGGTTGAGCGAGCGCGGGAGGAGTCTCTGGATCGAGTGGGTTCGTTGCAGTCTTTAACTTGGGCAGTATCGGCTGTGGGTAGTTTGGTTACGGCCTATCTCAGTGGCTGGCTGCTAGAGCAATTTAGTACGCGCATTGTGTTCGGAATTACGGCTTGTTTTCCGCTACTTGTTTCGGCGATCGCCCTGTTGATTGTGGAGCAACCTCGACCATCCACGTCCATTAAAGCGACGACTGCGAATATCGGTGGTCAAATTAAAATTTTGTGGAATACGATGCGCCAAAAGGCTATTTTATTGCCGACAGCTTTTGTCTTTTTGTGGCAAGCAACGCCCAGTGCAGACTCCGCATTTTTCTTCTTTGCGACCAACGAGCTAGAGTTTAATCCCGAATTTTTGGGGCGTGTTCGGTTAGTGACGAGCATTGCCGCCCTTGTTGGTATTGGAATTTATCAGAAGTATTTAAAGCAGGTTTCTTTCCGCAATATTTTGGGATGGAGTACCGTCATTTCTTGTGTACTCGGTTTTACGACGCTGATTTTGGTGACCCATGCCAACCGCGCCATTGGTATCGATGATCGTTGGTTCAGTTTGGGTGACAACCTTGTGCTGACGATGACAGGACAAATTGCCTTTATGCCTGTGCTGGTTTTGTCGGCGCGGCTTTGTCCAGAGGGCGTGGAGGCGACGATGTTTGCGTTACTCATGTCCATTTGGAATTTGGCTGGTTTGCTTTCCCATGAGTTGGGTGGCCTGCTAACGGCGTGGCTCGGCGTGACGGAGACAAATTTTGAGCACATGTGGCTACTGGTTACGATCACAAATTTGACGACACTATTGCCACTGATTTTTGTGAAATGGTTACCTTCCGGTGACCCCCAAGCTGACTTACCACAACATTCTCAGCCGGCAGAACTCTACCAGCACCAAAATAATGTCACGGGTACAGAAGCGCCGTTTTTACCGACGGTAGAGCCAGATTTAATTGGTAGTCAATCAAAGAATTCATAATTCCGATTGTCGCTCAATCTTTTTTTCTAGTTAGAAAAGTCGGGCGATCGCCCTGTTATTTGAAGAGAATAGACTGATTAGTTTTCTTGTTTTTTAGGTGATTTTTCACGATTGAGATAATTCAATATTCACAAAAGTAAGTAGGAAAAAGTGCAACTTAGTACAAATTTTCGTCAGTTCATATGTTTTTAACGAATTTCGTGGCATGATTGATCTAGTACCAATGTTCTGAGCGACACTTTAGGGCGATCGCCGCACTAGAAAATTATGGAAAAACTAACCAAAGCCCAAAAAGAACTACACGACTGGCTAGTTGAATATATTCGTGAGCACCAGCATTCCCCTTCAATTCGTCAGATGATGACGGCGATGAAACTAAAATCTCCCGCTCCGATTCAAAGTCGCCTCGAACGGTTGCGGAAGAAAAAATATATTGATTGGATTGACGGGCAAGCTCGTACACTCAAGATTTTGTATCCTCCCCAAAACGAAGGCGTTCAGATTTTGGGAAGTATTGCCGCTGGTGGTTTGGTCGAACCTTTTACTGATGACCAAACAGACAAATTGATGCTGGCTGGTTTGGATGATTCAAATTGTTACGCCTTGAGAGTGACTGGCGATAGCATGATCGAAGACTTCATTACCGAAGGTGATTTTGCGATTATGGAAAAAGTCGTCGAACCAGAACGAGTAAAAAATGGGGCGATCGTTGCGGCGCGTGTGGACGGCTATGGGACGACATTAAAACATTTCCATCGGGAAAATGACTACATTTTGCTAAAGCCTGCCAACTCTAATTATCAGCCCATTAAGACAAATCCCGCTGATGTTCAAATCCAAGGCGTGCTAATCGGTGTATGGCGAGCCTACAGCTAGGGCGGCGAAACAGAAAAGAGTCTGTCTCATATTTGGTGCATTGGTTAATGTCACCAACCGAGTTGTCTAGAATTTCTTGGGTGTCCTGCGCCTAAGTTGAAATTTGTACTTTAAGCTTCGTCAGGACAAAAGGTTAACTGGGCTGGTGGATAACATTGGTTCAATTTGACTTGAACAATTTTTGCCTTTTCCCCTTCTAAGTCAGTGCGATAGCCCGCAACATTGTCATTGGCTTCCTGTTGACTGTGGAAAGGCCCAAAATAGTAAATGCAACGGGGCTTTGCTGTCGTGATCTTGAGCCACCAATCGCGGCTGTAGGGCTGCTTGAGATAATAAAAAACTGAACTCAAAGCAACGGCGTAAATGGCAAAAACAATTAAACCTGTCATTGGATTTCCCTCACAACATTAAGTGTTTCGTTACGTAGTGGAATAAACACCCCAGTAATTGTATTACTTTTGCTTGTATAAATCTTAAGTTTTTCTTATGAATTTTGGATCTTGGTAATTATTGTGATTTTTGATACATCGTGGCAGGGCGATCGCCTAATCGTGGGCAAGTGATCCAATCCTAACGAAGTTTGTTGACGACGAGCGTAGCGGTTGAGGAAATTCACAAAACCGTACTATCGTATAGGTTAGATAAACGAATAAAACACTTCATAAAAAAAATTGCGATGACTGCTGAGAATACAGCTTCCGACAAGGCATTAGAGTTGATGAAAAACTTTGCCGAAAAGTATGCGAAACGCACTGACACGTATTTTTGTGTTGATCCTTCTGTGACAGCAGTGGTGATTGAAGGTTTAGCGAAGCATAAAGAAGAATTAGGTGCTCCCCTTTGTCCTTGTCGTCACTACGAAGATAAAGAAGCGGAAGTAAAAGATGCCTTTTGGAATTGCCCTTGCGTCCCCATGCGTGAGCGCAATGACTGCCACTGTATGCTCTTTATCACCGAGGATAATGATTTTGCTGGTGAGCAGCAGGATATTGAGCTTGATTACATCAAAGAAGTTACAAATAAAATGAAGGGCTAGGAACGGTGGAAGTTCCCTCATCTTTTTTTGACGGTGTTCGTCAGCTCAATGAACAGGACTTGTATCGCTACCACGACACCCTTGAGGCTCTATGGTTTGAGGCTATGGAGCCTGAAAAGTCTTTGTACCAAGGTATTTTGCAAATTGCGGTGGGTTGCTACCATCTCGGCAATGGTAATTTGCGCGGGGCGACGATTTTAGTGGGTGAAGGTTTGCGGCGGTTGCGAACCAGTGAGGAAGAGGTTTACGCAGGCTTCGATATTGTCGATTTTATTGAAAAGGGCGATCGCCTGTTATCGCAGCTCCAGCATTTAGACCCAAATGATGTGGAAACCTTTGCGACGGATATGGCGGATCGATCTGCTTTTCCGAAGCTGAAAAAAGTAGCAACAAATTAAAACAAGTTGAGTAGGTGGGCGGCAATGCGTTGGGCGGCTCCCGGTTTTCCCATGCGCTGTTGACCATTGGCGGCAATATTTTGCAGAACGTCTGGCTTTTGCAGAAGAGCTTGAAGTTTGGGGGCGATCGCCTCTGGTTTCTCTAGCAAAATAACAGAATGACCCAGTAAACGAGTTTGGGCTTCGGCGAAAGCAGGCGTAAATTGAGGGCCTTCACCGACAATCGTAAAAGCGGGTTTCCCTAAACCGACAAATTGTTCTGTTGCTGTGCCTGCCATGGCGATCGCCAAATCAGCGCGATGTAGGTTTTTCGCGTAATTGTTTTGAGAAATGATCAGGGTCGATTTTCCTTGGGTAAATGCTTGGATTTCTGGGTCGTCAAATTGTAAATCTTGGGGAATATTTTGGGTGGGCTGCCAGTTGAATGTGCTGAGAGCGTCACAGAATTCTTCCGTGTTTAAACTGGGGGCGATCGCCGCAATAAAGTTAATTGTCCGGTATTGCTCCACTAAAGCTTGCACTGCGACGAGAATTTTTCGCCAATTATGTAATGCTTCCGGTGGACGCGAACCCGGTAATAGAACAGCGGTTAAAGTGCGTTCTTCTTCGTCTAACTCTAATGTTGGCGGCTCTAAACCATCCATCATCGGATTGCCAAGATTAATTGCTGTAATGCCATACTTTTTCAAAATATCTGTGGTTAGGCGATCGCGCGGGTAAACAGCTAGACATTTCTTGCGACTCAGCAGCCACCGTTCCCACGGGAGATAAACGGAGCCAAACCATTTTTCTAAGCCCGATGTTTTAGATAGCCATTGTCCGTCACTGTCCCGCAAATAATATTCTGATTTTGCTGTGCCGATAAAGGCATAATTTGCGCCACTTAGTAGCGAAAAAATGAGCGGTACAATATCACCCACTGCCAAAATTAATGATTGTTCATCAGTGGCTTTTGTCCATTTTTTGACAGCTTTGTATTGTTGCCAAGTGAGTTTGAGCAGACCGCCTCGAATGTCTCGCGCCAGTTGACGATTGTCCATGTAGACAAAACCGCCGGAAGGCATTTGCTGAGTGCGCCCAACAATTGGAATATCGAGTTTTTGGTAGGCGTGACCTGTACCAACAATGGGTAGAGCGGCAAGACTGATGTCGGGATTTTGCGCTTGAATTTGCTCTAAAACCTGTACGGCGATCGCATCTTCACCGTGACCATTACTCAGGCACAATATCCGCATTTTTGCTCTCCCTATCGTCCGAATGTTGGTCTTAATGTTCTGCTAAAAAGTCTTGGCTCTTTTGAAAAAGTTCCGGCAGGCGATCGCCCAAACTGTGGTCACTATCGAGGGCAACGAACTTGACCCAATCTTTTTCCGCTGCGTATTCTTCACTCACTTTAATCGGAACAGTTTCATCATTCATGCCGTGCAAAATCAAAGTTGGAATTTGATTCTGGAAATCGTAGTGACTATAGATTTCAGCATCCCGAAAAAACTCGTAATGCAATAGCATTTCCTTTTTGTAACTGTAATGGTAAATCGGAAAAATCCCCTCATTTTGCCAACGTTCGAGAAGATCTTTACCGAGGCGATCACGCCATTTTTTTGTGAATTGGAAAGCCGGAGCCAGCAGAATGATTTTTTTGACAAGATCGGGATATTTTTCTGCCAGTAATGCTGCCGTTAATCCCCCTAAACTAGACCCGATAATATAGCTCGGTTCTGTCAGTAATGCCCGCACCTGTTCGATTTGGCGGCTAACCGTCAAAGAACCAAAGTCATCTTGGTTTAGATCCGGCAGAATCAAATCCGGCGATCGCTCTAAAAAATACTGAGCTTTGCGAGATAGAGGGCTAGAGGCAAAACCGTGGAGATAAATAGTTTGGGTCATTTGCCTAGAGTTTATTTCCCTAAAATTTGGTCATCAGTCGAGAAATCAATGTCCGTTTTATCCCGTCCAGAAGCAAGATAATCATTTTCAAAAGACTCCTTTAAACCAGAAATTAAATCGTATTTCGGTGTCCAATCGAGATCATTTAACGCCTTGCTGATATCTGCCATGAAATGTTGTGATCGCACAGGGAAAGCTTTGCGTTTGCCAAAACTAAATTCTGCCGGGTCGTAATAAACGAGTTCGATATCATCGAGATTTTTGCCCGCTGCCTCTGCACAAGCTTGAGCCAATCCCGTAAAGGTAACAAAGCGATCGCCGGAAATATTATAAATTTGCCCAATCGCTTTCTCGTTGCCAAGGACGGCTGCCATTGCCGTTGCAAGATCATAGCAGTGTCCAAATTGCGTAATAAATGGACCATTACCGGGAATCGGAATCGGGCGATCGCGAGTAATACGATCAAAGAACCAAGCCTCAAGATCGTTGTAATTTTTTGAACCGTAAATGTAGGTCGGGCGGATGGATGTCCAAGGCAAATCACTGGCGGCTAAATAGGCTTCGGTTTCGTGTTTTCCCTTGTGGCGGCTGTTGGGGTCAACGGCATCATCTTCCTTGTGAGGCGGCTGGGTCGTGGGTAGATAAACACCTGCCGAACTGACGTAAACGAAGTGTTTTACCTTGCCTGCAAAGATTTCTGCGAGGGGCTGGGTATGGGCTAATTCGCGACCATTGTTATCAAAAACAGCGTCAAAGGATTCGTTACTTAGTTTCTCCTTTAGCTGCGCTGGATCTTTGCGATCGCCTTGGATTTGCCGAACCCCTTCAGGAGCTGGGTGATTGCCGCGATTAAAATGAACTACCTCGTGACCCGCTTCTAATAAAACTTGAGTGAGGTACACACCGATAAAACGAGTGCCACCCATGATTAAAATTCGCATAACTTCCCCTCAAACCGCTTTGGGATCATAGTTTACAAGGGAGGGGCGATCGCCGACGTAAGAATTTAGACGCTGATACTGATGGCGACCAACCGACCAACGCAACGAACTGTTACATTAGAGTCGATTCATTTTCACTAACAAAATTTTTGTTTTGGCATTATGACTGAGACTAAGCCCGTTACTGAGCCGACAACGGACACACCCGAAGCGACTGCTGAAAATACTGAGCCCAAGCCGAGTTATGTCAAGCTGGCGATGCGTAATATGGTGCGCAAAGGTGGCAAGTCGATTTATCATTTTTCACTCACCACAGCAGGGTTACTTGGCTTTTTCGTATTAATGGCTTATCTCACGCGCTAAGTCATGAATAGCGAGATTTTTGTGGAAAACAATACTGGCGAAGATCTCAAAGAGTTGGCGATCGCCCCGTGGCAAACGTGGATAAGTGCTTGGCTGGGAGATTTAGAAACAACCTTGCCTTCTGCTACTGGCTACGAAGTGACGTTGCGGTTTACTGATGATGCAGAAATCCATCAGCTCAATGCCCAATATCGCCAAAAGGATCAACCCACTGATGTGCTGTCCTTTGCTGCCCTAGAAGATAGTTTAGGCATGTCTCTCCCGGAGGAAGAACCTTTATATCTTGGGGATATTATTGTTTCCACAGACACCGCCAAACGTCAGGCGATCGCCCGTGACCATAGTTTGCAAATCGAATTGGGCTGGCTGGTGAGTCATGGGTTATTGCATCTTTTGGGCTGGGATCATCCCGACGACGACAGTCTCGAAAAAATGCTAAATCGTCAAGCCGTACTCTTGCGAAAAGTGCAACTTATTCCATAATGGGGTGGATTTATCCCTAGGGGTGAGATGACGCAGGAAAAACAAAAAACATTGCAAAAAAGCACAGAACGGCGTTCCTTGGCTTGGAAAGTGGCACCGGATTTATTTGCGAGTTTTCGTTATGCGTGGCAGGGCATCGTTTATGCAACCCAGACCCAGCGTAACTTTAGGATTCACCTGGGTATTGCAATTTTTGTCTGGACAATGTGTTTTGTTCTGTCGCTGAGTTTCTTAGAATCCGCCGTCCTCACCGCAATGGTTGCTCTAGTGTTAGTGCTCGAACTGATTAATACCGCCCTAGAATCCGTTGTCGATCTGACCGTGCAACAGACCTATCACGAGCTAGCCAAAATCGCGAAAGATTGTGCCGCTGCTGCTGTCCTCATTGGGGCGATCGCCTCACTAGCCGTTGCCGTATTGATCTCATTTCCCCATTTCCGTACCATGCTTACTTCCTAAACCGTTGCTATAAGGAGATTAACCCCCTTGATTATCGTTATCGATAACTACGACAGTTTTACCTACAACCTCGTGCAATACCTCGGCGAACTCGGTCGAGAATTACCCGTTGCCAGCGAAATAGAGGTTTATCGCAACGACAAAAT
This sequence comes from uncultured Synechococcus sp., assembly GCA_964638765.1. Taxonomy (GTDB): domain Bacteria; phylum Cyanobacteriota; class Cyanobacteriia; order Cyanobacteriales; family MRBY01; genus MRBY01. The sequence goes on along the minus strand of CAZXBK010000097.1, from coordinate 3,076 downwards.
TAACCTCGCTGAGATCCGCGCCAAAAATCCCGATGGCATCGTTATTTCCCCTGGCCCTGGCCGTCCTGATGATGCTGGCGTATCTCTAGACATTATTCGCGAACTAGGCAAGGAACTTCCTATTCTCGGTGTCTGTCTAGGGCATCAAAGTATTGGTCAAATCTTTGGAGGAAAGATTATCGGTGCACCTGTGCTGATGCACGGCAAAATTTCTCAAATTCACCACACAAATCAAGGCGTGTTTGAGGGATTAGACAATCCATTTCCGGCGACTCGCTACCATAGCCTCGTCATCGAAAAAGAAAGTTGCCCCGATTGTCTGGAAGTTACCGCGCAAGTAGATGACGGAACCATCATGGGTGTACGCCACCGCGACTACCCCCACGTACAAGGGGTACAATTTCACCCGGAAAGTATTTTGACCACTGCTGGTAAGTCTTTATTACGTAATTTTCTTGCCGCCATTAAACCTGCTCCTGAACTTGCTCACTAAATTTGCTCATTAAACTTCGTAGAGGATTTTTTCGTTACACCATGAAACGTCGACAGTTTATTCAAACCGCTAGTGCTTCTGCGTTAGGGGCGATCGCCAGCTATTCTTTGTTTAATGGCAACCGAGCAGCCCAAGCTCACACAGGCTCTGTCTCCGTGCAATGGTATGGACACACCTGCTTTTTCATTCGCGGTAACGGTGTCAGAATTTTAATTAATCCCTACAGAGCTGACGGCTGTACTGCGGGCTATAGCGATAGCTTCCCCGAAGCCGATATTGTCTTGATCACAAGTCAGCTATTTGACGAAGGTTATATCGAAAATCTCAAAGGTAATCCCACTATCCTGTGGCAGGCTGGGCAGTTTGAAGCAGAAGGCATCGTCTTCAACGGCATTAGTATCGACCACGCTAATATCGAGCGTTATCGTGGCTGGCGCTTCCCCGGCAATGTTGCTTGGAGCTGGACAATGGCGGGCGTTGGCTTCCTTCACTTAGGTGGTGCTGGCGAAGAAGTTGATATTGACGACTTCATTTTGACAGGTGGTGCAGCAGATGTCGTGATGCTCCCTGTTGGTGGTACTGATGCCCATGTCAATAGTTCTCCGCCTTTCCCTCCGAAGGGTTATTTGCCTAGCCAAGCTGTCAAGGCACTTGATTTGTTGAGTCCTAAGGTTATTATTCCGACCCATTACCTCAGCGAAGCTGCCGCAGATGACACTTGCCGTTTAAATCCTGTTGATGATTTCCTTGGTTTGTTGGGAGATAGCGTCACAACCAAAAAATTGGGTACTAATCGGACGCAACTCAGCGCTGCTAGCCTCTCAAATGAGAAAGCCGAAGTGGTTGTGTTCAGCGATCGCCCTTTGCTCTAGAGAATTAATTGCTCTAAGTTTTAATCGGCTGCTCACTCAAACTTAAATACTTTTAATCAGGGATATCTCGCTCGGTTTTTGCTAACACCTCAGTCATGGTTAATACGATGAACTCTTACCGTTTGTGGTCTGTGTTTAGTTTAGTTGGGGTCTTGCTGAGTACTCTTTGTGCTGTTCAAAATCCAGCCTTCGCTAATCCGCTAGTAGCGCAAACCGTACCAGAGCTTGAGCCTGTTAATTTTGAGGAATTAGAAGCTGCCCTCAGGGAAGAAAATTGGCAATTAGCTAATGATGTGACACGTCAGTTTGTGCTCTCGGCTATCTTTCCGCCCGGTTACGACCCCGTTCAGCCCGAACAGATTTCCTGTGAAACCTTGCAGGTTCTCGATGGCATGTGGCGGCAATATAGTGGCGGTCAATTTGGTTTTTCTGTTCAAGGTCAATTAGCACCGTCAGTAGCTAACGCCACAACGCACCGGGACTGGGTAAATCAGTGGGGCGATCGCCTCGGTTGGTACGAACCGACTACTCCCGTAGAACGCTCCGCCCAGTGGCAAGTTCGGGAGTCATTTCCTTGGAAGTTGTCCGACCAAATTAATTACAGTACGACTGCTCCCCAAGGTCATCTGCCATGGATCGGCGAAGATGCGACCCGTATTATTGCCTTGAGCACAGCCGATAAGGCCACTTGTGGCGTTTGTGCCTATGAAGCGTTTTATCTACAATCCGAACGCTATTACGAATATTTCCCCGCTCTTCTCCGCCGTTTACAGACTTGTCAAATCTTGACCGACTAGGGAGGGCTTATTTCGCCATCGTAAAACTAGGTTTTGATAAATGGCGGGTAACCATCGGCTCTGCCCGTCATGTTATTGATCGTGACGAAAAAATCATACAAAACCGAAAGAAGCTCGTAATATTTCTTTGACGAGTACTTTTCCAGCAAATTTCAATGAAATACTTTTTTCTCACAGAAGGATGGCAAATTGGTCGCGTTTGGGAATTTGGTGGACTGTGGGATGCAGCTGTCTGGCGGCGATCGCCTCGCATTAACCGCACCAACATTGCGATGGCAAATAAAGGCGAAAAACTATGGCTCTATCAAGTCGAAGACCCCATTCTGATGCTTGAGGTCAGTCCCGGCGACACGATTGCTAATGCCCCAAATATTGGGCAAGTCACCATTAAACGTCTCATGACCCCAGAAGAGGCGATCGCCCAGCTCAACCAAGCCAGTGACCTCCTAACCGCGAGTAGTTAGACCCTATAAGCCGTTACATTTAGGGGATTTCCCTTGCCAAGCCATCTAACAATAGTTACACTTCTTTAAACAATCTTCCCTATAGGGTCGTAACGGCTCTAGTTCGTTAGGACACCGTAGAGAAGAAGACATAAAGCTTCTGTCCCTGTGACAAACAGCATTTATAAAACAAATTTCTAGGCCATGATTTGTAAACTTTTATGAAGATGTTTCATGGGGGTTTACAGAAAAATAGCTATTAAAAAGCCGTTTCAATCCAGAACTAGCAATAGTTTGAAGGTTGTAACGTCGATTCCGGCCAAACCTCAACAATAATGAGAAAATGTTTGGTCATAGTAGACACGATTGTTTAGGAGGAGAGTAGTCTATGGGACTACCTTGGTACCGCGTACATACAGTCGTCCTTAACGACCCAGGTCGTCTGATTTCTGTACACCTAATGCACACTGC